>NZ_JBQFOV010000003.1:0-408740 GCF_056533885.1 Ruegeria sp. F12 | reverse complement strand
GGGCTCTGGCCCCACGCCCCCGGGATATTTTTAGCCAGATGAAGTGGGATCCTGACGTTTCAGGTTAAGCTGGGCGCAAAGTGTTTCGACGATGTCGTCCAGTGCGTTTTTTTGAGAGTTTACGCAGGTTTTCGCAGCTTCGCGGGCTGCGTTCAGTTTGGTTGGATCAGACAGCCATTGGGTCACAGCCTTCGTTAACTCTGGTGCTGTTCGTACCTCGGTTGCGCCACCTGTTTCGATCAGAGGGGCGAAGGTCTCGGCGAAGTTGAAATAGCCGGGACCGGTGATCACGGCTGCGCCAGCTTGGGCAGGTTCGAACGGATTATGGCCACCGATTTCCCTGAGGGACCCGCCGAGGAACACAATAGGGCAGAGCGCATACCAGGTGCCGGTTTCACCCAGCGTGTCGGCGACATAGATTTGTGCATCCTGCGCAATGGGTTGCGACGCAGAGCGGAAGGCTGCCGTTAGGTGAGACTGTTGGATCAGCGCGGCGACGTCGCCTCGACGCTCGGGGTGGCGAGGGATCAAGAAGAGCAGCAGGTCGGGCCAGCGGTTCAGCAGTTCGGCATGGGCCGACAGTACGGTTTCCTCTTCTCCGGCGTGGGTCGAACTGGCGATCCAGATGGGGCGGTCACTGATTTGGGTTCGAATTTCCTCAAGTGTGGTGCGGTCCACCGGTAGCGGGTCGGACATCGCTTTGAGGTTCGTGCCCGGTTTCACGCGGGTTTCTGGGGCACCCATGGCAATCAGGTTACGGGCGGTTTTGTCGTTTTGGGTCAGGAAAAGGGTGAATTGGTCCAGAAGGAAACGCGCTGTTTGGGGCCGTTTTTTCCACCCCTCAACCGATCGATCTGAAAGTCGTGCATTCAGCAGCGCCAGAGGTGTGTCGCGATTGTGGGTTTCGGTGATAAGCCGCGGCCAGATTTCGCTTTCGACAAAGATGGCAGCATCGGGTCGCCAGTGGTTCAGAAAGCGCCGGACCGGGCCAGCTGCGTCCAAGGGCGGGTATTGATGGCGCGTCCGGGGCGGCATACGCTTTTCGATGAGCGCCGCCGATGTGGGTGTTCCTGAGGTGATCAGGAAGCTGGCATCTGGCAGCCTTTCGCCCAGACGTTTGATCAGAGTGATGACCGACAGAGTCTCGCCCACACTGGCGGCGTGAAACCAGATGAGTTGGCCTTTGGGGCGCGGTTGGCTGGCGTGACCCAGTCGCTCATGTTGGCGCAGGGTTGGGACTTCTGCCGCCAGAAGTTTCTTGCGCACCGCGCGCCATACGAAAGGGGCCGCCACAGCAGTCAGGCCGCAATACAAATGGTAAAGCAGCGTCGGTCGGCCAGAAGGGGCGGCCATGTCAGCCGCCTGTGTGGCTCATGTGGCGGCTCATTTTGCCATCCACCGACTGGCGGGAATAGTCGAAATCATGCCCCCTGGGCTTGAGGTCGATTGCGGCTCGGATCGCCTCTTCCAGCGGTTGCTCGGTGTCGGGATGGTCGCGCAGCGCACCGCGCAGGTCTGCCATATCCTCTTGCCCGAGGCACATATACAGCTCACCGGTGCAGGTCAGGCGCACGCGATTGCAGCTTTCGCAGAAATTGTGCGACAGTGGCGTGATGAAGCCGATCTTTTGGCCTGTCTCTTCCAGACGGACATAGCGCGCGGGTCCACCGGTGCGTTCGGCCAGGTCGGACACTGTGTAGTGGTTTTCGTATTCCTTGCGCACATCTTTCAGTGACCAGTATTGGTCCAACCGGTCTTCGTTGCCGATATCCCCCATGGGCATCACTTCGATCCAGGTCAGGTCCATGTCGCGTTCGGCACACCATTTTGTGATCGTGGGGAGCTCTTCTTCGTTGAAGCCTTTCAACGCAACCGCATTGATTTTGATCCGCAACCCGGCCTTTTGCGCCGCATCAATTCCGTTCAGAACTTGCTTGAGACGTCCCCAGCGGGTGATCTGAGCGAATTTGTCCTCGTCCAGCGTATCCAGCGAGATATTCACCCGCCGTACGCCAGCGGCGTAGAGGTCATCGGCAAAGCGATGCAGTTGTGATCCGTTGGTGGTCAGCGTCAGCTCTTTCAACGCGCCGCTGTCCAGATGCCGGGTCATGGCGTTAAAAAACGTCATGATATTGCGGCGTACCAACGGCTCGCCCCCGGTGATCCGTAACTTTTCTACGCCCATGTTCACAAAGGTCGAACACATGCGGTCCAGCTCTTCCAGCGTCAGCAGGTCCTTTTTGGGCAGGAACTTCATGTCCTCGGACATGCAGTAGACACAGCGGAAATCGCAGCGGTCCGTGACGGAGACGCGGAGATAGGTGATGGCGCGAGCGAACGGGTCGATAAGTGGAGCAGTCATGCGACATAGGTAAAGCGCCACCCGCCCTGCGACAAGGGCGAACTGTGCTTTGCGCTGGTACAGATGCGCGCACGGCAGTAGGGTTTGGGCATGAGATATGCGCTTTTGCTATGCTGTATTCTGGTCGCGGGGTGCGATGCAGTCCGATCGACCACGGATCGAGTGTTCAACCGGGGTGAACCGGCTGCCGCACCCGAGCCCGAAGAGGCTGTGGTTGAAGAGGTTGCCGAACCCGAACCGGCCCCAGCAACCGCTGCCGGTTGGATTGGGGCCAAGACCACGATTGCCAGCTTGGGCGATCCGACGACGCCGGGGCGCTGGATGCAGACACCTCTGGTCGAGACGGAATTTACCGGGCGGGTGCTTGTACCCCGTACTGGCGCGCAGGCTTATATCACGCTGGTTCCCGCACCGGGGCCCGAAGGCGGGGGGAGCCGCCTGTCGCTGGACGCGATGCGAGAGCTGTTGTTGCCCTTTGATGAACTGGTCGAGCTAGAAGTCTACTCCAACTGATCTTTCAGGTACTTGCCTGCTTCGCGGCGGGCAAAGGGTTTCATCGCCAGGCCATGCGTTTGCAAAAAGGCGATGACGCGCGGTGCGTCGTGCTTGGACAATTCGCGCAGCCACCACGCGATAGATTTCTGGATGAACCAATCACGGTCAGGCACATAGCCCGCAGCCCAGCCCAGAATCCGATCCCGGTGTTTCAGGTCGTCTGGTTTGGGATGGTTATGTTTGGTCCAAGGCAGGGTAGCGACCAAAGCCGCGCGACGGGTCCACATGTGCTCGGATGTCGTCCAGCGTTCGACCTGATCCAACCGCGCAGGATCGGCGGACAGGCGTTTCTGCATTGCCATACAGGCGTGGTCGGCAACGGCCCAGGCGTCGAAATCGGGCAGCCAGCTTTGCAGCAGATCCCATGCCGCTTCATCTGGCCGGATGCGTGCCTGCGTCAGCAGCTTGGCGGAGGCGATGCGCGCCTCGTGAATATTCGTCTGCCAAAGCGCATCTGACAGAGCGACGCGGTCCGACACATCCAGCTCTTGCCGCCAGCTTTTGGTCAGATCATTCAGAACCGGATTGGGCACTCCCAGATAAGCGCGGTCCACCTTGTGATAGGCGGCGGCCTGCTGAGCGCGCTCGGCATCCGCGTGCGCCTTGATCTGGTCCATATAGACGGCGGCTTGCATCATTCGACCGTGACGGATTTCGCCAGATTGCGCGGCTGATCCACATCGGTGCCCTTTGCGACCGCCGTGTGATAGGCCAGCAACTGCGCCGGAACCGAATAGAGGATCGGTGCAAGGCTGGGATGGATATGGGGCATGCGAATAGTGCTTTGAACCCCGTCCTTGGCCTCGGCGATGCCGTCATCGTCGGAAACGAGGATCACCTTGCCTTTACGTGCCATCACCTCTTGCATGTTCGACACCGTCTTGTCGAAAATCGCATCGCGCGGGGCCATTACCACCACGGGCATATGCTTGTCGATCAAGGCGATGGGCCCATGTTTCAGCTCACCCGATGCGTAACCTTCGGCGTGTATATAGCTGATTTCTTTTAGTTTAAGCGCGCCTTCCATTGCCAGTGGGAACATGAGGCCGCGACCCAGAAACAGAACGTCGCGCGCCTCGGACAGACGTTGGGCAGCGGCGCGGATGGCATCGTTTTGCTCCAGCGCTGTGTTCAGCACTGATGGCAGGCCACGCAAGGCGGCGGCGTGATCAGCCAGTTGCTTGGGCGTCAGAGTGCCGCGATCAGCGGCCGCTTTCAGCGCCAGCATCAGCAGCACGCTGAGCTGGCAGGTGAAGGCTTTGGTCGATGCCACGCCGATCTCGACCCCAGCGTGGATGGGCAGCGCGATGTCGCTTTCCCGCGCGATTGAACTTTCGGGAACATTGACCACCGAGACGATCTTGTCGGCTTTGCCCTCGCAATAGCGCAGCGCGGCCAGCGTGTCGGCTGTCTCGCCCGACTGGCTGACGAACAAGGCTGCTGTGCGACCGGGAATGGGCGGTTCGCGATAACGGAACTCGCTGGCGATATCGACCTCGACGGGGATCTTGGCCAGTTGCTCGAACCAGTATTTCGCGGTCAGACAGGCGTAGAAAGCGGTGCCGCAGGCGACCATGGTCAGACGGTCCAGCTTGGTGAAGTCCAGATCGCCGGGCAGGGTGATCTCGTCCCCGCCCGTGCGCAGATAGGACCGGATCGCCTCGGCCACGACAACGGGTTGTTCGGCGATTTCCTTGGCCATGAAATGCTTATGGCCGCCCTTGTCGGCGCGGGACTGGTTGATCTTGATCTGGCGGACTTCCCGATTGACCAACTCACCGGTTTCGTTGCGGATCTCCAGCGAGGTGCGGGTCAGCACCGCGCGGTCACCCTCTTCTAGATAGGTGATGCGGTCGGTTAGCGGGGCCAGTGCGATGGCATCTGAGCCTACGTACATCTCGCCATCCCCGTGACCGACGGCCAGCGGAGAGCCCTTGCGCGCCGCCACGATCAAATCGTCCTGACCGTCGAAAAGGAACGCTAGCGCAAAAGCACCCTCAAGCCGGTCGATGGTTTTGAATGCGGCGTCAACCGGCGACAGGCCCGTATTCAGGAAATGCTCGGCCATGAGGGCGACGGTTTCGGTGTCAGTTTCGGTTACGAAACCCACCCCATGCTCGGCCAATTCGGCGCGCAGCTCGCGGTAGTTCTCGACGATCCCGTTATGCACCACGGCCACGGGGCCCGCCTGATGCGGGTGCGCATTGGTCACCGAGGGTACGCCGTGTGTGGCCCAGCGGGTATGGCCGATACCCGACTTCCCGGGCAGGGGGTCATGTACCAGCAAATCGCTAAGGTTCACCAGCTTGCCTACGGCCCGTCTGCGTCCTAACGCGCCGTTGTTCACGGTCGCAATCCCGGCGCTGTCATAGCCGCGATATTCAAGACGCTTCAGCGCCTCGACCAGAATGGGGGCAACCTCGTGTTCGCCCAAAACGCCTACGATACCACACATGGGTCAGGCTCCTTTATCGCGGCGAGCCTTTTTCGCCTTGAGCATGTCAAAAAGTTTGCGCGCATAGCCGGGTTTGTTGTCCTGCTTGGCCCGTGCTACAGCCAGAGCGTCGGGCTCGACGTCGCGCGTGACCACCGTGCCGGTCGCCGTCATCGCGCCGTCACCCAAGGTCACGGGGGCAACCAGCATGGTGTTTGATCCGATGAACACATTCTCACCAATCGTGGTCTTGTGCTTCATCACCCCGTCATAGTTGCAGGTGATCGTACCCGCTCCGATATTTGTTGCCGCACCAACAGAGGCATCCCCGATATAGCTGAGGTGGTTGACCTTAGCCCCTTCGGCGACCTCGGCATTCTTGATTTCGACGAAATTCCCGATGCGCGTGTTCTCGGCCAGTTCAGTGCCGGGGCGCAGGCGGGCATAGGGGCCGACGATAGCTCCGCGGCTGACATGGCAGCCTTCCAGATGCGAAAACGCCCGGATCGTCGCGCCACTTTCGACGGTGACACCGGGGCCAAAGACCACGTTGGGCTCGATCACCGTGTCCCTTCCGATGATCGTATCGGCGGCCAGATAGACGGTTTCCGGAGCCATCAAGGTTACGCCCAGATCCAGCAGGTCTGCGCGGGCGCGAGCCTGGAATACCGCATCAGCAGCGGCCAGATCAGCACGCGAGTTGACGCCTAGCGTCTGCGCCTCGTCACAGGCAACAGCGGTGACTTTCAGATCCCGGCTGCGGGCGATCTCGACCACGTCAGTCAGGTAGTATTCCTCGGACGCGTTGTCATTGCCTACCGCGTCGATCAACGAGAGCAAGGTTAGTGCGTCACAGGCCAAAAGCCCAGAGTTACAGAAACTTATCGCGCGTTCCTCATCCGAGGCGTCCTTGTATTCTACGATCCGTTCCAGCGTGTCTCCGTGCATGACCAGACGGCCATAGCGGGCGGGATCGGCGGCCTCGAACCCCAGAATGACCAAATCATTCTGTGCGCGTGCCTCGATCATGCGTTCCAGCGTGTCGGGCTGCAGAAACGGCGTGTCACCGTAAAGGATAACCACGTCGCCTTCGAACCCCTCCAGCGCGGGGCGGGCCTGGGCGACGGCATGGGCGGTGCCCAACTGCTCTTCCTGCTCGGCGATCTGCGCGGCCTCATCCTCGGCTGTGGCGACCTTGGCAACGGCCTCGGACCCATGGCCGGTGACGATCACGGTGCGCTCGGGCGACAGCACGGCCCCTGCGCGCATGGCATGGACCAGCATCGGGGTTTGCGCGATGGGATGCAGAACTTTGGGGATATCCGAATTCATCCGGGTGCCTTTTCCGGCGGCGAGGATGACAAGGGCGGTGCTCATGAATTCGTTTTCTCTTTGTGTTTTGTTGGCGACCGTTTTATCCGCTGGGGGCAAAGGCGCAAGCGGTTCGGGCATCAAACTAGATTGCCGTTTGCAACACGACGTGGCGAAAACCCGCCGAGGCAGGAGGCTTTATGCGTACCGTAATCTTCGATCTGGATGGAACTTTGGCGGATACATCCGGCGATCTGCTAGAGGCCGCGAACCATTGTTTTCGTCATATGGGCCATGGCGACGTGCTGATCCACGGGCAGGACGCGGGCGTCGCGCTGCGGGGTGGCCGGATGATGTTGACCCACGGGTTAAAGCGCGTTGGAGCATTCGAAGAGCAGACCATTTCGGACTATTACCCGATGTTGCTGGAGGCCTACGCGCAGGCCATCGACACCCATACCACCTTCTATCCCGGCGCGTTGGACGCGGTTGAGGCGCTGAAAGCGGCCGGTTACGGCGTGGGCATCTGCACCAACAAGCCCGAGGCGCTGGCGCATCAGTTGCTGTCACAGATGGGAGTGCGGGATCAGTTCGCCGCTCTGGTCGGGGCGGATACGTTGCCCGTGCGCAAACCCGACCCCGAACCGCTGCGCGAGGCTGCGCGGCGGGCAGGTGGTCATCCCGACCTGTGTGTTCTGATCGGCGACTCCGATACCGACCGGAACACGGCAAAGGCGGCGGGTGTGCCGTCGGTTCTGGTCACATTCGGCCCGTCTGGTGACGACATGGCCGCGCTGGAGCCCGAGGCGTTGCTGCATCATTTCGATGATCTGCCCCGCGTGGTCGAGGGGTTGATCGGTGCGGCGGCTTAGTCTCTTGACCCAAGCGGGCGTGAGGACCAGAACAGAGCCATGACCGAGATATTCACTGGCAGCTTCACCCAGCAGGAACCCATCCCCGAAGAGGCGGTCGAGGCCGCGCTCGCTGTACTGCGCCATGGGCGGTTGCACCGATATAACGTGGTGCCCGGAGAACTGGGCGAAACCGCGCTGCTGGAGCAGGAATTCGCGGCGCAGATGGGGGCGAAATACTGTCTGGCGGTATCCTCGGGCGGATATGCGCTGGCCACCGCCCTGCGCGCAGTCGGCGTGCAGCCGGGTGATCCGGTGCTGACCAATGCTTTCACGCTGGCGCCGGTGCCGGGATCAATCGCCTCGGTCGGGGCGAGGCCTGTGTTCGTGGGCGTGACCGAAGGGTTGGTGGTTGATCTGGACGATCTTGAAGCCAAGCTGGATCAGGCGCGAGTGCTGATGCTCAGCCATATGCGCGGGCATCTGTGCGACATGGACCGGCTGATGCAGATGTGCGACGCCGCAGGAGTGATCGTGATCGAGGACTGCGCCCATACGATGGGGGCAGCGTGGCGCGGGCAATTGTCGGGGCGGCAGGGGGCCATTGGGTGTTATTCCTGCCAGACCTACAAGCATGTGAACTCGGGTGAGGGCGGCTTGCTGGTCACCGATGATGAGGAACTTGCAGCGAAGGCGACGATGTTGTCGGGCTCGTATATGCTGTACGAACGTCATCTGGCCGCACCGGGGCCAGAGGTGTTTGAGCGGATCAAATATAACACCCCCAATGTCTCGGGCAGGATGGATAACCTGCGGGCGGCGATCCTGCGGCCTCAACTGCGGGATCTGGACCAGCAGGTTTCGCGCTGGAACGAACGCTATGGTGAGATCGAAGATGGTCTGCGCGACACGCCCGGCCTAACTATTGTCGAACGGCCCGAAGGTGAGACCTATGTGGGCTCATCCATTCAATTCCTCTTGCTGGATTGGTCGCCCGAGCGTATCGCCGAGGTGATCCACCGCTGTGCTGCGCGTGGGGTCGAGTTGAAGTGGTTCGGTGGGGCCGAGCCCACTGGTTTTACCTCGCGATACGACAGTTGGCGCTATGCGGATAGTGCGCCTTTGCCTGCCAGTGACCGGGTGCTGGCGGGGATCATGGATATGCGGGTGCCGCTGACATTCTCGCTGGAAGATTGCCACCTTATTGCGCGGATCATCCGGGCCGAGGTTGGCGCGGTCTATCAATCCTGACCAGCGCTAATGCGCGCGCTGGTCCAGCGGGTGTTTGTTGTTTTTACCCAGACGCTCGACAAACCGTTTTTGCTGTTTGATCTGCGGGATGGTCTGCTGCGAGGTTGACGGGGTGACGGCTGTCAGGCCCGGGAACAGCAGGTGGAGCTCCTCCAACGCCTCGGCAGATAGGGCTGACAGAGACATCGGCGACAGCAACATGCTTTCACTGGGGGCACCGTTCGCAAATACAATTTCATGGTCATCGAAAAGCAGATGGAAATAAGTCGTCGCACACGCCTGCGCCTCGACTTCTACCTCTGGCAGGGCGGTCAGCCGAATGGCTGAGATCAGAACCTCGCGCGCGCCAAACATACGTTCTGCCACGGGCGACGAGGCCTGCATCCGGTGCTGTCGTGACACCAACAAATCCGTATGCGGCATCCCTTGTCCAAGCGCACCTTTGGCAATGCGGATCGGAAGCAGCTTGGGTTCAGCCGTCATCTCGGCCTTGGAAGCATGTCGCCGCCCGACCCATTTCAAAGCTTTGGCCCCCGATTGCGTCATCACCAGATCGCCGGCCTTCAACTGTTCGACGGGGATTTCGCCATGTTCTGTGTCGATCAGCGTTCCCTGACAGAAACAGATCAGAAGCGAGATGTTGTCGACAATCGCGCCAAGGCTGTCATCTACGCCGATTTCGGTGAATCGCAGCGTGTAGTCACCCGCCTCGGGGAAATCGACGTCTATGATGATTGTTGTGAAGCTGGCCTCAGTTGGCAGAACGGTCATGGTTGAAATCACGACGCCGTCGCTGTCCACGATTTCGACCGTGAACCCATCGGTGCCCGCGTTACCCAGCGAGGCTGTGCGCAATGCTGTATCGAATTCCAAAATACCCGAATGCGCATCGTCCAGCGTAAACGTCTGTTCCAAAACGGTGGTGAAACCCGAGCGGCCATCCAATTCTGAAACCAGATTCCTTGAACCATTTCCAAGGAAGGCAAACTCAGGGTTGATTTCCACGTCGGTGCCCGACCAGTTCGAGCGGCCGCTGCTGAAATCTCCGTTAATAATCACATTCGTCGGGGCCATGGGATCTGCTTTCTAAATGATTTTCGACTCAACGCATGTCGGCGAGACCCTATTGGCTCAGCGTCGGGACGACAATGTGTTGAAATCGTGAAGATACTCTGAATCCGAGGTTTTTTTGAGTGATTGCGCCAGGTTCTTGACGTCCGCGCTTGTCCGTGTCAAATTATTTGAACGAGTGTTCATTAATCCAGTTGGAGGAAGTCGGGGATGTTCACGGCCACAATGCAGTTCGATCTGGGTGAAGATGTGAATGCCCTGCGGGAGATGGTTCATCGCTGGGCGCAGGAGCGGGTCAAACCGAAGGCTGCCGAGGTCGACAAATCCAACGCCTTTCCCAATGACTTATGGCGCGAGATGGGTGATCTGGGGATGTTGGGTATTACCGTACCCGAGGAATATGGCGGAGCGGGGATGTCCTATCTGGCCCATACCGTCGCAGTTGAAGAGGTGGCGCGGGCTTCGGCCTCGGTTTCGTTGTCATATGGGGCGCATTCAAATCTATGCGTCAACCAGATCAAGCTGAATGGGACGGACGAACAGAAAGCAAAATACCTGCCGCGACTTGTCTCGGGTGAACATGTTGGCGCGCTGGCCATGTCCGAGGCCGGAGCCGGATCGGATGTTGTGTCAATGAAGCTGCGCGCCGAAAAACGCAACGACCATTACCGACTGAATGGCAGCAAATACTGGATCACCAATGGGCCGGACGCGGATACTCTGGTCGTCTATGCCAAAACCGACCCGGAGGCGGGATCGCGCGGAATCACCGCTTTTTTGATCGAGAAAGAGATGACCGGGTTTTCGACATCCCCGCATTTCGACAAGCTAGGGATGCGTGGGTCAAACACGGCCGAGCTGATCTTTGAAGATGTCGAGGTTCCGTTCGAAAACGTGTTGGGCGAGGAGGGCAAGGGCGTCGCGGTTTTGATGTCGGGTCTGGATTATGAACGCGTGGTGCTGGCCGGGATCGGCACCGGTATCATGGCTGCCTGTCTTGATGAGATCATGCCCTATCTGGCCGAGCGCAAGCAATTCGGCAAACCTATCGGGTCGTTCCAGCTGATGCAGGGCAAGATCGCCGATATGTATACGGCCATGAATTCGGCGCGGGCT
The DNA here is from genome assembly GCF_056533885.1 of Ruegeria sp. F12. Lineage (NCBI taxonomy): Bacteria > Pseudomonadati > Pseudomonadota > Alphaproteobacteria > Rhodobacterales > Roseobacteraceae > Ruegeria > Ruegeria sp. F12. Next base: position 397,789 of record NZ_JBQFOV010000003.1, on the reverse strand, counting down.
TATGTCTACGAAGTCGCGAAAGCCTGTGATCGGGGTGATGTAACGCGGCAGGACGCGGCGGCATGTTGCCTCTATGCGTCCGAGGCCGCGATGACACAGGCGCATCAGGCTGTACAGGCGATGGGCGGGGCCGGGTTCCTGTCGGATTCTGCCGTCAGCCGGATTTTCCGCGATGCGAAGCTGATGGAGATCGGTGCAGGCACCAGCGAAATCCGCAGGATGCTGATTGGCCGCGAGTTGATGAGTGAGATGTCGTGACGAAAAACGCCCCGCAACAGGATGCGGGGCGCAGAAGTGTTGGATCAGAAACGATGGACGTAGGAAACGCCAATCAGCCAGGGGTCGATCTCGGCTTCGCCGATATCGGCACCATCAAGCGACACGTCCGAGTCGATGTCGAACCAGCGCACGTTCAGACGTACGGCACCTTGTTCGGTGATGGCGTAGTCCAGACCGGCTTGCAACGCGAGGCCGACCGAGTTGTCCAGCTCAAGATCGCCCAAGGCAGAGCTTTCATCAAAGAAGATCGTGTAGTTGATGCCGGCACCGACATAGGGTTTCCAGGCGGTGCCTGTGTCGAAGTGGTAGTTCAACGACAGGGTGGGCGGCAGATGTTTGAGGCTGCCTGCGTCGACGCTGCCCCCCAGCGTGACTTCATGGCTGAACGGGGTTGCAGCCAGCAGCTCGATGCCCAGATTGTCGCGGACAAAGTATTCAACGGTGAAGATTGCGCTGACGTCGGAATCGACTTCGGCGTCCAGCCCGGCCAGCGTACCGTTATCGGATTTGGGCTCCAGATACCCCGCACCGATACCAACGGTCCAGTCACCCTGGTTCTGAGCAAGAACAGGAGAAGCAAGCGCCACAAGCGCAGTGGAAAGTGTCAAAGCGGCGAGTTTTTTGGTCATGTCATGGCCTCTGAATGTTTTGATGCTTCGGTTTTGCATCAACCGACCCCTGCCAACTCTGATCTGTGTCAAGTTTCTGTGACAGTTGGGGTGCGCGCGAAGAGGAAAAATATTTTTGAATCAGGAGGTTCAAGCCATGTGTCCCGCTAGAAACATACCAGGTATGCTGGGTGTGGGTGGCTGGGATGTGCCAGACCGACTCAATATGGCGGCGCAATGTCTGGCGCAGCCGCATGATCAGGTTGCAGTCGTTGATCTGACACGCGATGCGCGAAAGGACATAACGTTCCGGGATCTTGCGCGGATGACGGATGGCATTGGGCAGGTGTTGCAACAACGGATCAGGCCCGGTGATCGGGTCGGTGTATTGCTTAGTCAGTCGTCTTGGTGTGCGGCGGCGCATCTGGCGATCTGGAAACTGGGCGCGATCTCGGTGCCTTTGTTCAAGCTGTTCCAACACGATGCGCTGGCGTCACGCGCGGGCGACGCCGGGGTGCAAGTTGCGCTGACGGATGCCGAGGGGCAGACGCTGCTGAGTGGGTTGGCGGATCCGCTGCGTGTCGACCAAATCGCGCCGTCGGATCAGACGCTACCCTTTGCCGATACCGGCCCCGAGGATCCGGCGGTGCTGATCTATACCTCGGGCACCACTGGCAGCCCCAAGGGCGCGCTGCACGGGCATCGGGTGCTGACCGGCCATCTGCCCGGCGTGTCGATCAGCCATAACCATCTGCGCGACGGCGATTGCCTGTGGACCCCCGCCGACTGGGCGTGGATCGGTGGGCTGTTTGACGTGCTGATGCCAGGTCTGGCGCTGGGCATTCCGGTGGTCGCTGCGCGGCTTGAGAAGTTCACGCCCGAGGCCTGCGCCGATGTGGTCGCGCGCGGCGGGGTGCGCAACGTTTTCTTTCCGCCCACCGCGCTGCGGATGTTGAAAGCGGCGGATCAGGCCATTCCCGGTCTGCGTTCGGTCGCCTCGGGCGGTGAGCCACTGGGGGCCGAGATGTTGTCTTGGGGGCAGCAGGCGTTCGGTTTGACGATCAACGAATTCTATGGGCAGACCGAATGCAACATGGTCGTGTCCTCCTGCGCCGAGGATTTCCCGGTGCGTCCCGGCTGTATCGGCAAACCTGTTCCGGGGCATGAGGTTGCGGTGATCGACGAGGCTGGCAATCCGACCAGCGACGAGGGCGACGTGGCCATCCGGCGCGGCTCGGCCTCGATGCTCTTGGAATACTGGAACCGGCCTGAGGCAACAGCTGAGAAGTATCGTGGCGACTGGCTGATCACCGGCGACCGTGGCGTGTGGGTGGGTGACTATCTGCGCTTCGTGGGGCGCGATGATGACGTGATTACGTCGGCCGGATACCGGATCGGCCCCGCCGAAATCGAGGATTGCCTGCTGACCCACCCGGCAGTGGCGACCGTGGGCGTGGTCGGCAAGCCCGACAAGCTGCGGACCGAGATCGTCAAGGCCTATGTGGTGTTGAAGCCAGGGGCCGAAGCGTCGGGCACAGAGCTGCAGGAGTGGGTCAAGGCTCGTCTGGCGCAGTATTCCTACCCGCGCGAGGTGGCGTTTCTGGAGGAATTACCGATGACGGTGACGGGAAAGGTTATCCGGAAGGAATTGAAGGCGCGGGCTGCTGGGGAGACAGCTGTATGAAACTAGTCAGCCTATTTTTAGTTACTTTGTGCTTTGCATCAAAAGCGAGTGCGCAGAGTACGGAATCCCAATACATTGATGCTCTTCCATGGCTTGACGGATGTTCGGCTTTGTCGAGGGGCGCCCCAATCACTCAGATGCATATGGATACCAAGTGCTTTGAGTGGGGAGTTAGGCATTGCTACTATCCACCCTCTTTAGAGACGCGAATTTCTTGCAAGAATGCGTTTGTCAGGCACCTAGAAATACGATCGCATGAAATACTTGCAGATCTCCCGAATGAGATTCCTGCTGTGAATGAGGCGGAAGCCCAGAACTACCTAAACGTTCCATCCCGATCACGCGCAAAGGTTGGGGCAAGCGATTGCACCTCAGGCGGGGAAAACGGTGACATCCTGACTAGGTGTCACGTGAAAGCGTCGGGGCTTCGATGGGTGGAGGCTCGCAGGTTGGCTAGGTGGGCTGGGCTATCTAAACCGGAAGGTAACGACCAATGAAGCTAGTATCCAAAGCCATACCTACCTCTGAGGGCTACAAGGCAAACCGCACCGCCCATCTCGACGCTCTGGCGCACATCTCAGCTGCTGCCGAAGCGGCTCGCATGGGCGGGGGTGAGAAATCCCGCGCGCGGCATGTGTCCCGGGGCAAGATGCTCCCCAGACGCCGAGTGGCGAATTTGCTGGACGCGGGGTCGCCGTTTCTGGAAATCGGCGCAACGGCGGCGCATGGGATGTATGGCGACGCCGCGCCCTGTGCTGGGATGATAGCGGGGATAGGCCGAGTGCAGGGGCGTGAGGTCATGGTGGTGTGCAACGATGCCACCGTGAAGGGCGGCACCTACTATCCAATGAGCGTCAAGAAACACCTGCGGGCACAGGAGATTGCCGAGGAAAACCATCTGCCCTGCATCTATCTGGTCGATAGCGGCGGCGCGAACCTGCCCAATCAGGATGAGGTGTTCCCCGACCGCGATCACTTTGGCCGCATCTTCTACAATCAGGCTCGGATGAGCGCCAAGGGGATTGCTCAGATCGCCGTGGTGATGGGGTCGTGTACGGCGGGTGGGGCTTATGTGCCCGCGATGTCGGATGTGACGATCATCGTCAAGGAACAGGGCACGATCTTTCTGGCCGGTCCGCCTCTGGTCAAGGCCGCAACGGGCGAGGTGGTCAGCGCCGAGGATCTGGGCGGTGGTGACGTACATACGCGTCTGTCCGGCGTGGCGGACTATCTGGCCGAGGATGATGCGCATGCACTGGCTTTGGCGCGCCGCGCCGTAGGCTCGCTGAACCTGCGCAAACCGCAGACGGTGGATTGGGCCAGCCCCGAGGACCCGGCCTATGACCCCGAGGAAATCCTTGGTGTTGTCCCCGCCGATCTGCGCACGCCCTATGACATCCGCGAGGTGATTGCGCGGCTGGTCGATGGCTCGCGCTTCGATGAGTTCAAGCCGCGCTTCGGGGAAACGCTGGTAACCGGCTTTGCTTATGTTAAAGGCTGCCCAGTTGGGATCATCGCCAATAACGGCGTGCTGTTTTCCGAGGCGGCGCAGAAGGGCGCGCATTTTGTCGAGCTGTGTTCTCAGCGTCGCATCCCGCTGGTGTTCCTGCAGAACATTACCGGGTTTATGGTCGGCCGCAAATACGAGAACGAGGGCATCGCGCGGCACGGGGCCAAGATGGTGACGGCGGTGGCGACGACCTCGGTGCCGAAGGTCACAATGTTGGTGGGAGGCTCGTTCGGCGCGGGGAACTACGGCATGGCCGGGCGGGCGTATCAGCCGCGTTTTCTGTGGACCTGGCCGAATTCCCGGATTTCCGTGATGGGCGGGGAGCAGGCTGCGGGCGTTCTGGCCACCGTCAAGCGCGATGGGATCGAGCGGCAGGGCGGCACCTGGTCGGCCGAGGAAGAGGCCGAATTCAAACGCCCAACCTTGGACATGTTCGAAGAGCAATCGCATCCACTCTATGCCTCGGCGCGGCTTTGGGATGACGGCATCATCGACCCGCGCAAATCGCGCGATGTGTTGGCCTTGTCGCTGAGTGCGGCGTTGAATGCTCCGATCGAGGAGACACGCTTTGGCGTGTTCAGGATGTAAAATGGTCGATCTGGAAAAACTGAAATCCCGCTACCCCGGTGCGCAGACCTTCAAGTTTGGAGACAACCCAACGCTGAGCGCCGAGTTGTTGGCGTTGGTGCGCGCAGGAAAGAAAACCGCGACCTGCGGTGCGTTGCGAGACTATCCTGAGGGCAGCGCGGACACTCCGGTTGTGGGACGGCGCGATATTGCTCTGGATTGGGATGATCGCCCCGCTTTGGTCATCGAAACGGTCGAAGTTTCGATCTGCCGCTATTGCGATGTGACCGAGGAGTTTGCGTTGGCCGAAGGCGAGAATGAGACGCTTGAGGGGTGGCGCGAAGATCACCGCCGGTACTTTAAACGAAATGGCGGGTTCGAGCCCGAGATGGAGCTGCTCTGCGAGCGGTTCCGGTTGGTCGAAGATCTGACGGTTGAGGGGTAAGTCATGTTCACCAAAATCCTGATTGCCAACCGGGGTGAGATTGCTTGTCGGGTGATCGAGACCGCCCAGAAGATGGGTGTGGCCTGCGTTGCGGTCTATTCTGATGTGGACGCCTCGGCCAAGCATGTGCAGATGGCGGACGAGACAGTGCATATCGGTGGTGCGGCCCCGGCGGAGAGTTATCTGAAGGGCGACACGATCATTCAGGCGGCGCTCGACACCGGAGCGCAGGCGATCCATCCGGGATACGGGTTTCTGTCCGAGAACCCCGATTTCGTCGATGCGGTCGAGGCGGCAGGCCTTACCTTCATCGGGCCTTCGGCGGATGCGATCCGCAAGATGGGCCTCAAGGATGCTGCCAAAGTCTTGATGGAACAGGCGGGCGTGCCTGTGGTGCCGGGCTATCATGGCGACAATCAGGACCCGGAGCATTTGGCCGGTGCCGCGGACACAATCGGCTACCCTGTTCTCATCAAAGCTGTTGCAGGTGGCGGCGGAAAGGGTATGCGGCTGGTTGAACGTGCCGAAGATTTCGCAGACGCGCTGCACAGTGCGCGAGGCGAGGCGCGCACGGCCTTTGGCAACGACGCCGTTCTGGTCGAGAAATTCGTCTCCAAACCGCGCCATATCGAGGTGCAGGTTTTCGGCGACGGCACCCATGCGGTTCATCTGTTCGAACGCGATTGCTCGTTGCAGCGGCGCCACCAGAAGGTGATCGAAGAGGCTCCGGCACCCGGTATGACGGCTGAAATGCGCGAAGCGATGGGGCAGGCCGGTGTACGCGCCGCCGAGGCGATTGGCTACAAGGGCGCGGGTACGGTTGAATTCATCGTTGATGCCTCGGACGGGCTGCGGCCGGATCGGTTTTGGTTCATGGAGATGAACACGCGCTTGCAGGTGGAACATCCTGTGACCGAGGCGATTACCGGGGTTGATCTGGTGGAATGGCAGTTGCGCGTGGCCGCGGGCGAGACGCTGCCGAAACAGCAGAGTGACCTTTCTATCTCGGGTCACGCGTTCGAGGCGCGGCTGTATGCCGAGGACGTGCCCAAAGGCTTTCTGCCTGCGACAGGAACGTTGACGCATCTGCACTTCCCGGCACTCTGCCGGGCGGACAGCGGTGTGCGGGCAGGGGATACGATCAGTCCTTGGTATGACCCAATGATCGCAAAAGTCATCGTCCACGGCCCTACGCGCGACATTGCGCTGGAACAGTTACACCGTGCGTTGCGTCAGACTGAGGTCGCGGGCACTGTAACCAACCTTGCCTTTCTTGGCGCGCTGACGCGCCATCAGGGGTTCGCGTCGGGTGATGTGGATACCGGGCTGATCGGGCGTGATCTGGATGGGTTGGTTCAGACCTCCGCAACCTCAACGCGTGCTGCAGTTGCGGCGGCCATGACCGCTGCGGGTTTGGTGGACACATCCGAGGAAACTGGGTTCTCGCTTTGGGCGCCTCTGCATCGTGCCGTTCAGCTTATGGCGGATGATGTGATTGATCTGGATGTGCAGGTCGAAGTTCCGAACCGGCAGGTTTGGCACATCGGCAACGATACTTTAGTGGCTGAACGTGGCCCCGGAGGCTGGGTGATCGATGGCGAAGCGATACCGTCTGTATCGGTTGCGGGCTCTCGGATCACTGTGTTCGAGACGTATGGTCAGGTGTTCGATCAGATCGATCCGCTGGACCGCGATACCAGCGCCACCGGCGACACCAATGTGATCGAGGCCCCTATGCCCGGTCTGGTCAAGGCGGTCTTTGCGCAGGCTGGGCAAGCTGTGGCCGAGGGCGACCGGTTGGCCATCCTTGAGGCTATGAAGATGGAGCATTCGTTGCTGGCAGCCCGCGATGGCGTCGTGGCCGAAGTGCTGGTCGAGGCGGGCGCTCAGGTCGAGGCCGGGGCCGCGCTGGTCCGGCTGGAGGAGGAATGACCTGTTCCTGCCGCCTTAGCCGTGGCACAGTTGGATCAACAGCTTAGCGGAGGAGTAAGATGGGCGATCGGGTCGAGATATTCGAAGTGGGGCCGCGCGACGGGCTGCAGAATGAACAGCGGGAAATCCCGGTAGCGGAAAAGATCGCTCTGGTGGATTGCCTCAGCCGCGCCGGGTTCAACCGGATCGAGGTGGCCAGCTTTGTCTCGCCCAAATGGGTGCCGCACATGGCAGGTAGTGCCGAGGTGCTGGCCGGGATCAGCCGGGCCGATGGAATCCGCTATGCTGCGCTGACACCGAATATGCGTGGATATGAGGACGCGTTGGCCGCTAAAGCGGATGAGATTGCAGTGTTTGCCTCGGCGTCCGAGGGGTTCTCGAAGGCCAATATCAACGCGACGATTGCAGAATCCATCGAACGCTTCACCCCGATCCTTGAGGCCGCGCGCCATATCGACCTGCCGGTGCGGGGCTATGTGTCCTGCGTGACCGACTGCCCCTATGACGGTCCGACCTCGCCCGAAAAGGTGGCCGAGGTGGCCGACACATTGTTCGCGCTGGGCTGCTATGAGATCTCGCTGGGCGACACGATCGGGCAGGGGACGCCTGACACAATCGCTCATATGCTTCTGGCCGTGCGCGAACGGGTGCCTGTGACGCGTTTGTCGGGGCATTTTCATGACACCACAGGACGTGCCATCGACAATATCGACGCAGCTCTGGCGCTTGGTGTGCGGACATTCGATTCGGCGGTCGGCGGTCTGGGAGGGTGCCCTTATGCGCCGGGGGCGGCTGGCAATGTCGCGACCGAAGCGGTTGTCGCTCATCTGGAACGATTGGGGTATGAGACGGGCATTGACATGGCCACAGTAGAAGAAGCCGCGCAGATGGCGCGCGCCATGCGGGCGGAGTGAGGGATGTTCGAAACGATCTCGGTTACGTCGGATGCGCGTTGTGTTGCCACTCTGACGCTGAGCCGCCCAGAAAAACACAATGCCATGTCGGCGCAAATGATTTCCGAACTGACGCAGGCGGCTGCGCAGTTGGGGGCCGACGACGCAGTTCGGGTGGTCGTTTTGACCGGCGCGGGCAAAAGCTTCTGCGCCGGAGGTGATCTGGGCTGGATGCAGGCGCAGATGGCGGCTGACCCCGCAACCCGTTTCGTTGAAGCACGCAAACTGGCCGAGATGTTGCAGGCCTTGAACACGATGCCCAAACCGTTGATCGGCTTGGTGCAGGGAAACGCATTCGGAGGCGGGGTGGGGCTGGCCTCGGTCTGCGATGTCGCCATTGGAGTTGATACGCTGAAGATGGGGCTGACCGAAACCCGGTTGGGTCTGATCCCGGCCACCATTGGCCCTTATGTAATCTCCCGTATGGGCGCGGCGCGCGCACGACGCGTCTTCATGTCGGCGCGCCTGTTCGATGCCGCCGAAGCCGTTCAGCTTGGGCTGTTGGCCAAGACCGCCTCGGTAGATGATCTGGCCGATGCGGTTGAGGCCGAAGTTGCCCCCTATCTGTCCTGTGCGCCTGGCGCGGTCGCCTCGGCCAAGGCGCTGGTGCGTGATCTGGGACCGCGGATTGACGACACCGTGATCGACCAGACCATCCGCGCCTTGGTGGACCGGTGGGAAACCGATGAAGCGCAGGAGGGAATCGCCGCCTTTTTCGAGAAACGAAAAGCTGCATGGATTGATAAGGTTTAGCCGATAGTCCCAAGCCAGCGGGGTCGGGAATCGCCGTGGTGAACCAACCCGTATTGGCAAGCGGATATTTCATGCCCTGCGCGTTTGTGTTCGGTTGACCCTCTGACCCCGCAGGGATAGAGAATGTCCAGTCAACTCGCCAATTGACGGCGCACCTTTTGAGGGTATGCGCAGGAAAGGAGCTATTCGTGGAAGACCTGCTGCGGGAGTACCTCCCGATTCTGGTGTTTCTGGCCGTTGCCGTAGGCCTTGGGATCGTCCTGATTCTGGCCGCTGTGGTTTTGGCTGTCCGCAATCCCGACCCTGAAAAGGTCAGCGCATATGAATGTGGCTTCAACGCCTTTGACGATGCGCGGATGAAGTTCGATGTCCGGTTCTATCTGGTCTCGATTCTGTTCATCATCTTCGATCTCGAAATCGCCTTCCTGTTCCCTTGGGCCGTCGGCTTCAAAGACATCAGCGATGTGGGCTTCTGGTCCATGATGGTGTTTTTGGGCGTTCTGACCATTGGCTTTGCCTATGAATGGAAGAAAGGGGCCTTGGAATGGGAGTGATGACGGGCGCAAACACCGCCGGCGTCGATAAAGAAGTCGCCACCCAGGCCCTGAATGCGGAATTGCAGGACAAGGGTTTTCTGCTGACCTCGACCGAGGACATCATCAACTGGGCGCGTACCGGGTCTTTGCACTGGATGACATTCGGTTTGGCTTGCTGTGCGGTTGAGATGATGCATACCTCGATGCCGCGCTACGATGCGGAACGTTTTGGTATCGCGCCGCGCGCCTCACCGCGTCAGTCCGACGTGATGATCGTGGCCGGGACGCTGACCAACAAGATGGCCCCTGCGCTGCGCAAGGTCTATGACCAGATGCCCGAGCCGCGTTATGTCATCTCGATGGGGTCCTGCGCCAATGGGGGCGGGTACTACCACTATTCCTATTCTGTCGTGCGCGGCTGTGACCGGATCGTGCCCGTGGATATCTACGTGCCCGGTTGCCCCCCGACCGCCGAGGCGCTGCTGTACGGCCTGATGCAGCTGCAACGCAAAATTCGCCGCACGGGGACTATTGTCCGATGAGTGCTGCTGTCGTCAGGCGCTGGGAAGCCGTTGTCGCTCGGGAGGATGTTCCGGGCTGGGTTGAGACATTTCGTACCCGTGCTTTGCCCGGAATGCGCACCCTGAACGGGTTCCTGTCAGTTTCCTTCTTGGTCAGACGCGAGCAGGACCCTTGCCACATCGTCGTGCTGACAAAATGGCGCGATATGGCGGCTATTGTGGCTTACGCTGGCCAAAACGCCGAAAAGACGGTCATGCCTGATTTTATGGCGAAGTTTTTCAAGTCATACGATGCCGAAGCAACGTTTTATGACGAAGTTCTTCAGGAGGGACGCGATGAGTGACGCGCTCAAAGAACTCGGCGCGCAGCTTGAGCTGAAGCGGGCCGATTGTGTTCTGTTCTGGGATGTGACCCATGGCGAACTGAACGTGGATGTGGCCCCGTCGAACCTTGTGGAATTCGTGGAGTTCCTGCGGACGGACCAGAACTGCAAATTCTCGTCTCTGGTTGATATCACCGGCGTCGATTACCCCGAGCGGGCCAAGCGGTTCGATGTGGTTTATCACTTCTTGTCGATGTATCAGAACCAGCGCATTCGCCTGCGGGTTTCGGTGCGCGAAGAGGATATGGTGCCTTCAATCGTGGATATTCACCCCTCGGCCAACTGGTTCGAACGTGAGGTGTTCGACATGTTCGGCATCCTGTTCTCGGGTCACCCCGACCTGCGGCGGATCCTGACTGACTATGGTTTCCGCGGCTATCCGCTGCGTAAGGATTTCCCGACGACGGGCTATACCGAGGTTCGCTATGACGAGGCTGAAAAGCGTGTCGTATACGAACCGGTTAGCCTAGTGCAGGAATACCGGCAATTCGATTTCATGTCCCCTTGGGAAGGTGCGAATTACATCCTACCAGGGGATGAAAAACAGGAGTAGCCATCATGTTTGAGTTCCTGATCTGGATAGTTCTGGTGGTCGTAACGATCGTACCGATGATCAAGCTGCTGCCGCATTTCGGGATCAACAAGAACTGGGCGTTTGCCTGCGTTATCTCTCCGGCTGTGATTGTCCTGTTGTGGATGATGGCCATGAAACTGCAAGAGATGGAGAGACGCTGACATGATGGGCGAACTGATCATTTTGGGCGCTTTGGGCGTCTTGCTTGCAGGGGCTGCAGCCAAGGCGGCTGAGGCCGAAAAGGTCCGCGTTCGGGCCGAGGCAAAGAAGAAACGAGGGCGTTGATGGACGGCTCAAGATACGATGACGGCAGCACGGACGCGCTGAGCGGAGAACAGAAGATCCGCAACTTCAACATTAACTTCGGTCCGCAACACCCAGCGGCGCACGGAGTTTTGCGCCTTGTGCTTGAGCTGGACGGCGAGATTGTCGAACGCTGCGACCCGCATATCGGTCTGCTGCACCGTGGCACCGAAAAGCTGATGGAAAGCCGGACGTATCTGCAAAACCTGCCGTACTTCGACCGTCTGGACTACGTGGCGCCGATGAACCAGGAACATGCCTGGTGTCTGGCCATTGAAAAACTAACCGGGGTTGAGGTGCCGCGCCGGGGTTCGCTGATCCGAGTTTTGTATTCCGAGATCGGACGCATCCTGAACCACCTGCTGAACGTGACCACGCAGGCGATGGACGTTGGCGCGCTGACGCCGCCGCTCTGGGGGTTTGAAGAACGCGAAAAGCTGATGGTGTTCTATGAGCGCGCCTGTGGTGCCCGCTTGCACGCCGCTTATTTTCGCCCCGGTGGTGTCCACCAGGACCTGCCGCCCGAACTGTTGGATGATATCGAGGCGTGGAGCCACGAATTCCCCGCCGTTCTGGACGACATTGACGGGCTACTGACCGAAAACCGCATCTTTAAACAGCGCAACGCCGATATTGGCGTCGTGACCGAGGACGACATTCAGAAATACGGTTTCTCGGGCGTGATGGTCCGTGGCTCGGGTCTGGCATGGGATTTGCGCCGCGCGCAGCCCTATGAATGCTATGACGAGTTCGAGTTCCAGATCCCCGTCGGTAAGAATGGCGACTGCTACGACCGCTATCTGGTGCGGATGGAAGAGATGCGTCAGTCGCTGTTGATCATCCGTCAGGCCATCGCAAAGATCCGCGAATGCCCCGGTGACGTGCTGGCACGCGGAAAGATCACCCCGCCGAAACGCTCGGACATGAAGACCTCGATGGAGAGCCTGATCCATCACTTCAAGCTTTATACCGAGGGCTTCCACGTCCCTGCAGGCGAGGTCTATGCCGCCGTCGAAGCCCCTAAAGGTGAGTTCGGCGTCTATCTGGTGGCCGACGGCACCAACAAACCCTACCGCGCCAAACTGCGCGCGCCGGGCTTCCTGCACCTGCAAGCCATGGACCACGTCGCCGGAGGGCACCAACTGGCCGACGTCGCCGCCATCATCGGCACCATGGATGTCGTATTTGGAGAGATTGACCGCTAATGCTCCGCCGTCTTCACCCCGAACAACCCGATGCTTTCGCCTTCACTGCTGCCAACCAGCAATGGGCCGAAGCACAGATCACCAAATACCCCGAGGGTCGCCAGGCCAGCGCGGTGATCCCGCTGCTGTGGCGCGCGCAAGAGCAGGAGGGGTGGCTGTCCCGTCCGGCGATTGAATCCGTTGCCGACATGCTGGGCATGGCCTATATCCGCGTGCTTGAGGTCGCCTCGTTCTATTTCATGTTCCAACTGCAACCGGTTGGATCGGTGGCGCATATTCAGGTGTGCGGCACGACGTCCTGCATGATCTGCGGGGCCGAGGACTTGATCACGGTCTGCAAGGAAAAGATCGCGGCCAAGCCGCACGCGCTCTCCGCCGATGGCAAGCTGAGCTGGGAAGAGGTTGAATGCCTCGGCTCTTGCACCAACGCGCCGATGGCGCAGATCGGCAAGGATTACTACGAAGACCTAACCGCCGAGAGCTTTGGCAAGATCATCGATGATCTGGTGGCGGGCAAGGTTCCGACTCCGGGTCCGCAGAATGGGCGCTATGCAGCTGAGCCGCTCAGCGGGCTCAGCAGCCTGGCGGAGTACGAGGCGGGCAAGCCTGAACACAATGCCAGTGTTGAGCTGGCGACCGATCTGGGTGACACCGTCAAGCGCATCGACGGGACCGAGGTTCCGATCCTGACCCCGTGGTTGGGCAAGGATGGCAAGACGGCGGCAAGCAAATCGGCCCCGAAACCTCCGAAGGAAGGCGCGACGCCGAAACCTGCTGTGAAGCAGGCTGAAGAGGCGAAGGCCAAAGCGGCGGATGAGGACCAGCCCGAAACGCTAACCGCAGCGCGCGGTGGCAAGGCCGATGATCTGAAGATGCTGAAAGGTGTCGGGCCGAAGCTGGAAGAAAAGCTGAACGATCTGGGCGTCTACCACTATGACCAGATCGCGAATTGGACGGCCGGGAATATCGCTTGGGTGGACGCTCGGTTGAAGTTCAGGGGGCGGATTGAACGCGATGGCTGGGTTGCGCAGGCAACCAGTCTGGCTGCGGGGGAAGAGACCGATTTTGCCAAACGTGCCAAGGAAGACGGCACTTACGAGGATTAAGCGGGTGCCCATCCGGGGCATCGGGATGAGATGGACAAAGACAAGGAACAGGCCATAGCCCGAAAGGGCCGTCACATCGGCATTGTCATCGCTGCGACAATGGTGCTGTGGCTTGCCATGTCTTTTGTCGGTCCGCAGTTGGGGCTGCCGGGCCGTTATGCGCTGCTGTTTGATTTTGCCGCTCTGGCAGGATTCATCTATGCGGGCATCAACATTTTTCAACTCTGGCGCATGCGCCAGGATAGCTGAAGGTAACACGCGATGCTGAAGGATCAGGACCGGATCTTTACCAACATCTATGGGATGCATGAGCGCACATTGCGGGGCGCACAGGCGCGCGGGCATTGGGACGGCACGGCGGGCCTGATCGATAAAGGCCGCGACTGGATCATCCAGACGATGAAGGACTCGGGCCTGCGGGGGCGTGGCGGGGCGGGCTTTCCGACAGGTCTGAAATGGTCGTTCATGCCCAAGGAAAGCGACGGTCGTCCGGCCTATCTGGTTGTGAATGCGGATGAATCCGAGCCCGGCACCTGCAAAGACCGAGAGATCATGCGCCATGATCCGCACACGCTGATCGAGGGTTGTCTGATCGCCTCTTTCGCGATGAATGCACATACTTGCTACATCTATCTGCGCGGCGAATACATTCGCGAGCGTGAGGCGCTGCAGGCGGCGATTGATGAAGCCTACGACGCTGGTCTGCTGGGCAAGAACGCCGCCGGTTCGGGCTGGGATTTCGACCTGTTCCTGCATCACGGGGCCGGGGCCTATATCTGTGGTGAGGAAACCGCCCTGATCGAAAGCCTTGAGGGCAAGAAGGGCATGCCGCGGATGAAACCTCCATTCCCGGCGGGCGCTGGCCTCTATGGCTGCCCAACCACGGTGAACAATGTGGAATCGATTGCCGTTGTGCCGACGATCCTGCGCCGAGGCGCGGATTGGTTTGCGGGCTTTGGCCGTCAGAACAACGCGGGCACCAAGCTTTTTGCGATCTCGGGCCATGTGAACAATCCCTGCGTGGTCGAAGAAGCGATGTCGATCTCGTTTGAGGAACTGATTGAGACCCATTGCGGCGGTATTCGCGGCGGCTGGGACAATTTGCTGGCGGTGATTCCGGGCGGCTCGTCTGTTCCTTGCGTGCGCGGTGAAAACATGCGCGACGCGATCATGGATTTCGATTACCTGCGCAACGACCTGGGCTCGGGCCTGGGAACGGCGGCGGTGATCGTGATGGACAAATCCACCGATATCATCAAGGCTATCTGGCGGCTGTCGAAGTTCTACAAGCACGAAAGCTGTGGCCAGTGTACGCCGTGCCGCGAAGGCACCGGCTGGATGATGCGCGTGATGGATCGTCTGGTGCGCGGTGAGGCTGAGCTGGAAGAGATCGACATGCTGTTCGATGTGACCAAACAGGTCGAAGGTCACACAATCTGCGCCTTGGGCGACGCGGCTGCTTGGCCGATCCAGGGTCTGATCCGCAATTTCCGCGAAGAGATCGAGGATCGCATCAAAGCGCAAAAATCCGGTCGCAGCGGCGCGATGGCGGCGGAATAACTATGGGCGTCTTCGCAGAATACGGCCACGCAATTGCCTCGGTAATGGTTTTCACCCTGGTGGTGCTTTTCATGGCTCCGTTCACGGCACTGGCAAAGACGGCCAAGGGGCTGGCACCGGGGGCTACACCGTCGCAAGACTATGCAGATAAGGCCTATCGACTGAACCGAGCCTATTTGAACGGGACGGAAACCCTGCCTGCTTTTGCAGCAGTGGTTGTGGCGGCGGTTCTGATGGGGGTCAGCCCGTTCTGGGTGAACCTACTGGCGTCGATCGCACTGGTTGCGCGACTTGTGATGCTGGTAGTGCATATTCGTGGAATCGGAAAGCCAAACAGTGGGTTGCGTTCGATTCTTTATGTGTTGGGGTGGGTCTGCATGTTCGTGATAGGCCTGATGGCACTGGTGGCGGCGTTCTGATGCAGCAGGTAGATTTTTCATCTGTAAGAAAACGCGCGCGCCCCCCCTTGGGTTTTGCGATCATCGCTTTGATGCTGGTGTCGGCCTGCGGCGTCATAACACCGTCCTCACAGCGTGTGGCCTTTGACGGTCACTTCTTCAAAACCAAGGTCAAGCAGGTGGACAAAAAGGCCTCGCCTACGGATTTTACCGTCCTGGTAAACGACGTCTCGACCTCGCTGGATGGCGCGCGCGCGGCAGCACAGCATGAGGCTATCAAGTTCTGCATTGCCAATTTTGGCTCGTCCCGTATCGACTGGGCCGTGGGGCCGTTTACAGAGACGGAAAAACTGCGCATCAGCGATGACAAGATCACCTTTATCGGGCGGTGCCGTCGTCCATGACGCGATTTTCCGCATATCACGCAGGGTTGCGCGACGTGTTATTGCATAGCGCAGCGCACACCGGTCGTCTTGGGTTTCCCAAGACGAAAGGATCTGTGATGTCTGGAATGAAGATGCTGACCTTGGCCGCCGTGCTGACCCTGCCGGTCTCAGCGGATGCCAAACCGCCTTTGCGCGAGGTCAAAGAGATCGACGATCAGCTTTACTATATCGCGATCGCAAATGAGATTTCCGAGATTTGCCCCACCGTCAGTGGGCGACGGCTCAAGGCGATTGGCGTGTTGTGGGATCTTCGGTCGAAAGCGAACAAACTGGGGTACTCGGACAAGGAAATCCGGGCGTATATCGAATCCGATGCTGAAAAAGACCGGATGCGCGCCAAGGGCGAGGCGTATCTGGCGCAGCAGGGGGTGACGTATGACTCTCCTGAAACATTCTGCTCGTTGGGGCAGAAGGAAATCGAAAGAAACAGCGCCATTGGCGTTTATTTGAGGGCGAACTAGACCATGTCTGACCTCCGCAAGATCAATATCGACGGGCAGGAAATCGAAGTCGATGGTGCGATGACCCTGATTCAGGCGTGTGAAGAGGCCGGGGTCGAGGTGCCGCGTTTCTGCTACCACGAACGTCTGTCGATTGCCGGGAACTGCCGGATGTGTCTGGTTGAGGTTGTGGGCGGCCCGCCGAAACCCGCCGCGTCTTGCGCGATGCAGGTGCGCGACTTGCGGCCGGGGCCGGAAGGCCAGCCGCCGGTGGTCAAGACGAACTCTCCCATGGTCAAGAAGGCCCGCGAAGGCGTGATGGAGTTCCTGCTGATCAACCACCCTCTGGACTGCCCGATCTGCGATCAGGGCGGCGAGTGTGATCTGCAGGATCAAGCGATGGCCTATGGTTTGTCCGGCACGCGCTTCAAGGAAGCTAAGCGCGCGGTTGATGATCTGGATCTGGGGCCGTTGGTTGGAACGGCGATGACCCGTTGCATCAGCTGTACGCGTTGCGTGCGCTTCACGACCGAGGTCGCCGGGATTACTCAGATGGGCCAGACGGGGCGTGGGGAGGATGCCGAGATCACCTCGTACTTGAACCAGACGTTGGATTCGAACCTGCAGGGCAACGTTATCGACCTATGTCCGGTTGGGGCGCTGACCTCGAAGCCTTATGCCTTTACCGCGCGTCCGTGGGAACTGACCAAGACCGAAAGCGTCGATGTCATGGATGCTCTGGGCTCGAACATTCGCGTAGACACCAAGGGACGCGAAGTGATGCGGTTCCTTCCGCGCAACCATGATGGCGTGAATGAGGAATGGATCAGCGACAAGACGCGGTTTGTCTGGGATGGGCTGCGTCGCCAGCGTCTTGACAAGCCTTACGTGCGCGAAAACGGCAAACTGCGCCCGGCCTCGTGGCCCGAGGCGCTGACCAAGGCCGCCGAGGCGCTTAAAGGCGCCGAGAAGCTGGCCGGGATCGTGGGTGATCTTGTTCCGGTTGAGGGCGCCTTTGCATTGAAACAGATGATCGAGGGGCAGGGCGGTGTTGTCGAATGCCGCACGGACGGGGCTAAGCTGCCGGCGGGCAACCGTGCGGCCTATGCTGGCACCGCTGCGATCGAGGATATCGACAGCGCCGAACGTATACTGTTGATCGGCACCAACCCGCGCGACGAAGCTCCGGTTCTGAACGCCCGCATCCGCAAGGCGTGGGCGCATGGCGCTGAGGTTGCTCTGGTCGGGCCCGCCGTTGATCTGACCTATGAATATCACCATATGGGCGACGACCGCGCGGCGCTGCAGGCTGCGCTGGATATGGGCGGGGATGATGAGATCAAGGCCAAGCCGTCGCTGGTCATCGTGGGTCAGGGTGCCTTGCAAGAGGCTGACGGGGCCGCTGTTCTGGCCGCAGCGCAAACCATCGCTGCAAATACCGAAAGCGGCCTGATTGTTCTGCACACTGCTGCGTCTCGTGTAGGTGCGATGGATGTGGATGCTACCAACGAAGGCGGCATGGAAGCGGTCAGTGCCGCTGACGTGATCTACAACCTCGGCGCGGATGAGGTCGAGATTGGCGAGGGTGCCTTTGTGATCTATCAGGGTAGCCATGGCGACCGGGGCGCGCACCGTGCCGACGTGATCTTGCCGGGCGCGGCCTATACCGAGGAAAATGGCCTGTTCGTGAACACCGAAGGCCGTCCGCAACTGGCCATGCGCGCCGGGTTTGCACCGGGTGACGCCAAGGAAAACTGGGCAATCCTGCGGGCCTTGTCGGCCGAGTTGGGCGCGACACTGCCCTACGACTCGCTGGCGCAACTGCGCACTGCATTGATCGAGGCGGTCCCGCATCTGGCGCAGATCGACGAGGTCGTAGAGAACGAAGTTCAAGCGCTGGAATCGGGAAAACTGGGTGATGCCAGCTTCCGATATGCGATCAAGGATTTCTATCTGACTAACCCGATCGCACGTGCCTCGCAGCTAATGGCCGAGCTTTCGGCGCAGGCACAGGCCCGCAAATCCGAAAAGATTGCGGCGGAATGAACCAGACAGTTTTCATATCGCAGGCAGGGGCGAGTGCCGGGTGGCAGATCGCCGCGCCCGAATTGCGTGTGAAATTCAACAATAAGGGTGGCGCAATGCCGGCAGATGCTGTTTACACCAACGCGCCGACCCAGCCGCAAAATGCGCAGGCATCTGGCCTTCGTATCGCACGCGGAAAACGGAATACCCACGGTGTGAGGACCAATGGCTGAATTCTTTAACACCCCAGGCGGAATTGCCATCATCATTCTGGCGCAAGTGCTTGCAGTCGTTGCCTTTGTGATGATCTCGCTCTTGTTCCTCGTTTATGGCGACCGCAAGATCTGGGCCGCGGTCCAGATGCGTCGGGGCCCCAATGTGGTGGGCGCCTATGGCCTGCTGCAATCGGTGGCGGATGCGCTGAAATACGTGGTGAAAGAGGTTGTCATTCCGGCAGGTGCCGACCGCACGGTATTCATGCTGGCTCCGCTGACCTCCTTCGTGCTGGCGATGATCGCCTGGGCGGTGATCCCCTTCAACGATGGCTGGGTGTTGTCTGACCTGAACGTGGCGATCCTTTATGTCTTTGCCGTATCTTCGTTGGAAGTTTATGGCGTGATTATGGGCGGTTGGGCGTCGAACTCAAAGTACCCGTTCCTTGGATCACTGCGGTCTGCGGCGCAGATGATCTCGTACGAGGTCTCGCTGGGCCTGATCATTATAGGCGTGATCATCTCGACCGGGTCGATGAATTTTGGACACATCGTCGAGGCACAGGACGGTCGGTTTGGCTTCTTTAGCTGGTACTGGCTGCCGCATTTCCCGATGGTTTTCCTGTTCTTCATCTCGGCACTGGCCGAAACCAATCGTCCACCGTTTGACCTGCCGGAGGCAGAATCGGAGCTGGTGGCAGGCTATCAGGTCGAATACTCGGCCACTCCTTTCCTGCTGTTCATGGCAGGTGAATACATCGCCATCTTCCTGATGTGCGCGCTGATCTCGCTGCTGTTTTTTGGTGGCTGGCTGTCGCCGATCCCGGGCCTGCCGGATGGTGTTCTGTGGATGGTCGCGAAGATGGCGTTCTTCTTCTTCCTCTTCGCGATGGTCAAGGCAATCACACCCCGCTACCGCTATGACCAGCTGATGCGGTTGGGCTGGAAAGTGTTCCTGCCATTCTCGCTGGTATGGGTGGTTTTCGTGGCCTTCGCGGCGAAATTCGACTGGTTCTGGGGCGCGTTCGCCCGTTGGAGCGTTGGAGGCTGATATGACCCAAATCGACTATACCCGCGCCGCCAAATACTTCCTTCTGCAGGACTTCTGGGTCGGCATGAAGCTGGGGTTGAAGTACTTCTTCGCCCCCAAGGCCACCGTGAACTACCCGCATGAAAAGGGCCCTCTTTCCCCGCGCTTTCGCGGTGAACACGCCCTGCGCCGCTATCCCAATGGCGAGGAGCGCTGCATTGCCTGTAAACTGTGCGAGGCGATCTGCCCGGCCCAAGCCATAACCATCGACGCCGAACCGCGCGAAGATGGCAGCCGCCGCACCACGCGTTACGATATCGACATGACCAAGTGTATCTATTGCGGCTTCTGCCAAGAGGCCTGCCCGGTCGATGCTATCGTCGAAGGTCCGAATTTCGAATTCGCCACGGAAACCCGCGAAGAGCTTTTCTATGACAAGGAAAAACTCCTGTCGAATGGCGAGCGCTGGGAGGCTGAAATCGCCCGTAATCTGGAAATGGACGCGCCGTACCGATGAACGACAAAAGCTCGAACCCGTTTGAACTGATGATGAAACAGGCGCAGGACATGGCGAAGGCGATGAATCCGGCGATGGAGAACTTTTCGCCCAAAGGGTTCGAAGCGCTTTGGCCGACGATGCCGAAAGAGGTCATGGAAATGATGTTCGGCAACACCGTCAACAAGGACGGGCTGGACGCCAAGACCCGCCTGTTGCTGACGTTGGCCGGGCTGACCATGCAGGGCGCGCAAGCGGATTCAGCGGTACGTCAGACCGTGCGCCACGCGTTAGAGGCCGGTGCCAAGAAACAAGAGATCGTCGAAACGATCGGGCAGATGTCGGTCTTTGCCGGCATCCCGGCCATGACCCGTGCGCTGGAACTGGCGCAAGAGGTTCTGGGCGACAACGAGGATAAGGATCAATGACCGTCTTTGCCTTCTATCTGTTTGCCATCAGCGCCATCACCGGCGGCCTGTTCACGGTGATCAGCCGCCAGCCTGTGCACTCAGTGTTGTGGCTGATCCTGTCCTTCCTGTCCTCGGCGGGACTGTTCGTGCTGCTGGGGGCCGAGTTCGTGGCGATGCTGCTGATCATCGTCTATGTGGGCGCGGTCGCGGTGTTGTTCCTGTTCGTGGTGATGATGCTGGACGTCGACTTTGCCGAGCTTAAGGCCGAGATGGCACGTTATATGCCGCTGGCATTGCTGATCGGTCTGGTCATCCTGATGCAGTTCGTCATGGCGTTCGGTGCATGGGACAAAGCACAAGGCGTTGAGGCCAATCTGGCCCAGCCGGTTCCGACCGACCGACACAACACCGAGGCGCTGGGTGTCATCCTTTACGACCAATACTTCCTTCTGTTCCAACTGGCGGGTCTGATCCTGCTGGTGGCTATGATTGGCGCCATCGTACTGACCCTTCGCCACCGTCAAGACATCAAACGTCAGGACATCATCGGCCAGATGATGCGCGACCCGGCTAAGGCGATGGAGCTGAAGGACGTGAAACCGGGGCAGGGGTTGTGACATTGCCGCTGGTACTTCCAATGGAGTACCGGCTGCTAAAAATACTAGTTGCGGTGCCTGTTGTACTTGGTTGGATCGGGTATAGGGCCGCGAAAAACAGGAAACGAATGGGACCGAAAGAAAATGATCGGACTTGAACATTACCTGACTGTGGCGGCGACGCTGTTCGTCATCGGCATCTTCGGTCTCTTTCTGAACCGTAAGAACGTCATCATCCTGCTGATGAGCATCGAACTGATGCTGCTGGCGGTGAATATCAACCTTGTGGCGTTTTCCAGTTTCCTGGGCGATCTGGTCGGGCAGGTGTTCACGCTGTTTGTGCTGACCGTGGCGGCGGCCGAGGCGGCGATTGGTCTGGCCATTCTGGTCTGCTTCTTCCGCAACCGTGGCACCATCGCGGTTGAAGACGTCAATATGATGAAGGGCTAAGAGAACTATGGAAACCACCATCCTCTTTGCCCCGCTGGTGGGCGCGTTGATCTGCGGTTTCGGCTGGCGGTTCATTGGCGAGAAAGCCGCCATGTGGACCGCAACGGGCCTGCTGTTTCTGGCCTGTCTTCTGTCGTGGATCGTGTTCTTTGCCTTCGACGGGGTGACGCAGCAGATCGAGATCATGCGCTGGATCGAGAGCGGATCGTTGTCGACAAGCTGGGCCATCCGTCTGGACCGTCTGACCGCGATCATGCTGATCGTGGTGACGACCGTCTCAGCGCTCGTGCACCTCTATTCCTTTGGTTATATGGATCACGACCCGCAGTGGCGTGAAGGCGAAAGCTATAAGCCGCGGTTCTTCGCCTATCTGTCCTTCTTCACCTTTGCGATGCTGATGCTGGTGACGGCGGACAACCTGGTTCAGATGTTCTTTGGCTGGGAGGGCGTGGGCGTCGCCTCGTACCTGCTGATCGGCTTCTATTATCGTAAGCCGAGTGCCAATGCGGCGGCGATGAAAGCGTTTATCGTGAACCGTGTCGGCGACTTTGGCTTTGCGCTGGGGATTTTCGCGCTGTTCTTCCTGACGGACAGTATCAACTTTTCGGACATCTTTGCATCGGCACCAGCGCTGGCGGAAGAAAAGCTGCACTTCCTATGGGGCGAATGGACAGCGATCGAGGTGATCTGCGTATTGCTGTTCATCGGCGCGATGGGGAAATCGGCGCAGCTAATCCTGCACACATGGTTGCCCGACGCGATGGAAGGCCCGACGCCTGTGTCGGCCCTGATTCACGCCGCGACTATGGTGACGGCGGGTGTGTTCCTTGTCTGCCGCATGTCGCCGCTCATGGAGTTCGCGCCGGGTGCGACCGGATTCATCACCGTACTGGGGGCAACGACGGCGTTCTTCGCCGCGACCGTGGGTCTGGTTCAGACCGACATCAAGCGCGTCATCGCCTATTCGACCTGTTCGCAGCTGGGTTACATGTTCGTGGCCGCAGGTGTTGGGATGTATTCGGCGGCGATGTTCCACCTGTTCACGCACGCGTTCTTCAAGGCGCTGTTGTTCCTTGGCGCGGGGTCCGTGATCCACGCCATGCACCACGAACAGGAAATGACCGAGTATGGCGGTCTGCGCAAAAAGATCCCCTATACCTTCTGGGCGATGATGATTGGCACGCTGGCCATCACAGGCGTTGGTATTCCGCTGACGACCTTCGGTTTCGCTGGCTTCCTGTCGAAAGACGCCATCATCGAGAGCGCCTATGCCGGTGGGTCGTCTTATGGCTTCTGGCTGCTGGTCGTGGCGGCGGCGTTCACGTCCTTCTACAGCTGGCGTCTGATCTTCCTGACCTTCTATGGCGCGCCGCGTGGCGACAAACATACGCATGACCACGCGCATGAAAGCCCGATGGTCATGCTGGTGCCGCTGGGCGTTCTGTCTCTTGGTGCGGTCTTTGCGGGCATGATTTGGTACGGCAATTTCTTCGGCCACGCGGACAAGGTGGGCAAGTTCTATGGCATCCCGGTGGCTGAGGCGTCGGAACATGCCGAGGCCGGTGATCACAGCAAAGCGGACGCGCATGGCGATGACAGCCACGCAGATGAAAGCCATGGTGATGACCACGCAGATGACGGTCATGGTGAAAAGGATGCTCATGGCGATCATCACTATGTTTTCGCAGGTGAGCCGGGCGAGGGCGCGCTGTACATGGCGCCGGACAACCATGTGCTGGACGATGCGCATGCGGCGCCTAAGTGGGTCAAGGTTTCACCCTTTGTTGCGATGCTGCTGGGCTTTGCGATGGCCTATTGGTTCTACATCTTGAACCCATCGCTGCCGGGACGTCTGGCACAGAACCAGCGTCCGCTGTACCTGTTCCTGCTGAACAAATGGTACTTTGACGAGATCTACAACGTGATCTTCGTCAAACCCACCGTGGCGCTTGGCCGGTTCCTGTGGAAACGCGGTGATGGCAACACCATTGACGGCTTCCTAAACGGGATTGCCATGGGCGTTGTTCCCTTCTTCACCCGCCTCGCAGGCAAGGCGCAGACGGGCTACATCTTTACTTATGCCTTCTGGATGGTCTTGGGGATAGCAGCCCTTGTCACCTGGATGTCGATCGGCGGAGGCGCACACTAATGGACAATATCCTCTCGATCGTTACTTTCATCCCCGCTGTGGCAGCGGCCATTCTGGCCCTGTTCCTGCACGGAGATGACGACGCCGCGCAGCGCAACGCGAAATGGGTCGCGCTGGTGGCGACCACGGTGACGTTCCTTGTCTCGATTGGCATCTATACGGGCTTTGATCCATCCAACACCGGCTTTCAGATGGTGGAAGAGGGTGAGTGGCTGCTGGGCCTGAAATACAAGATGGGCGTGGACGGCATCAGCGTGCTGTTCGTGCTGCTGACCACCTTCATCATGCCGCTGACCATACTGGCCAGCTGGAACGTGACCGAGCGGGTCAAGGAATACATGATCGCCTTCCTGCTGCTGGAAACGCTGATGCTGGGCGTGTTCATGGCGCTGGATCTGGTGCTGTTCTACCTGTTCTTCGAGGCCGGTCTGATCCCGATGTTCCTGATCATCGGCATTTGGGGCGGCGCGAACCGCATCTATGCCAGCTTCAAGTTCTTCCTCTACACATTCCTCGGCTCGGTGCTGATGCTGGTGGCGATGGTGGCGATGTATGCGGATGCGGGCACGACGGATATTGAGGCGCTGATGAGCCATCACTTCTCATCCGAGAGCTTCAGCGTGATGGGCATTTATGTGGTCGGCGGGATGCAGACGCTGATGTTCCTGGCGTTCTTTGCCTCATTTGCCGTGAAAATGCCGATGTGGCCGGTTCATACCTGGCTGCCGGACGCGCACGTTCAGGCGCCGACGGCGGGTTCCGTCGTACTGGCGGCGATCCTGTTGAAGATGGGGGGCTATGGTTTCCTGCGGTTCAGCCTGCCGATGTTCCCTGTGGGCTCGGCGGTGATGACCGATCTGGTGCTGTGGATGTCGGCCATTGCCGTTATCTACACCTCGCTGGTGGCGCTGGTGCAGGAGGATATGAAAAAGCTGATCGCTTACTCTTCGGTCGCGCATATGGGCTTTGTGACCATGGGCATCTTTGCGGCGAACCAGCAAGGGATTGATGGCGCGATTTTCCAGATGCTGAGCCACGGGTTTATCTCGGCGGCACTGTTTCTGTGTGTGGGCGTGATTTATGACCGGATGCACACCCGGGATATCGACGCTTATGGCGGTCTGGTCATCCGGATGCCGGCTTACGCGCTGGTTTTCATGCTGTTCACCATGGCGAATGTCGGCCTGCCGGGCACGTCCGGGTTTATCGGCGAATTCCTGACCCTGATGGGGGCCTTCCAGGTTAACACATGGGTAACGGCGGTGGCTGCAACCGGCGTGATCTTCTCTGCCGGGTATGCGCTGTGGCTGTACCGTCGCGTGGTCTTTGGCGATCTGATCAAGGAAAGCCTCAAGGCCATGACTGACATGAGCTCGCGCGAGCGGCTGATCTTTGCACCGCTGATCATCATGACGATCCTGCTGGGCGTCTACCCATCGCTGGTGACCGATGTGATCGGCAATTCGACTGCCGCGCTGATTTCGAACTATGACACGGCTCTGGCCGCGGCTGAGGCCGTGACCCAGTCTGCCGCTGCGCATTAAGGGGGCTTCGGAGATGATCCAGGCTGATCTGACAATCATCCTGCCAGAGATCGTTCTGGCAGTATATGCGATGGCGGCGCTGATCGGGGCTGTCTACACCACAAAAGACGGGCTGGCGCCGGTTCTGGTCTGGGCGACCTCGGGCCTGATGGCGCTGCTGGCGATTTGGATTGCCACCAATGGCGACGGTGTGAATGTGGCCTTTAACGGGATGTTCGTGGATGACGGGTTCTCGCGCTTTGCCAAGGTTGCAATCCTGCTGTCAGCGGCAGCCGTTCTATTGATGAGTCAGGATTACATGTCGCGCCGTGGGTTGTTGCGGTTCGAATACCCCTTGCTGGTGGCACTTGCCGCCGTGGGTATGATGATGATGGTCAGCGCGGGCGACCTGATGTCCCTGTATATGGGGTTGGAACTGCAATCGCTGGCCCTGTACGTCGTGGCCGCTCTGCGCCGCGACAGTGCGAAATCGACTGAGGCCGGTTTGAAGTACTTCGTTCTGGGCGCGCTCAGCTCGGGCTTGCTGCTGTATGGTGCATCATTGGTTTACGGCTTCACGGGCACCACGCTGTTCTCGGGCATCATCCAGACGGTTCATCACGGCGACGTCTCGGTTGGCCTGCTGTTCGGTTTGATCTTCCTGATCTCGGGACTGGCGTTCAAGGTCTCGGCGGTGCCGTTCCATATGTGGACACCGGATGTTTACGAAGGCTCACCCACGCCGATCACCGCTTTCTTTGCCACTGCGCCCAAAGTGGCCGCGATGGCATTGTTTGCGCGATTGCTGCATGACGCGTTCGGCGGAGTTATCAAGGATTGGCAGCAGGTGATCGTTCTGCTCTCGGTCCTGTCGATGCTGTTGGGGGCTGTGGCTGCGATTGGTCAGCGCGACATCAAGCGACTGATGGCGTTTTCGTCGATTGCCCATATGGGCTATGCGCTGATCGGTCTGGCGGCGGGTACTGAAATGGGCGTCAAGGCGATGCTGATGTATCTGGCGATCTACGTGACCATGAATATCGGCACCTTTGCCTTCATCCTGATGATGGAGCGCGACGGCAAACCCGTCACCGATATTGATGCGCTGCGGCAATATTCTAAACGTGATCCGGGTAAGGCGCTGGCGGTTCTGATCCTGATGTTCAGCCTTGCGGGCGTCCCGCCGATGCTGGGTTTCTTCGCCAAGTTTGGCGTTTGGCAGGCCGGTGTCAGCGCGGGTCTGACCGGTCTGGTGATCGTGTCGGCCATCGCCTCGGTCATTGGTGCGTTCTACTACCTGCGGATCGTGTTCTATATGTATTTCGGCGAGGAGAACGAGGACCCGATCGAGACGCATTCCACGCCCGTTCTGTGGGTTGCGTTGATGGGGTCGGCTGCTCTGATGTTGGTAGGTATCTTCTATCAGTTCGGGGTTGAGGGCGCAGCGGCAGCTGCGGCAGCGACGCTTGTTAACTGATCTCCAGCTAACTCAATTCAGGAGGGCTCGGTCGCTGGACCGGGCCTTTTTACGATGACGCAGTGGCCGCAAGGATATGGGTTGCACGTGCTGCAAACGGTCGACAGCACGTTGAACGAAGCTGCGCGTATCGCCCCAACGGCGGCAGGGCCGGTCTGGATCATGGCCTATAATCAAACGTCGGCGCGCGGGCGGCGGGGCAGGGCATGGGCCAATCCTGTCGGAAACCTCGCAGCTACTTTGTTGATGCGTCCACAGGGTGAGCCGGAACAGGCCGCATTGCGCAGCTTCGTCGCAGCGCTTGCACTGTACGATGCTTGTGTCGCTGTGACGGGGCGGTCTGACGGATTGTCGCTGAAATGGCCCAATGACGTGCTGCTGAACGGTGGCAAGCTGGCTGGCATCCTTCTTGAAAGCACGGGTATGGGGCGCGAGCTGGGCCATTTGGCGATTGGCATAGGGGTCAACCTGTCGCAAGCTCCGCAGCCTGACGCGCTCGAGGAAGGAGCGGTACGCCCGGTTTCGCTTTTGTCCGAGACTGGGGCCGACGTCATGCCCGAGGATTTTCTGACCGAGCTGGCCGCCAACTATGCGCGCTACGAAAGCCAGTTCGTGACCTACGGGTTCGAACCGATCCGCACGGCATGGTTGGACCGGGCCGCGCGACTGGGGGAAGTGATCACGGCGCGGACCACAACGTCGGAAACGGTGGGCACGTTTGAAACGGTGGACGGGAATGGCAACCTTGTCTTAAACACCGCCAAAGGCCGCGCGGCCATACCTGCCGCGGATGTTTATTTCTAAAGGGGGCTGAGATGCTTCTTGCAATCGACTGCGGCAACACAAATACCGTGTTCTCGATCTGGGACGGCGCGCAATTTTTGTGCACCTTGCGCACCTCGACCCATCACTCCCGTACGGCGGATGCCTATTTCACATGGTATTCTACTCTGGTGAAACATTACGGGATCGAGGCGGATATCACTGATGTCGTGATCGCGTCGACCGTGCCACGCGTGGTGTTCAATCTACGCATCTTTGCAGACCGTTTCTTTGGCTGCCGTCCGCTGGTTGTGGGCAAGCCGGAATGCCTGTTGCCAGTCGCCCCACGCATCGACGAAGGCACCATTCCCGGACCGGACAGGCTGGCCAATGCGGTTGGAGCGTTTGATCGTCATGGTGGCGATGTGGTTGTGGTTGATTTCGGAACCGCCACGAATTTCGATGTTGTTGCATCGGACGGGGCTTACGTGGGCGGCATTATTGCACCGGGTGTGAACCTCAGCCTTGAAGCGCTGCACCAAGGCGCGGCGGCGTTGCCTCATATCGACATCACGCGCCCCGAAAAAGTGATTGGGACAAATACGGTTGGCTGTATCCAATCGGGCGTGTATTGGGGCTATTCCGGTTTGATCGAGGGGCTGATTGCCCGGATCAAGGCGGAATATGGAATGCCGATGAAAGTCGTTGGAACCGGGGGGCTTGCACCTCTGTTCGATCAGGCGGATGTGGGCTTTGACGTGATCGAGGATGATCTGACGATGCACGGTCTGACCGTGATCCATCGCTATAACAAGGAAAATGGCTCAACATGAGCAGTGAACGACTGATCTATCTGCCGCTGGGCGGTGCAGGCGAAATCGGCATGAACGCCTATGTCTATGGCTATGGCAAGCCGGGGCAGGAACGTCTGATCCTCGTCGATCTTGGGGTGACGTTCCCGGATATGGACACCACGCCGGGCGTCGATCTGATCCACGCGGATATCTCGTGGCTGCAGGAACGCGCTGATCGTCTTGACGCCATCTTCGTCACACACGCCCACGAAGACCACGTGGGGGCCGTAGCGCATTGCTTTGAGGCATTGGGCGCGCCGGTCTATGCCCGTGCCTTCACCGCCAATATCGCGCGCCGCAAGATGGATGAACATGGCCATCCCGAGGACGCCGTTCAAACCGTGTCGCCATGGCCCGAGCAGGTTCAGGTGGGGCCGTTCTCGGTCGGTTTCCTGCCGGTCTCGCATTCGATCCCGGAAAGTGCAGCCTTGGTCATCGACTCGCCTGCGGGCCGGGTCGTGCATTCGGGTGACTTCAAGCTGGACACCAACCCTGTGGTAGGTGAGCCTTTTGACGCCGATTTGTGGGCCGAGATTGCCAAACCGGGCGTCAAGGCTCTGGTTTGTGACAGCACCAATGTATTCTCGCCCCATGACGGGCGATCGGAATCCGAGGTCGGCCCCGAGATCACCAAACTGGTCGAAAGCGCCGAAGGAATGGTTGTCGCGACCACTTTCGCGTCCAACGTGGCACGGGTGAAAACCCTGGCCGAGGCGGGGCAGCGGGCCGGACGCTCGGTCGTGTTGTTGGGCCGCGCGATGCGCCGCATGATCGAAGCCGCCACCGAAACCGGCATCCTGTCGGATTTCCCCAAAGTCATCAGCGCCGAAGAGGCGGTGGACGTTCCACGCCAGAACCTAATGTTGATCGTGACTGGCAGCCAAGGCGAACGCCGTGCCGCCAGCGCGCAACTGGCCCGTGGCAAGTATCGCGGTCTGGAGTTGAAAGAGGGCGATCTGTTTCTGTTTTCGTCGAAAACCATTCCGGGCAATGAGCGGGGCGTGATCTTCATCATCAACCAGCTTAGTGAAAAAGGGGTGGACGTGGTCGATGACAGCTCGGGGCTATATCACGTGTCGGGCCATGCCAACCGCCCTGATCTTGAGAGGGTACATGCGCTGATCGACCCTCAGGTCGTGATCCCGATGCATGGTGAACATCGCCATCTGCGCGAGCACGCCAAGCTGGCCGAAGCTGGGGGACGCACAGGAATTCTGGCCGTGAACGGCACGATGCTGGATCTGACCGGCAACGCACCGAAAGTGGTGGACTATGTCGAGACGGGTCGGACTTATCTGGACGGCACTGTCAAGGTCGGGGCGCTGGACGGCGTTGTACGGGATCGTATCCGCATGGCTCTGAACGGTCATGTGACCGTCACGGTCATTCTGGACGAAGAGGATGAACCGTTGGGTGAGCCGTGGTGCGATACGATGGGCCTGCCCGAGATTGGGTCCTCGCGCGCGGCATTGGCCGAGGTTTTGGAAGAGGATCTGAACCAATTCCTGATGCGCGCCGACGCCAAAACGCTGCGCGACGACGACAAGCTGGAAGAGGCCATGCGCCGGATCGTGCGCCAGACCGCCAAGGCCGAGATCGGCAAAAAGCCCGAGGTCACGACGGTGATCAGCCGAATGAAATAGGCGCGACCTCAGTCTGTCAGAGGCATCGGATAGCCTTTGAGTTTCAGAAATAAGCTCTCCTCTTCCTGATTCAGCAGGAAGGGGACCGATGTCGGTGGTGTGGGGTCTGATACGCGCGCTGCAATCTCGGCCAGCACGACCTCGGTGATAAAGGGCAGGTCAAACTCGCGTGCGCGATCCAGAGGCACCCATTGCAGGTGAGACAGCTCATCCGAGGCGCGCGAGAAGTCGTCCAGGTCGCCCTGAACCGCCGAAGCATCAACAAGGAAAAACCGCGCATCGAACCGCCGGGGTCTTCCCGGAGGCGTCACCGCGCGAAATACGAATTGCAGCGCTTGGGCCGTGGGGCGAAAACCTAGCTGGGCAAACTCGGCCCAATCCTCCGGCGGTTGTCCGGGCCATGCGCCGGGTTGCCCCAGAACTAGGCCGGTCTCTTCCCACAACTCGCGGATTGCGGCGGCGGCAAGTGCATTTTGCAGACCCGCTTCCGCCCGCTCGGACAGGCGGTCATGGCACAACTCAGACAGGGCCGTGGCCAATTCGACATTGGCGTCTTCGGCGTCAACCGCGCCGCCCGGAAAGACAAACTTGTTGGGCATGAAAGCGGCTTTCGCGCCCCGTTGCCCCATCAGGATCGACGGGTCTGACAAACGGTCACGTAGAACAATGACCGTTGCCGCGTTGCGGATGGCGGTCTTGTCCTGTGTCATGTGCGGATCAATCCGGTCGGAAATCGCATTACGCGTTCTCGAATCCGTGCATGCGACGTGCCCATTGATAGGCCACAACAGCCCCTTTCAGGCGCGGCAGCAAGAACAGCGACAACGCCGTACAACCGATTGCAAAAATCAGGAACATGGTCAGCGGTTCAGGCCGGAACTCGACATAAGTCACGTGCAGCGCAGGGGCCAGCAGGTGGCCGACCAGCAGGATCGTCAGATAGGCAGGGCCATCGTCGGCGCGGTGATGAAACAGCTCTTGCCCGCAATTCGAGCAGCTATCATTGACCTTGAGATAGCCGCTCAGCAGCTTGCCCTCACCACATTTCGGGCAGCGGCCGCGAAAGCCTTTCAGCAGTGCTGGCTTGGTGGCGCGATCCGCATCGGGCTGGGTGTCTATTGTTTGATCTGTCATTGCGAGACTCACGGGTTTCAATGGGCGGATATTGCGCATCTTTTGTGCAACTTAAAAGGGGGGTGCGTCGCTTTGCGCCCTGAAAGGTGACGGAAAAAAATTTCAATTTTTGCGACGGAACCCCGGTGAATCTGCGTTTGAACCTATGTAGGCAGCGACAAAAGCGCTGTGCAAACAAAGGGAAACCGACATGAAAAGCGCAAAAATCATACCTGCGATTATCCTTGGGGCCGTTGCGATCACGGCGACCTCCGCTCTGGCCGCAGGGCCACGCAATCACGAACCTGTGACGTTTCAGGAACTGGATGCCAATGTCGACGGGCAGGTGACGAAGGATGAAATGCAGGCCCACCGCGCCAAGCGCTTTACGGATGCAGATGCCAATGGCGACGGGCAATTGACCGTCGAAGAGATGCAGGCGGCGGGGCAGCAGAAGGTGAACGACCGTGTCGCCAAAATGTTCGAAAAGCACGATGCCAATCAGGACGGATTTCTGAGCGAGGATGAGTTGCCCAAACCGCGCCGGGCTGACAAGATGTTTGATCGTATCGACGCTGATAGCAACGGTTCGATCTCGGAACAGGAATTTGCCGATGCAAAGGACAGGATGGGCAAGCGTCACAAGAAACGCGCCAAATCGGATACCGACGATAGCTGATTTGGAATGCGGGACTTGAGGCCCTCAGGTCAGATCGTCCGCGGCGCTGACAGTGCCGCGGATGCGCCAGCGGATGACGTCCTGCTGGCCATGTTCGCCGCAGGTGATGCGGCGGCTGCGCGTGTGCTGACCGACAGGCTGGGCCCGCGAAGCTATTCGGTGGCGCTGCGGATGCTGGGCAACCGGGCCGAGGCCGAGGATATGACCCAGGAGGCGATGATGCGGCTGTGGAAGGTCGCGCCGGACTGGGTGGCGGGGCATGCCAAGGTCTCGACCTGGCTGTACCGTGTGACGATGAACCTGTGTCTGGACCGGCTGCGCAAACAGACGCCCGACCGTTTGTCGGATGTGCCAGAGCCTGAGGACGAGTGTGCCAGCGCAGCGCAGAAGATGCAGGACGAGGCCCGCCGGGACGCGTTGCAGGCGGCCTTGTCGAAACTTCCGGACCGGCAGCGACAGGCCGTGATACTGCGCCATATCGAGGAATTGCCCAACCCCGAGATTGCCGGGATCATGGAGCTTTCGGTCGAAGCGGTGGAAAGTCTGACGGCGCGGGGCAAGCGGGCTCTGACAGCGATATTGGCGGGGAGACGGGACGAATTGGGGTATGACGATGACTGAAGATGACACGAGATTGGATCAGCTTTTTGCACAGGCTCGTCAGGATCGGCCGGCGCTGCCTGACGATTTGGCCGTTCGCATCCTGACCGATGCCGAAGCGGTGCGGCTGGACCTTGCCAAACCCAAGCGGTCTGCACCCCGATCCGTTTTTCGCCGCATGGTCGAAGGGATCGGTGGCTGGCAGGGCCTGAGCGGTCTGGCCGCCGCCAGTGTCGCCGGCCTGTGGATCGGGTTCGCTGCGCCGGATTTCCTGCCTGACGCGGCCACTTACCTCTACGGATCGGAGGCCACATTTGCACTTGCCGATCTGGACACATCATTCCTGGAGGACGCCGAATGAGCGACAATCCCAAGCCCAAACGCCGTTGGATGCCAATCTTGTTGGCGGTTTCCCTTGCTGTGAACTTGCTGATTGTAGGCGTAGCAGTCGGAACGGTTCTACGGGTCAAAGGCAGTGACCATGCAAAGGCGCCACCTGGTTTTGGCTCGGCTCTTTATCGCGCGTTGCCGAAAGAGGACCGCAAGGCGCTGCGCGGGGATTTGTCGAAACAGCACCGCAAAGGCTCAAAGCTGCGGGCCGAGGATTTCGCCATGCTCAGCGCAGCCCTGCGGGCCGATCCGTTCGACCCCGAATCCGTTCGGGCGATACTGGCTAATCAGAGCGCGTCACTGGTGTCGTTGCAGATGTCCTTGCAGAATGAATGGCTGACGCGCGTCTCTGCAATGAGCGAAGAGGAACGTATGGACTATGCCGCGCGTTTGGATGAGGTCGTACGCCGCGGCCCGCATAAGCGGGGTAAAAAGGATTGATCCGTCAGGCGGCGCATTGCCGAAAACTGACCTGATTGCGTCCCGCGCGCTTCGCGGCATAGAGCGCGGTGTCGGCTGATTGAATCAACGTCTCGACCGGAGCACCACTTGAGCGGGCCGGTTGCGCTGAAATCACGCCGATGCTGATCGTGACCGGTACTGGCGCGAAGGTGCCCGGCAGCTTGAAGGGTGTTTTGCAGATACAATCGCACAACGTGCGCGCCAGTTTCAGCGCATTGTCCTGAGTGGTATCGGGTACGCCAATCATGAATTCCTCTCCGCCGATCCGGGCCACGAACCCAGCCGTGCCGATGGCGCGCTGCATCCGGCTTGCGGTTTCGGTCAAGACACGGTCACCACACACATGGCCAAAGCGGTCATTGATGGATTTGAAATGATCCAGATCCGCCAACATTACCGCAAAGCCGCGCTGGGTTTGGTTGGACTGAGTGACGATGCGGTCGATTGCGTGTATTGCATAACGCCTGTTGTGCAACCCAGTCAGCGGATCAATCCAGGATTCCGCAATCCCGCGGCGCAGCGATGCACGCATCTGGTCCAAGCGGGTCTTGCGCGCGATCAGGTTCTCCAAACGCAGCACGGTTTCGTCGGCACAGAACCCGTTCATGCAGACTGCATCTCCCCCCCGGTCCAGAATTTCTGCTGCAATACCGGGGTCATTTTGCGTCAGAATGCCTATAACCGCCGTGTGGCGGGTGGCGCCGCGCGATTTAAGATCGTTCAAAACGGACAGACCAGACCGGTCGGCTCCGATCTCGATCAGGATGGCGTCGGGGGTGGGGCCGGATAACAGACACTGCAAGTTGGAGGACGTATGGGCCGTCAACCTGTGCTTCAACCGGTTAGCCAAAGCGTTTCGCCACTTCGCGCCAATGCTTGATGTTTGGGTCAGCAAGGCAACATGGCCAGATTTCGGCGGAATGATCAACACGGGTGCGGGTTCGGCAAATCCGATGGGCTGCGAGCCACCCAGACGCAGGTCCTGCGATTCGGCTCGGACGCGCATCAGGCTGCGGACCCGCGCCAAAAGCAGCGTGTCTTTGAAAGGATGCGCCAGAACATCATCCAGCCCGTCCGACAAAGCCTGAAGACGCGCGGCCTTGTCGTTTTGCGGTGCGATTGCGACAACCGGCACATCCGCCAGTTCGGGGTCGGCCATCACCAGCTTTTTCACATCGGCTGCGGTGCCATCTGGCAAGGTTTGTGCGGTCAGCACAAGGTCGGGCCGAGCCCGCCGCAACAGCCCGGCCAGCCCCTGAACCTTTTCGCCCTGCACAACGTGATACCACGCTGCCGTAAGCTGAACTTTCAGCATGATCCGATTGGTCGAGGTCCCGTCAAGGACAAGGATGGTGCCGTGAACGGACATATCTGCCACCGTTGATTGCATGTATGACCAAAGTGTTTATGAGTCTGGTTAACAAACCCTTTCCAAGAGCAGATTCAGGAACTCTTTATGTCGATAACCGCGCAATCCGCTGAAATGCTGGCGTTGAATGTGCTTGGCTGGCTGGTCGGAAATGACGAGCTCTTGCCGGTGTTTCTGGGCTCCACAGGCGCATCCGAAGGTGATCTGCGCGAAAGGGCGTCCGAACCCGAGTTTCTGGGCTCGGTGCTGGAGTTTCTGATGTTGGACGATTCGTGGGTTGTGGCGTTTTGCGATGCCAATTCCGTGCCTTACGATCTGCCTGCGCAAGCCAAGGCCGCGCTTTCCGGCGGCGCTGACATTCACTGGACCTGACCCTCACAGGAGAACACCATGCCAATCGACGCTATTCTGTTCGACAAGGACGGCACTCTGTTCGATTTTGCCGATACCTGGGGTGCCTTCGGACGCAATATGCTGTTGCATCTGACGGAGGGGGATCACGCCCGCGCTGCCACGCTGGGCAAGGTGATCGGCTTTGATCTTGAGACGCTGACTTATTCGCCTGACAGCATCGTAATTGCGGGAACAGTGGAAGAAGTGGCCGAGGTTCTGGCGCCGCATTTTCCTGATCTGCCTAAGGCAGGGCTGATCGACGTTCTGAACACCGAATCCGCAAATGCACCACAAGCCCCCGCAGTGCCACTTGCGCCGTTCCTAGATGGGCTGCGGCGGTCTGGCCTGAGGCTGGGCGTGGCGACGAATGATAGCGAGATGCCCGCGCTCGAGCATCTGAGCTCGGCCGGGATACGGGATCACTTTGACTTTGTGGCTGGCTATGACAGTGGGCACGGGTTCAAACCGGGTCCGGGTCAGCTTTTGGCCTTTGCTAAACATGTGGGCGTCACCCCGGATCGCGTTGCGATGGTGGGGGACAGCCTGCATGACCTTCAGGCCGGACGCGCGGCAGGGATGACAACGATCGGTGTTCTGACCGGTATGGCCGAGGCCGAAGCGCTTACGCCTATGGCGGATGTGGTCTTGCCGGATATCGGGCACATCCCCGGCTGGTTGGCGGATCGCTGACCGAATCCGGCTCGATTTCGGCGGATTAGGTTCTAAATCCGACATAGCCTGTCGCAGACAGAGCGGCCAGTCTTCCCTGTTCGGGGCTTGCTTGAGGCAACGCGAACACAAGGGGACGGTCCGATGGCAGATACGACAAAGCGCAGACGCCGCAGTGGAGGGCGCGCGGGGGCCGCTGAACGCCGAGGCTCGGCCGTAATCGACCAGATGCCGTGGAACCCTCCGGTCAATACGGATGCACCGACCGAGCCGCTTGGTCCTGAGGGGATTGAAGCGATCCACGAGGGGGCGATGCGCATTCTCGAAGAGATCGGTATTGAATTCTACAACGAGGAAGCCATCGGCATACTGCGTCAGGCAGGCTGCACCATTGACGGCGACAATGTCCGCATGGGGCGCGATTTTGTGATGGAGATGGTGGGCAAGGCTCCGTCATCCTTTACCATCACGCCGCGCAATCCGGCACGCCAGATTGAAATCGGTGGGCGCAATCTGCTGTTCGGCAATGTCTCGTCCCCGCCCAACTATTGGGATATGGAGATCGGCACGAAAGTGCCCGGCAATCGCGAAATGTGCCGGAACCTTTTGAAACTGACGCAATATTTCAACTGCATTCACTTTGCGGGCGGTTATCCGGTGGAACCGGTCGACATCCACGCCAGCGTGCGCCATCTGGATGTGCTCTATGACAAGCTGACCCTGACCGACAAGGCGATGCACGCCTATTCACTGGGCAAGGAACGGGTCGAAGACGTGATGGAGATGGTGAGGATCGCAGGCGGTCTAAGCCATGAGGAATTCGAGGCGACGCCCCGGATGTATACCAACATCAACTCGACCTCGCCGTTGAAACACGACCACCCGATGATTGACGGCTGCCTACGTCTGGCACGGCGGGGGCAGGCGATTGTGGTGACGCCCTTTACGCTGGCTGGCGCGATGGCCCCGGTTACAATGGCGGGCGCGGTCGCGCAATCTCTGGCCGAGGCGCTCTGCGCGATTGCGCTGTTCCAATATGTCCGGCCTGGCATTCCCTGCGTGATCGGAACCTTTACCTCGAACGTGGATATGAAATCTGGCGCGCCGGCGTTCGGAACACCGGAATATATGCGCTCGACCCAGATGACCGGCCAGATGGCACGGTTTTACGGCCTGCCCTTGCGGTCCTCGGGCGTGTGTGCGGCAAACGTGCCAGATGGGCAATCGGTTTGGGAAACGTCGAACTCACTGTGGGCGGCGGTGCAGTCTGGGACCAATATAGTCTACCACGCCGCAGGTTGGCTTGAGGGAGGGCTGATCGCCAGCCCGGAAAAGTTCATTATGGACTGCGAAGTTTTGCAGCAAATCCAAAGGTATATGCAGCCCGAGATCACGGCGACCGGGCCGGATGAGATTGCGTTGGATGCGATCCGTGCGGTCGGCAATGACGGGCATTTCTTTGGCATCCAGCACACGCAGGACCGTTACACTACGGCATTCTACCAACCTTTCCTCAGCGACTGGAAGAATTTCGAAGGGTGGAACGTAGCGGGTGGTATCTGGACTGCAGAACGCGCCCATCATATGTTCAAAGAGATCATCACCAGCTTTGAACCCCCACCGATGGACGAAGGTATCCGACAGGAACTGGCGGAATTCGTTGAACGCCGAAAGGCCGAGGGCGGAGCACCGACCGATTTCTAGCAGTTTAGAAAGAGATTCCAGTTTGATACTCGATTGGATTGTCCATATCCGAAGCTGCGTTTTGGCGATTTGTTAAGGATTCGTCGGTCAGACTACGTGTGAAACCAAGCTGGGGCTTTGTCATGCATGGTCTGATCAATCGAGCGGTCCAATCCTTCGTTTGCGCGACATACGGGCAATCCTGCTGGCTGCACGTGACCGAAGTCGCAGAACTTGGCTTTTCCGAGTTTGAGGCGATGTTGGTCTATGACGATGACGTCAGCGCGCGCATGCTGGAGGTATTGTGCGCTAAACTCGATCGCCCGCGCGCCGAACTGCTGGAGGATTTGGGGACCTATCTAGTCTCTCACCCCAACATGGAAGATCTGCGACGCCTGCTGCGGTTTGGCGGAGTGACGTATGTCGAATTTCTGCATTCGCTTGATGACCTTTCTGATCGGGTTCGCCTTGCGGTCTCGGACCTGCGTTTGCCCGAACTGGAACTACGCGAGATGTCGCCAACCGAGTTCCAGCTTCTGTGTCATCCGGGTTTGCCCGGATATTCCAGCGTGATGGTGGGCGTGCTCCGCGCGGTTGCGGATGACTATGGTGCATTGGCCATTCTTACCCATGAGGGGCAAAGGGGGGACGCCGAAGTTATTTCGATCATCCTGGTTGAAAGCGCCTTTGCTCAAGGCCGACAGTTTGAGTTGGGGGCGCGAAAAGCATGATGAGCAATGTCGAATTGGCCGGGTTGCTGGACACGCTTTGCCCGATGTTCGTTCTCGTCGATCGAGACGGACACATTCAGCGTGTGGGGCCGACCGTTCAAAAACTTCGGCCGGATACACCGATGCGTGGGCAGGCTTTCCTGGACGTTTTCGAACTGGTTCGACCACGAAAGGTGACAACCTTGTCGGCCTTGCTTTCTCTGGCCGGGGCAAAACTGCACCTCAAGCTGCATGACAGGCCGCGTACGGCCCTTAAAGGCTTGGTCGCGCCCTTGCCGAACGATATGGGGGCGGTCGTGAACCTGTCCTTCGGAATTTCGATCCTGGATGCGGTACGGGACTATGCGCTGACCAGTGCCGATTTTTCCGGCACAGATCTTGCGATTGAACTGCTCTATCTGGTCGAAGCCAAATCCGCCGCGATGGAGGCGTCCCGTTCACTAAACCTGCGCCTGCAGGGCGCGATGCTTGCGGCCGAGGAGCAGGCCTATACCGATATGTTGACCGGCCTCAAGAACCGCCGTGCGATGGATGTGGTGTTGGGGCATCTGGTCTCGGGCAATGGACCATTTGCGCTAATGCATCTGGATCTGGACTATTTCAAATCAGTCAATGACCGGTTTGGCCATGCCGCTGGGGATTATGTTCTGAAACAGGCCGCGCGCATCATGATGGAAGAGACGCGTGCAGATGACACCGTCGCGCGCGTCGGAGGGGATGAATTCGTAATCATGTTCAAAGGCTTGGTCGATGAGGCTGTACTGTCCGCGATCGCGATCCGACTGATCGAGCGGTTGCAACATCCCATAAGTTTTGAAGGGTCAACCTGCTGCATATCGGCCAGTATCGGAACCGCGCTTTCCACGCAATTTCACTCCCCCAAACCTGCCGAGATTTTGAACGCCGCCGATCAGGCCTTGTACGAGGCCAAGCGAAAAGGCAGGTCTCGTCACTGCTTGTTCTCATCACTGGCGCACAAGGCGATGCCTCCGCAATAGCAGGCGTCAGGTAGAAAGAAACGCCTTGCTGAGGGTCGCGGCGATATGGCGTTGAATGCCGGGAAGCTCTCCGACGACGGGTAAGGTGTCGCCCTGAAAGGCAGCCTTTTCCAATTCTTGCGGGATGTCCTCTAGAACGTGTCCGCCAGTGCAGGCAAAAAACGGCAAACAAATTGCTTGCGCACCCGCTTTTGATGCGGCGTCAGAGATGGACGGGGGTTCCTCGACAAAGCCGACGCGAAGAGACTTGAACGGTAAAGTTTGACCCAAAGCCTCGGCGAAGTGCAAAGCCACGGCAGAGGGGTTGCGGCTGCGGCCGGACCCGTGGGCGGCGAGAACAAAATCGGTCTCTGTGGCCTGCCACTGACGCTGCGCAAGAGCCTCGGTCAGAGCCTGTGCCACAAGATCGGGCATTTCGGGGTCTACTCCCAGCGGGTCCAGAATACGAAGGGGGCGTTCGTCCAACCGCTTGGGCAACGCGCTGGTCACGAACCACCCCTTGGCCATGAAGAGCGGAAAGAGAACGGTATCGTCCGGTAGCTTTTGCAGGCAGGATTCGAACTGTCCTGGTGCGGCCAGCGTGGCGGAAACCACCGTGATATCCGGGCACAGCGCATCGACGCTACGGGCATAGTCTGCCAATGCGGCCTCGGCCGGTTCCGGGTCAGAGGGTTGGCCATGGGCGACGATGACGGCATGCGGCATAAGTACGATCCTTGTTGCGTGACCGGATAGGTGTGTTTGTACAACCCAAAGTCAACAGGAAACCAAATGCTCTATCCCAGCAGAGCAAGCCACAGCCATACCGTCAGGATCGACGACGCAGTACCGATAAGCACCGATGAGGCCGCGACCCGTCGCGCGCGCCCATACATATTGGCAAAGATATAGGCGTTGAACCCCGGTGCCATGGCCGCGTTCAGCACGCCTGAGCGGAACAGATCCTGCGGCAGCCCGACGCTTGATCCGAATAGCCAGACCAGACTTGGATGCAGCAGCAGCGACACACCGCAAACATAGGCGATGGTGCGCAGATCGCCCTCGGGCCGATATTTGACGAGAACGCCGCCCAAGGCAAACAAGGCTCCGGGCAAGGCGGCGCGGGTGATCAGGCCAAGGGCGTCATCGACCACTCCGGGCACGCCAACCCCGGACAGGTTGATTATGAATCCCGATGCGATCCCCAGGATCAGCGCATTTCGGAACATCGCTGACAAGACCGAACGGAACATATGCGTGCCACCGTTGCCGCGACTGCGAATGACCTCCATCACTGTGATGCCGATGCCATAGCAAAACGGCGCATGGAAGGCGATGATAGCATAGTTCCCGGCCAGGTTTTCAGGGCCATAAGCGCGCTCGGTAATCGGCAGGCCCAGCAGGACCGAGTTCGAGAACAAGCAGCAGAAGCCGATCGCGACGCAATCCTCCCACTCGCGCCGGAAGATCAGGCGCGCGCCGAACAGGCCGGCGCAGAAACATAGGCCCGCAGCGGTGTAGAAACTGAACAGCAGACGCGGGTCGAAACTGGCGCTGAGGTCCAGATTGGCGATGGCCAGAAACAGCAAGCAGGGAATGGCGAAGCCCTGGGTGAACTTCATCAGCCCGTCGATATGGACCTCTTTGAAATACCCTAACCGGGTCGAGGCATATCCCGCGCCGATCACCAGAAATACTGGCAGGATAACGTCGATCAGGCTTTGCAGCATGGTGCCATCCGGTGAGATATTGCGGCAGGCACCACCGACATTTTACAGCGCCTGATGGATCA
Organism: Ruegeria sp. F12; assembly: GCF_056533885.1. Lineage (NCBI taxonomy): Bacteria > Pseudomonadati > Pseudomonadota > Alphaproteobacteria > Rhodobacterales > Roseobacteraceae > Ruegeria > Ruegeria sp. F12. The sequence goes on along the minus strand of NZ_JBQFOV010000003.1, from coordinate 357,101 downwards.
CCATGCCATCATAGGCCGGGGTGATGTGGTCGGCGGTTTCGGCCTTTACCGTGGCATAGTCCATGTCGATATGCATATTGGTCAGCACCGCGCGCTTCGGCTCGAGCTGTTCGATCCAGCCGAGCGTCTTTTCCAGATGCGCGTGAGTTGGGTGCGGCGTGCGGCGCAGCGCGTCGATGACCAAACAGTCCAGCCCTTGCAGCGCAGGCCACGCGTCGTCATAGATCTCGGCCACGTCTGGCAAATAGACCAGTCCGCCAATCCGAAAGCCCAACGCGTCGATCGAGCCGTGATTAACCTTGAACGGCTGCAACGGGATCGGGCCGCCGGGGCCGTCGATCTCAAACGGGCCACTGATGGTTTTCAAATCAAGGATCGGCGGGTAGGGCGAGCTGTCAGGCTGGATGAACGCATATCCGAACCGTCCCAGCAGGTCGTTTTGCGTGTCACCGTCCGCCCAGACAGGTACGCGGGTGCGCATGTTGAACACGATCATGCGCAGGTCATCTATGCCGTGGACGTGGTCGGCATGGCTGTGGGTGTAGACCACCCCATCCAGACGCCCGGTGCCCGTATCCAGCAACTGGCTGCGCATATCCGGCGTGGTGTCGATCAGGACCGAGGTTGTGCCTTCGGGCCCATCGCGCTCTACCAGCATGGAACAGCGACGGCGGATGTTCTTGGGGTTTTCGGGGTCGCAATCGCCCCAATGCCCGCCCAGTCGAGGTACGCCACCGGAGGAACCGCAGCCCAGAATGGTGCAGCGCAGCTGGGTCATGCAGCCGCCTTGTAGGTTGCGGCTTTGGTGAACAGCCGCTCGAAATTCAGCTGGGTCTGAGCGGCGAACTCGGCATAGTCCATACCGAACACCTCGGCCCCTTTGCGGGCGGTATGGGCGGTATAGGCGGGCTCGTTGCGTTTGCCGCGGAACGGGGGCGGGGCCAGATAGGGCGCGTCGGTTTCGACCAGAACGCGATCGACTGGGGCGGTGGCAAAGATATCGCGCAGCTCCTGGCTTTTGGGGAAGGCGGCGATGCCGGACATCGACAGGTAAAAACCCAGATCCAGCGCGGCTTTGGCCAGTTCCGCCGATGAGGAAAAGCAGTGCATCACGCAGGAATAGGGCGCGTTGCGATGTTCCTCGGCCAGAATGCGGGCCATGTCCTCGTCCGCCGCACGGGCGTGAATAATCAGGGGTAGGCCGGTGCGCTGGGCCGCCTCGATATGGACACGCAGAGATTGTTTTTGCACTTCGGCGCTGTCGGCGGTGTAATGGTAATCCAGCCCGGTCTCACCAATACCGACGAATTTCGGGTGCTGGGACAGTGCGACCAGTTCGTCTACGGTTGCCATCTGCTCATCCGCAGCGCTCATGGGGTGGGTGCCGGCGGCGTAGAAGACGGGGGCGTGGGCCTCGGCTATCGCGCGGACGCTGGGTTCATTGCGCAGCTTGGTGCAGATTGTGACCATACGGGTTACGCCCGCGTCAATCGCATTGGCGACGATCTGGTCCAACTGGCCTTCGAAATCGGGGAAGTCCAGATGGCAATGGCTGTCGGTGATCTGGGGGGTGTCGCTCATCTGCTCTGACCGGCCGTTTCCTGTATCTTGAACACCGTATCTAGGACCAGAGCCGCAGGGTCAAGGTTCACCGCCTGACCATGGCGTGCGCGGGCTGTGATTGTCGCAGCCACCTCAGCCCATTTGCGGGCCTGATGGGGGGATTGGGATAGGCGCGACAGGATTTCGGCCTCATGCGGGGCGGCTTCGGGCAGAGGGGCTGCGCCGGTCGCTCCGGTCAGGGCAAGGCGCGACAGGGCCACGTCGATCAGGGTTAAAAGCAGCTCGAACCTCTCAGCCGCGCCGCGCTGGGCGGCGGCCTCGGCCAGTTTCAGGGCGCGTTGACGGTCCATGCGGGGCAGGGTGCCGAGGATGGCGATGAACTCGGCGTAGATCTCTAACCCGCCCAGGTTAATCAGGCGCACCGCGTCCCCGACAGAGCCAGCGGCGAGGGCGGCCAGATGATCTGGTTGCGAAGGCATTTCGGCTCCGGTTTGGGCCAGTGCGGACTGCATATCGTCAGCCCCTAACGGGGATAGGCGCAGGGTTCGACAGCGCGACCGGATTGTTGGCAACAGGCGCGAGGGCTGGTGCGAGATCAACAGCAGCGTCGTACGCGCGGGCGGTTCTTCCAGCATTTTCAACAGGGCGTTGGCGGCGCTGACATTCATCTCATCAGCCGCGTCTACGATGACCACGCGCCGCCCGCCATCGGCCGAAGACAGGCCGAAGAACTTGCCTAGCTTGCGGATGTCATCCACCACGATCTCATTCCGCAGCCGCCCCTGATCGTTCAGCGTTCGGGTAATGGCGGCCAGGCCGGGTTCGGCCCCGGCCTGAATGCGGTGGGCGACGGGGTGGTCGGGGTCGATCGCGAGCGTCTCAGGGGGCGGGGGCGTGCCGAACAGCCCGTCATCCTCAGCCGGAGGGGTCGCCAGCAGGAACCGCGCGATCTGCCACGCAAGCGTTGCTTTGCCCACCCCGCGCGGGCCGGTCAGCAGCCAGCCGTGGTGCAGACGGTCCGAGGTGTAGGCGTTCAGAAAGGCCTGTTCGGCCTCGGCCTGCCCGAACAAGGTCGCGGTTTCGCGCGGATGCGGGGCACCGGGGGCCTGATCCGGGGTCGGGGTGTCGTCGCTCATGGGTCGTCCGTCACAAGGATTGCAGGACGATATCTGTCACATCGCGGGCCACACTGTCCATGTCCCGGTTGCCATCGATCACGCGAAAACGGTCCGGGAACTCATCGGCCAGCGCCAGAAACCCTGCGCGCATCTTTTGCTGCAACTCCAGGCCGAAATCCTCGAACCGTTCCTCGGTGCCTTGCCGCCCCTTGGCGCGAGAAAGGCCGATTTCGGGGTCCATGTCGATCAGCAGTGTCAGGTCGGGTTCGCGCCCGATCATCAGCTTGTGCAACTGATCCACCACAGGGCGCAGATTGCCACGTGACATGCCCTGATACATGCGCGTGCTGTCGGCGAACCGGTCGCAGATCACGACTCTTCCAGCCGCCAGCGCGGGTTCAATGGTTCGTTCCAGATGGTCGCGGCGGGCGGCAGTGAACAGCAGCAGCTCTGTCTCGGCTGACCAGCGGTCGGGATCACCTTCCAATACCAGCCTGCGGATTTCCTCGGCCCCGGCTGAACCGCCGGGTTCGCGGGTCAGAACAACGTCGCGGCCCAATCCGCGCAAGTGATCGGCCAGCATACGCGCCTGCGAGGACTTGCCCGACCCATCAATGCCTTCAAATGTCAGAAACACGCGGTGCCCTTGTCAAAATGCGTCCAGAGGGTTGCCGATCACATCGGTCAGAACGATCCCTCCGACGGTCATCATCCGAACCAGAAAACCACCCGCGGCCACATCCTGTACCGCGACCAGAGGACGCCGGATTTCGGGCAGACCTTCAGGCTTGATGACCAGTTCGGCCAGTTTCTGACCCTTGGCAATCGGAGCGTTGATCGGGCCGTCATAGACGACCTCGGCAGCCACGTTTTCGTCGCCCAGAACCGGCAGTAGGATGTTCAGATCGTCTTCGGGTACAAGGCCAACCGTCCTTTGCGCCCCCATCCAAACCTCGGCCTCGGCTATCGGCGCGTCTTTGTTGGCAATTGTCCTCTCGACAAAATTTCGAAACGACCAGTTAACCACGGACTCAGCCTCCTCTGCGCGCGTGGCGGTGCTGTCCAGACCGGTGAGCACGAAGATCACCCGGCGATCGCCCTGTTTGGCCGAGCCGACAAGGCCATAGCCTGCCTCTTGCGTGTGGCCGGTTTTCAGACCATCCGCGCCGATCCCCAATTTCAACAACGGGTTGCGGTTGCGCTTGTTCGAGGGGGCCCGACCGTCGAATTCAAACTCTTCCTCGGCAAACAGAGGATAGTATTCAGGAAAATCACTGATCAGGCGATCTGCCAGAACGGCCAGATCGTGGACTGACATCATGTGACCGGCAGCGGGCCAGCCGTTGGAATTGGCAAAGGTAGAATTGTCCATGCCCAGCTGTTTCGCGCGCTGCGTCATGTAGCGGGCAAACCCGGCCTCGGTCCCGTCGGGGCTGAGCGCCTCGGCGATCACCACGCAGGCATCGTTGCCCGACAGCACGATGATACCGCGCAGCAAATCCTCGACTGGGACGCGATCCAATGTGTTCAGGAACATGGTCGAGCCGCCATAGCTCATGGCGTGTTCTGATACGGGAAGCGTCTCATTCAGTGTCAGACGTCCGTCGCGCAGGGCCTCAAAGGCCACGTAGAGGGTCATGAGTTTGGACATTGACGCCGGGGGCAGGGGCTGATCGGCGTCTTTGGACAAAAGGACCGTGCCGGTCGTCTGATCCATCACATAGGCCGCCCTGGCCGTCGTATCGAAAGCCTGGGCGGGCAGAGCAAACATTACCAGTCCGAGGGTCAGAACAGTTGAGCGTAGTGAGGACAGCATAGCGGCACCTCCTTTCGGGTTCAGTTTTTGACGGTGAAGGCGTCTGAAAAGCCCAGATCCTTGACATCGCGATGAATGGCATTGCGCTCGGCCCGCGTGGATGCGGGGCCAACCACCACGCGCCAGACGATCTTGTCATCGGTCTTTAATTCGCGCACCTCGGCGCTCAGACCGTTCCTGCGGATCTTGTCGGCGGCGCTTTTGGCATTGGCTTCGACCCCGAACGTACCCACCTGCACATATGGTTTTGACAGCGGGCCGGAAGCTGGGGCTTCGGCCGCCACAGGGGTCGGGTCCGAGGCTTCAATCGCCGCTGCGGCGCCCTCAATCGGGTCCAAGGGCGTTTCGGTGATTTCATCGACCTCTTTCTTCTGCCACCACTTCCGTTTTGGCGCGGCATCGGCGGGAGGTGTCACTTCGGGGTCAGTCAGAGACGGCGCAGCCGCAGCGGCTGCAGCGACCTCGGCTGTGTCGGCGGCCGTTTCGGTCGCTGTATCAACCGCCGTATCTGCGGCATCGGCGGTTGCCGCGCCAGCAGCAGCGGCAGCCCCTGCGACGGCTGCGGTTTCCTTCTTTTGCCACCATTTGCGCTTGGGTTTGTCTTCAACCGCCGCCTCGCCATCGGCTTCGACGTCAACCGCCGCGCTTTCAACCACTTCCTGCTCGGGCTCGGCGGCGGGTTCTTCCGCAGCTTCGGGTTCAGGTTCGGCTGCGACAGGCTCTACCGGTTTGCGACGCAGGGCAACAACGTCCACTCGCGTGGGCGCGCCGGCCAAAATACCCAGCTTCTCGGCGGCAGCGGAAGAAAGCTGCAACGCGGGACCAGGAAGGTTGCGTTCGCGGCGGAACAGGGCGCCTGTGGTGGACTTGTTATTTGCGGTGTTTGTTATGCGTACACGTTCGGGCTGGGTAACACCCGGGTGCGCGACCCAGATACCGCCCAATGACGGGCGTCCATCCCACAACCCGGCTTCGGTGACGTTGAAAACCTCGGGGGCTTCGACATCCTCGCGTGTGTTTCCGGTCGCATCGGGAAACAGCTCTACCGAGTCACTGCCGCGCGGACTGCTGTCCGCGTCCGATGAAGCCTCATCCGAAGACAGCGTTTCGTCGCAACCTACAAGAACTGTAAGCGCCACAGCAAAAACCACCAACGCCCGCGGTTTTGCGCGTGTCACAATCGCTCGATCCATTATCTCATCCCTTGCCTGAAAGGGCTTGGTTCACAATGCCCCACTGCCGTTTGCCGGTTCTCAAAGGCCAGCGTGTTTCGGTCTTTTCACCGTTGATCATAACCCGAGCAAAGGAGCATGAAAAGTCTGCTGGACAGGCTTGAGCAAGTTTTCCCTATTTGCACTTGCCACCGGTTTCGCTTGGCCTTAGACCCAGCCCCACGCGGGGAGGTGGCAGAGTGGTCGAATGCGGCGGTCTTGAAAACCGTTGGGCGTGAGAGCGTCCCCAGGGTTCGAATCCCTGTCTCCCCGCCACTCATGATACATCTTGTACGAATTGAACGACGAAAAGCCGGGCAAACCTGTGGTCAGCCCGGCCTTGCGAGATTTTTCAGTTTCAGAAGAAGGGGTTCAGCCGAACCTGACCAAAGGGCCATCCTGAATTTCTGAAAGTTCAACAGCCTTGTCGATCAGGAACAGAGCTTCCATCTTCGACGAAGCATTCAGCGAGACGTCCTCACCGACGTGGTATGATATACCCGCATTAGCCAGAAGCTCTCCGGCGTCGGTGCCAGGCAGGCGTGACAGGCGCAAGCTCAGTTCTTGCGCGTTCAGGCCCTTTTTGCGGTCGTGAATCAGAAGGAACACACCATTGCCCCAATAGGTCGCGAAGTTGCGGCCATCCTTGGAGGATGTCAGTAGCGCCTCGCCTGCAACCGCCATGATCTCGCGGAATTCGGTTGATGTGCTGAGGCCGAAGATCTCTTCGACTTCGTTGACCTTGATGGCCAGCATTTTGGACGTTCTGGCGTGCATGGTTGCCAGTTGAACCACGTAATTTTCGAACTCGGCCAGACCGATGCAGCCAGGCAGATCGCCGAAATAGAGCGGATCGCTCAGGCGGAAATTCGGATTCACCTCGGAATCGTTTTGCGCGTAGACATCCGCCTCGAGCACTTCGATCGCGGCACGCCGTTCGGCAGCCAGTCGATACGCATCCGAAAGACGCTGTTTTAGGTCGGCAAACTCGAACGGTTTGGTGACATAGTCCGTGGCGCCAACCTCGAACGCTTCGTCGATATACTGTTTCTGCACCATGGCGGTGACCATGATAATTGGGGTAAAGCGATAATCCGGCAGTTTGCGCGCTTCTTCGCACAAAGTAATACCGTTCATCTCGGGCATTTGCACATCAAGCAGCAGACAGTCGAATACCTGATCCGTTTCGGACAGGACTTTAATCGCCTCTTGACCGCTGCGCGCGGTTACCACGTCTTCATAACCGAAGGCGCCCAATACACAGATCAACAGCTCAAGAATGCTTGGGTCGTCGTCTACGGCAAGTATACGCATAACAAATCACCGGGTTTTGCCACCGAACCATCCTTTTGCTTTGCAGACTTCCGGCAAAGGACGGCAGGCGTGTGGATTTTCAGGTGCGTTCAGGCTGTCCGAGAAAAACGGCAAAAGATTGACGGGTCAGAGGCACCTATGTGTCCGATTAATCATTTTTTCATTAAGCGCGGATTTAATGAACATTAGGATCAACATGGAATTTGCCAATCATTTCGACCGCTCGGGTAGGAGCTTTTACACCCTGTTGCAACGGAGTTGACGTGTCGTGATCGCGAAAAATTCATGTTTGCCGCTCCAAATTCCTCCCAATTGATCGGAAAATCCAGAAAATTCTCTTGTGTTCAAAGAGTTGTGAGCGGCAAACTGTCTGCATCTGGCGCAGAAAATCCACGAAAAAATCAAACAAAATGGCGAATAAACTAAAATTTAGCAGCCAAAAATGAAGGGTGGAGGTGATTTGGCCACACATGGGCTTCAATCATAAGGCGAACAGCACTAAGTTGTAGACTTGGTGTCCGGCATCTTGGCATAAGTGTGTCAAAAATAAGAGCAAAATATGGATCGACCACTCCAGTACGAGCAGGCCTACCCGGCGTCCAAAGTTTTTCCGGACCTTGAGCCTGCCAATGACGCTGCGGCTGCGCCTAAGCCTGCGCCGCGGCGACGGTTGTTTTCGCTCAAGCGAAGCCAACCCTCCCGTCAGGAAAAGCTGGGTGAGATTCGTGCGACGACGATGAGTTTTCGCAACATGCATGAATATGGCACGCTGCTGTCCAAGTATCTGGAAACCCGCAAGTCGATTTTCATCGACCGCCTGAACTGGCAGATCGGGCAGGTAGATGGCATGGAGTTCGATCAATACGACACACCCGCCTGTCGCTGGGTCGTTCTGCATGAATTCGGAGAGGTTCTGGGCGGCGTGCGCCTTTTACCGACAACCGCGCGCTGCGGGATTTACTCCTATATGTTGCGGGATGCGCAGCAGGGGAATTTGCCGGGTATGCCAACGGATGTCCTTTTTTTCGAGGCTCCAGTTGCCCCCAATGTGTGGGAGGCATCGCGGTTTTTCATCACCGACAGCGTGCCGTCCTCACGTCGTATGGCCGTGCAACAAGAGTTGTTCTATCAAATGACTGTGACAGCCGCCGAGGGTGGGGCGACGCGCATTCTTGGAATTGTACCGTCAGTCTGGGCGCGCTGGTCGCGGCGGCTTGGGGTAGGGGCCGCGCCGGTTGGGGCGAAGTTCTCGATCGAAGGGACCTATAGCCAGTCGGTCTTGTTCAATATCAATCGGCAATCGCCATAGAGCGCAGTTAAGGTGCTGGAAAGCATGGTAAACACGGGGTTGGCCTACGTGTTCCTTGTCTCTTGATGCGAGGCCAGTGGTCGGTTTTGACAAAATAAGGCCCAGAAATGAACACGTTTCGCGGCGTTTTTTACCGTTTTCGCCGCGGTTTTGTCCTAGTCGTTCAATAGGTTGGGACCGTTAAACAAGTTGAAAACGGTTTACCAGTCATGAAACACTCCAACCCGGACAGTGAACAGTTCCAGCGGAAACTGGAAATCCGCGCGTTGCAAAAGACCAAGCTGCGCGTCTTGGTGGTTGATGATGAACCCAGCATTCTGGAGCTGTTGCAGGCCGCGCTGGCCGAGTTTGAGAATTGTGATATTTCAGCTGCATCCTCGGCCACTGAAGCCCTGGCGCTGATCGAAGCCACCGGAACGCCGTTTGACTGTTTCCTGCTGGATATTCAAATGCCCGGTATTAACGGAATCGAATTGCTGCGGCGTATTCGACAAATGCCCGATCATGCCGATGCGCCGGCGATCATGCTGACCGCGATGAGCGATAGAAAACATGTGGAAGAAGCGTTTCTAGAAGGCGCGTTCGACTATGTTACCAAACCGTTTGATTTCTTCGAGCTGCGCAGCCGGATGAACGCGGCGCATCTCTTGATGCAAGAACGTATCAAGGCTCGCCGCAGCTCGGCCTCGGTGCAGAGCCTTCGGGCTGAACTTGACAGCACACAGCAGTTCAGCTTTGATGATCCATTATCAATCGACGGGCTCGAACGGTGCCTGCGATATGTTGAGTTCGACAATTACATCGAACAACTTTCGCGGGGATGTCTGTACGATTCATGGGTCGTTGCCGTCAAACTTCAGGACGCTGACTTCCGGTTCGATCTTAACGATTTCAGTGCGTTCCGCCGTGCGATCTCCGATTTGGGACGCTCCATCGAAAAGACGACCAAGCTATCGCAAGCAGTGTTCTCGTACCGGGGTAGCGGCGTGTTTCTTGTCGTCGTGCATGGCCGCGAGGCCGCATCCGACCTGCCTGCCGAAGAAGAATTGAACCAGCTTTTTGGCGCGATGCTGGCGGACCGAGGTGTCTCGGGGTCGGTTCGGGCTGTCAAAGGAGCCGCTATTGCCATGCGGTCTATTTCCAAGTCAGGGGCATTCTCAGCAATGAATAACGCGATCGAAAAGGTGCAGGAACGGGAAGTGGCCCTTCGCAAGGTCGAAGCGCCCGAGGCAGAACTGCCTAGCAAATCTAACGTGGTGAAGATGGACAAGCCACGTACCAGCCTGTTCGAGACCGTTTTGCAGGAGATGTACGGCAGCCAGACCTATCTGGCCCGCAAGTAAGGCTTGGCCTCAGGCGCGGGCCGCGTTCAACATCATGGGACCGCTGGTGCGCATGGTGAACGTCAGGACCGGCTCGGGCATCGGAGCCGATGACATCGAGAAATGAATGTCTCGCAGAACCGACGCCATCAGAACCATAATCTCGGTCTCGGCATATTGCGCGCCAATACAGATGCGAGGGCCATCACCGAAGGGGATATATTGCCCACGCGGAGGCGGAGCACCCAAAAAGCGTTGGGGTCTGTACTGATCAGGCTCTTCCCACAGCTTTTCATTGCGGTGAAGTGAATAGACTGGGAAAAACAACGCGTCACCTGGTTCGATCTTGATCCCTTTGATCTCCACCGCTTCCTCAGCATCCCGCGCAAAAAACGCAGCCGAAGGGTACAGACGCAACGTCTCTTTGATATGCGCGCGCAACAGCGGCATGTGTTCGAGATGCGAGAATTCGATTTTGTCTTCAGGGCAGGCTGTTCGAATCTCATCCCGGATTCTGTGCTGCATCTCGGGGTAGAGCGCCAGCAGGTAGTATCCCCAAGCCATCGCATTGGCCGAGGTCTCATGCCCCGCTACAACAAAGGTCAGCAGGTTGTCGACCGTGGTTTCCAGATCTTCGAAGTCTTCCTTAAGCGCGTCGATCATCAGGTCTAGGAAATCTTGTGGCTCTTTCCGGCCTTCAGCGCGGCGCTGCTCGATCACAGTGCGTGCCAAATCGCGCATCGTAGTGACGGGGGCGGTGCTGCGCAGCCATTTGCGGCGGGGCAGCCATTTGGGCAGGCCCATCAGGTCGAACAAAGAGATATCGGAAATATAGTTAAAATAAGCGATCAAGCCCACCCGGATCTGTTCGGCGCTGACCTCTTCATTGCCGGAAAAGATCACACGAGAGATATTCGTTAGCGTCGAAGCCGGTGCGACCTGCGCTATGTCCACAGGACCTTCGTTCTCAGCTAACGACGCGGCGATCTCGGAGCCAGTTTCGGCAAAGTGGCGCGACAAGACAGGCAAGTTCCGGGCCGCGAAAAGCGGCGAGTAGCGCTGTCGTTGTTTGCGCCATTTCTCACCCTCGGACAGGATCAGACCATTGCCAACGGCTGAGCCGATGATGTCTTTGGTGAACTTGGCCTTTGGAAAACGGCGGCCTTTGCCAACAAGCAATTCGGTCACCATTTCGGGGTCGCATATATAATGGATGTTCAACGGACCGCGTACATAGGTCTGCTGAATCGTCTCAATCGGGATAACCTCAAGCATGTTGCGCCCGGCTGATCGGGCGAATTGCAACAACGATACGGGCTTTTCTGCCAGTCGGGCCGAAACCGGTGTCACGTCGGCCTGCCTCATTTCCTGCATACCAATTGCGGTCATGCTGCTCATCCTTCAGGTTCATTGGCCCCTGGGCAGAAACATTTAGTGTCAAAACACGCAAAGAATCAATGAAATCGTTAACTTACCGCCATGTGTTTCCGGACTGTGTCATATTAGACTCCGTCACTGATGCTGATATGAGAACAGTGACTATTAACAATACACATCGCGTTTTGAGATTATTGCCAAACTGTGAACCAATTTCGGACCAACTGCGTCCTCATTGTGCCTGTAGTTCAAGGAGAACAGTGCCACAATTGAAGACGACGTGATGACGATCACAGAAACGACACCGCCGATCGAGCTCTCGGAAGAGCCTGTCGATCAGCTGCTACAGAACATCAAGGACTACACCGCCATGAGCTTTGCGCTGCTTTGGCAGCGGCAAGCGATTTTTCTGGCGACGACCATTCTGACGGGCTTCTTCTTCGACTCGCTCAACGCGATCCTGTTCTATGGCACGATCCTGATATGCGAAGCGCAAGACCTGTATCTTGCTAAACGTGTGGCGCGCCTGCGGCGCGATGAACGGCGCGCGATTGCGATGATGGTCGCGTGGATATTGCTGAACACGATCCTAAGCGCCGCTGCCATTTGCCTCTATGCGGTGTCAGTTGCGTTCAAACAGCCGTCGGGGGGGCACTTCACCCCCTTGTTCTTCCTGTTTGCGGCCGCGCTTTTTGCGGCGATGAACAACCATCAGTTCGTCTGGGCCATGATCGTGCGGCTGGCCATGTATGGCGTGTCGTTCATGGTGATCGTCGTTACCGATATCTGGATTGAACAACCCGACCTGTCGTCGGAACTTTGGCTGCATTTCTTCACGGTCGTCTTCGTGATGTACTTTTTGATCGACTGTTCGTTGGTCTTTCTTAAGCTTTATCGAAAAAATCTAGAGCAGCTTGAAAAACTAAGGGAAGAGCACGAACGTACTAAGGCGGCCTATATCGCCAAGACACAGTTCATTTCTACGGTTAGTCACGAATTGCGCACGCCGCTGACCTCTATCAAGGGATCGCTGGACCTGATCAACACAGGCGCGATGGGCGAGGTGCCTGAAAAGATGCAAAAACTTGTTGATCTGGCTGCGCGCAACAGTGAGCGGCTGGCGTCGCTGATCAATGACGTACTCGATATTCAGAAGATGGAAGCGGGTGAGATGGTCTTTCGGCAAACTGCGATTGATGTTCGTCCTCTTGTGCAAGAAGCCATTGCGGCCAATCTGGGTTATGCCAGTGCCCATAACGTAGTGATTGAAGAGAATGTCGACGGCCAAGCCGATCTGCAAATACGCGGGGATACATCGCGCCTGATTCAGGTGCTGACCAATATGATTTCGAATGCTGCCAAGTTCTCTTTCGATGGTGGCTCGATCACCGTCGGCTACAAGCAGGTTGGCGGCCGCGTGCGGATTTTTGTCAAGGATCAGGGGATCGGTATTCCCGCGGGAAGCCGAGACAAAGTTTTCGACCGCTTTTCGCAGATTGATTCATCTGATGAACGCCATGCCGGAGGTACAGGTCTTGGAATGAACATTTCCAAGGAAATCGTGGAACAGTTTGGTGGCACGATCGACTACTACAGCACATTAGGCGTCGGAACCGAATTTTTTGTAGAGTTTCCCATCCTGGAACCGCGTAATAGGCCTGCAAAAGGACATGGGCTTACTGATCTGCCGAAAATCATACGATCCAACTAGGCCGTCCATTTGGATCAGCCTTTGCCCAAAATTACTTCACCAGTCGAAACGCTCATAGACTTGTGTATCTAGTGCCGAAACTTGCGGGCTGTCAGGTAGTGTCACTGTTTCGGACAGGACATCTGCTTCTTGGGCTATATCCTGAGCCTCCGGTGCCATGTCCCAAGGTTGAGAGGCCATATCAGTTTCCGTCGCGTCGGCGAGTACAGATGCATCCATTCTTTCGGACTCCGCGCCCGCTGGTTCTGATCCTCCGACAGTGAGATGAACCGGGATTTCTATTCTGTCCACTAAGTCGGGATCGTTGCGATCAGAGATTGCGAGTTCGAGGTTGATACTACCTTCGAATCCAGCGGGCGGGGAAATTTCCAAACTCGAAAGGTCCCAGCCATCCAAATTGACCACTTCTCCATCCGATAACAATGAGGCTTCGCCACTAACGAAGAGAGTGTTTTCGGGTGCGCCGTCCAACAAAATCGTCGCGCGCTCACTGGCTTCCGCTATGTCGATTTTTAGAGTTATAGTTCCACCTTCTTCGGCTGAGAGAATTCCGCTGACCTGAATTTCGGGCGCGTTTGAACTTTCTCCTTCCGGCCGGTTGTCTGGACCTGTTTCCAAAGCGGTGGTCGGCGCGCTTTCATCGAAAGAGCGTTGGACTTCCTGATCACGGTATTTGGCTTTTGAGTAGCTTTGACTTGCGGAATTGTTTTTTGACGCCAGACCGCTGGCGATTGCAGTCTCGGGCATGTCGGCAACAGTGATCGAGATTGTCTCGGTTCGGCTTAAACCACCTGCGTCGATCACTGATACATCGATGTCAATCGAGGCTGCTACTTCATAGTCCAAGGCGACACCAGGCTTCAGTCGCAACTGGTTGCCGACCACTTCGAACCGATCATCCGAAACTTCGAACCGGTGTATGTCATTTGCATCGGGATCAGCGAAACTCAGATACCCAACGATGGCGCCTTCGGTATTTTCTGCGACCGAAAGCTGAGCCTCTGTCAAGGCGATGTTGTCGACCAGGGCGCCGTAGCTGTCATTTTGACTTTCTGGTTCACGGAGTTCCAGCGTGTCCTGGCCAGAGCCGACCACCTGAAGCTGGAACGTTTCCCAATCGGACGATTGTGGATCCAGTTCGCCGACCAACTGTCCGTTCCAATATACTTCGACCGTGTCGGTGCCACCGGATAGGCGCTCTCGCAGGTCAATGCCCAAATCGTAAAGCTGCCCGTCTTCAGTCTCAATCGTCTGGGAAATACTGTCGACGCCCCTTGCGTGGTCCAACTCCAACAATTGGTCCCCATGTGAAGCCTTGGTCCCCCATAGATTATCCCAGATTTCAAGGCCATGAGCATCGGTCCATCCCCCAGAATCGTCATTGTCGAAGCCGCGCCATCTGCCACGGTCGAGGTCGAATTCTTCAAAGCTTCCGTTTGCGACCAGATTGTCTGTTGCATTGCCAATGGACAAGTCGACCGGGGCTTCGTTGATGTCTTGGATATCCACTACGAAAGTTTCAGAAACACTCAGCCCGACGGCGTCGATAGCTGTCACCTCAAGCTCGATCTGTTGGGTGGTCTCATAGTCAATGTCCGCCTCAGGCTTGAGGCGTAACTTTCCATCAACAACTTCGAAACGGTCGTCCGAGACTTCGAAGCTGTGGCTGTCGCTCTTGTCTGGATCAATCACCGAAATCTCTCCAACCACGGCACCGGCTGCATTTTCTGCCACAGTTGAATTGCTGAGCGAAACGCCCTCGGGCCCTTCGTTCACATCCAGCACCTCGATGGTGAAGGTTTGCGTCAAGCTGAACCCGTGCGCGTTTGTGGCCGTCACGTCCACTTCGATCTGGGCTGCATCTTCATGGTCCAGCGATACTTCGGGTTTTATTCGCAGCTCTCCATCAATGATTTCAAACCGATCATCCGAGACGGTAAATTCATGCGCGTCGCTGCTATTTGGATCAATGACGGTGAGGGTGCCAATCGCTGCACCAGACGCATTCTCTGCGACGGTCGCGTTGTCCAGATTTAGCGCGTCAGGCGCAAGGTCAACCTCCTGTTCTGGAGGAGGCATTGCGCTGGGACCAATGGAAACCGGGGCAGCGATTCTTGGCGGAACATCCGGAATTTCTGGAACCGTCGGAGAGCCCTCCGTGTTTGAGGTGTTGAGCTTCGAAAAAGGCTCATTGGCGGATCCTGAAAAAGAAGAGGGTGCTTCAGGTGCATCTGGAGCAGCCCGCGTTTGCACAGTTTTCTGGCCATCAATGACGGCCTGTGCTTGAGGAAGCGAGCGTTCGGCGCTGATGAAGTCGTCGCGCGCAGAAGGCATGTCTGCTTTCTCAGGTGCACCGTTTTGATGCAGCCTGTCGTCTATCGTTCCTTCGACCCGTTCCCCCGTGTGCAAAGTGCTGCGGGTCGGATCCTCTTGGATCGAAACGCCGCGCGCAACGTGAGAGTCGATCTCGGCTTTGTCGTTCAGTTCGGTTTGTGCGGAATTGATCTGATGCTCAAGATATTGCCCGGCTTTTTGCATTGATCTGATCCCCGTTTGTTCCTCTGATTCCGGCCCATCAGTAACATAGGTTGTTGCTGCGATTGCGACTTAAGTATCAAAAAATTAAACGAAATAATCCACAGTTCTCGATCGGAGTTTACGCTTCTTCAATAGGTTCAGGCCAAACCGATTGGATGAGGCAACTGGGTGAGCAATAGGATGGGATCGAGCGAATTTATCGGACGAAAACTGACGCCACGGTTGGGTGTTCCGGTTTGGGTGGCTTCCCTGTCTTTGAACGTATTGTCACTTTTTATGCCGATCTCAATCCTGTTGATTTTCGACCGGATCATTCCATTCCAATCCATGGAAACTCTGCACGTTCTGACCTGCGTTCTACTGTTCAGTGCGGGGTTTGAACTTGTTTTGCGACATTGCCGATCCATTCTATTGTCGACCGCCGCAGAGGATGCAGCGCGCGCCAACTACAGCCTTTTTATGAGACAGGTTCTGACGGCAAATACCCTGACCTTCGCCAAAGAGCCACCCAGCAGTTATGCCGAGCGCTACGCTGCGATTGCGCAACTTCGGGATCATTATGCGGGGCAAGGGCAAACGCTTTCGATTGATCTGCCGTTTACGCTCATGTTTGCAATCTTGATCGGATTGATTGGCGGCTGGCTCGTTCTGGTTCCATTGGGTGCTTTTGGCATCGTCCTGATTTTTGCGGCCGTAATGAAACGTGCTCAATGGAACTTGTTCCGACAGCGTAAGACGCTGGACACCCGCAGATACGCCTTTTTGTCCGAGCTTTTGTCGAACATG
Source organism: Ruegeria sp. F12 (assembly GCF_056533885.1). NCBI lineage: Bacteria > Pseudomonadati > Pseudomonadota > Alphaproteobacteria > Rhodobacterales > Roseobacteraceae > Ruegeria > Ruegeria sp. F12. The sequence goes on along the minus strand of NZ_JBQFOV010000003.1, from coordinate 341,036 downwards.
AAGACAATCAAGGCTAACCGGATGGAGCCGCAAATGTCGCGGCGATTTGAGATGCTTGAGGATCAGACAGTCGACATCAGCGGCCGAATGATACGTTTCGCCGGCTTCGCACAGAGTTTTGGCACCGTTTTTGCTCAGGTATCGGTGGCCGCAATGGGCTTGTTGGGCGCTTATCTGGCGATCCGAAATCAGATTGGTATCGCGGAAATGGCGGCCTGTATGCTTCTGAATGGGCGGATCGTGCAGCCGCTGACCAAATTGATGGCAATGTGGGTCCAGGCTGAAAATATCACTGTCGCCTGGTCCAGATTGAAAGAGATGAATGAGCTTGAAACGCATCTAGTCGCGACGTCTGGCGACGGGAAGCTATCGGGTGTTGTTACGGCCTCGGACGTCTCGGTCAGGCGTTTGCATGGAAACGGTGCGTCATTTTCAACGGTCAGTTTTACAGCCAGCGCCGATAGAGGCGTTTTGATCGAAGCCGAGGAAAGCTGGATGGTCGACGCCCTTTTTGATGCGCTAACGGGACAGTGCGACCTGGATCAGGGAAGCATTCTTTTCGACAGAGTGGATGCCAAGAAAAGAGTTGCCTTTCGCGGCGAAAACGCGTTGGTCGCGCTGGAGAGCGAACCGGTTATCCTTTCAGGTACCTTGCTGGAAAACCTAAGTGCGTTTGGTGATCACGAGCGGATCGAAAGCGCCAAGACGGTTGCCGCTGCATTGGGGTTGGAACGCCGGATTTTTCGCCTGCCGCTTGGGTACAACACCCCAATGACAATTGGGTCGGAGTTCGAACGCGACCCGGTGAACCGGCAATTGATCGCATTGGTGCGCGCACTGGCTCTACAGCCTCACATCCTGCTAATGAACGAGCCGACCGCTGTGCTTGATACGGCTGAGCGACAGGCGCTGGCAGATTATCTGGCTAAGTTAGAAGTGCGACCGACGCTTATCGTGGCATCGCCCGACCCGCGTTTTAAGCAATTTGCGCCACAGGTCGTCAGGCTAAGTGCAACCAAGTCACGCGACATGGCAGCGTGGGTCGCGGATACGGATCTTGAAAGGCTGACATCAGAGGCCATGCAAAAGGGGGCCGCATGACGACGCTTGAAGTAGAAAAAGCAACCGGCCTGCTGGACGCTCTGCTTTACAACCAAGGGCGCCGAAGCAGTCTAAACACGTTGCTGGAAGCACTCCCACATCAATCAGAAAGGCTAGATCAGGATGACATTCTGGATGTGCTCGACACGCTGAAAATTTCTTATACCAAAACTCGATGCCGGGAAGACACCATTGTGGACGCGGATTGCCCGGCTTTGGTTATTCCCGAAACCGGGCCGTGGTACGTCGCCTTGGGGCGTAACGGCTTGTCCTTGCGGGTGGCTGGCGCGAAAGACCACTCACCAAAACGTCGTAAGTGTTTGGTCATCCGAATTGAATCGAAGGCTTGGCGCGAAAAGGATGGTACGCCGCAAACTGTTCGTATGGCATTCCGAGTCTTTAGGCCGATGTTGCCTTGGCTTTTTTTTGCGTCACTCCTCATCAATTTATTGGGCTTGGCTGCGCCACTTTTGATCATGGCGATTTATGACAAGGTTATCCCATCGGGTTCGGTGGCAATGCTTACGTCATTGGTTGTTGCGGTCTTGGTTATCGGCCTCTCGGATATGTGTTTCCGACACGCGCGAACACAGGCATTGGCGTATATCGGCGCGCGCGGCGAACACCAACTCATGATTGCGTTGTTTCACAAACTGATGTCGCTGCCCCTGCAGCAGTTGCAGAAGTCGGATATCAGCCAACAGCTCTCTCGTTTCAGGCAATTCGAAGCCCTGCGAGACGTGTTCACAGGCCAGATCATGACCAGCTTGCTCGATTTGCCTTTCGTTTTAATTTTCTTTGCCGTCCTGACTTTTCTTGCCCCTCAGGTCGGATTGTTGACGCTTGGGCTTGTTGTTTTTTTGGTGATACTCGGTTTCGTCACCATCCCCGAACAGCGGCGACTGGACAGTGCAGCCTCAGATGCGGCTGCAAAAAGTCAATCTGCAATGCAGCAGGCGATATTGCACCAGCGCATGATGAGCGACTTGGGACTGCAACAGAGATGGCTGGATCGCAGCTTGTCTTTGTCCGAAGCGGCAGAGGATGCAACGCGGCGTGCACGTGTGTTTCAGGCATTCACGCAGTCCTTGTCCCAATCGATGACAGCGTTGGCCACTGTGGGGGCCATTATTCTCAGCGCTTATGCAGCGGTGAATGGCGATCTCAGTTTTGGCGCTTTAATCGCTGTGATTGCTCTGGTGTCAAAAATTCTTGCCCCGGTACAGACATTGTGTAGTTGCTGGGCTCAAATCCTGATTTTCAGTCACAGCCGCAATCAGGCTGATCGGGTGCTTTCATTGCCCGAAGAGCTTGAACTGGGGTTGGAGCATTCTCATCGCAAAGACATTCAGGGCGCGATCCAGTTTTCTGCCGTCACTTTTCGCCCAGATCCGCTGAATGCACCGCTTCTGTCGCAGGCGAGTTTGAGCTGTGATCCCGGTGAAGTCACCTTAATCATGAGCAGTGATGCAGCCGTGCGAACGGCGGTCTTAGACCTGATGGACGGGTTGGCTACGCCTTTGGCGGGCACTGTATCTTATGATGACGTTGACTTGCGGCAAATCGCCAGGGACGAACTGCGCACTTCGGTTACTTACGCGACCTTTGAAAAAAAGCTGTTCTACGGCACGATCGCACAGAATTTTCGATTGGCGTCTGTGTCACTAAGTGATTGCCAAATCGAAACGGCCTTGTCGCAGATGGGATTGTCGCAGGACCAGGAGTTGTTGCCAGATGGTCTTGAAACTCGTCTGACCGACGCTCACCTGGCGCAGTTGCCAGATGAAACCCTCAAGGCTCTGACCCTTTCGCGTAGCATGGCGCGCCCTTCATCGGTTTATCTGTTTTCGGAACCGACCAATGGTTTGTCAGATCAGCGCCGTGCTGCCTTCAAAGAGTGGGTGCGACAGCAAAAGAGGCGGAGCACCGTTGTGATCGCAACTGCGGACCGGTCCTTCCTTTCGATCGCAGATCGCTTTGTGTTTCTAAACGGAGAGCGCGTGGTTTTGAATGACACCGGAGAGGTCGGGCGCGGAAAGTTGAAGGCCATTTTAAAGGCAATGGAAAAATAAAATGAGAGAGCAGACACAACAAAATTCGACCTCCGGTCCCACGGCACGTTTAATAAATCGTCGTCGGATGCGACCTCCAAGGGTGGCCGCGTTTTTGGCGCTGACGATCTCGGGCTTTCTGGGCGTGATACTAGTTCTGGCGGGGCAAACCAACGTTCCTCAAATCACGCGGGCCCCGGGGACAATCTTGCCGTTCGGGGACTATGCTCAGATCGAAACTCTGCACGGAGGCGTGGTCAGTGCCGTTCATGTGCGCAATGGCCAAACGGTCGAGGCGGGCCAACTTTTGGTGGAATTGGACCATCCAGACCTTTCGCGTGAGCAGGACATTATGACGGGTCAGCTTTCAGCAATTATTCGTCAGACCGAAAATGCCAAAACCGTTTTGTCCATGCTAGACAGCGAGACTTTGCCAAGTGACCGCGCGCTTGATGAGATAAGGAGTAGAGGCCTGACCAATGCCGCGGCTAGGCTGGATCTGTATTCTGAAAGCCAGACGATCCAGCAGGTATCGATCCAGCAGCAAGAGGGGACGCTGCGAATTTTGCAAGATGCAGCCGAACTGTCAGCAGCACGGGTCGAAAGAAAACAAGATCTTCTGGCAAGATATGCACAGCTTAGGGCACGCGGATTGAAAACCTTGAGCGACTATCTTGAAGAGGAAGATGAGGTTGAAGCGGTTCGAATTGCGGCATCGGACGCGCGGGTTCGGTTGGCCCAGGCTGAAAATGCGTTGAATTTGGCCCGCGCGTCTATGGCAGAGGAAACTCTGGCTCTGCGCGAAGAGGTATTGACGAAACTTTCTGATCTGGATCAGGAAAGGGCAGAGCTTATTGCCGCTCTCAAGATAGTGGGAGCTCAGATCGCGAGCCTGGCCATCGTGGCTCCGGCCCGCGGAGTCGTTCAAGCTGCTGCCTATCCCAATCCGGGAGAGGTCATTGCGCCGGGTGAGGTGCTGTTCGAATTGTCGCCAACACATGACGCGCTATTGGTTGAGGCACGCATTCCAAACGCGGATATCGGTCATGTGGATACCAGTCAGCCAGTGTCCGTCAGCGTTGACACATTCGATGTGCGCAGGTTCGGAAAGATCCAAGGGCGATTGCAAACTGTCTACCCCATGCCGCTTACCGATGAGAGGACCGGCGAGACCTATTTTCGCGCATCCTTTGTTTTGGTTGAAGGCAATGTGGGACGTGGACCTTATGAAAGGCCACTTCAGGCCGGGATGACGGTTGTGGCCGAGATGACGACAGGGGAGCAAACGCTGTTGTCCTATATGTTGAGACCTGTCCAGACGACTTTGGGCCGTGCTTTCAACGAAAGATAGTAGCCCGACCTGCGTGCCGCTTCATCTCGTCACGTAGGTCGAGCAGGCGATGAATTTAGTTTTCATTCGACAAAACCGCGCCACCCGTTTTGTTGCGGGATGCGGCACGCAGACGGTCCTTGAAAGTCTGGGTCGCGCTGTCTGCAACGTCAGCCTGGGTGACAATGGCATCAGATAGAAGAAACGTGGCACGCATTGCGACAGGTCCATCCACGACAATAAATTGAGTGTTGCTCGGGGAAATCGTCAGCCGGCCAGTGACCTCTACACTTTGGTGAATGTATTCGGGCATCCAATCCGTCTCCAGTTCGACGCGGATCATCTGGTTCGGAGGCGGCGGCGGTAAATGGCTGCACATGCCTGGCCTCGGTACAAGGTATATGATTGAAGCACCGTTAGGAGCTTGAGGAGCCGGGATAGCATAGCCTCGAATTGTGGCGGCTTTACCCTCAAGATCGGGATTGCCTTGGGAACCGGCTTTCGCGCGCTGCGCGATCACATTGTCGCGCTGACTCAACAATCGGTCGATGTCGATTTTTTCAGCGGCAAGAGCATCTTCGGTTTCAAACAGATTTTGTTGCCACATCTGCCGTTCCTCGGCGGTGCCTACAGCCTGTTGCAAGCGGCTGCGCAAACGCAGGACGTAAACAACATCATCGAACTGTTCCGGGCTGAGTGCGCGAAACGGGTCGTGAAAATCCTGTACGGATGGGTCGGGCAATTCAGACCAAAGCAATGGCGTCGCGGCCCATGTCCCGAGGGGCGCACACAATACTGAAAACGCACAGATCAAAACTGCTCGCAGGCGCATCCCAACGGCCTTTCATGACTTAGAAAATAGCGGTCATTCAAATGTGAGAGATATCCGGGTAAACCGCAAGTCACGACACTGCAAACGCCCCCAATTGGCTCAGGCAGGGGGTGTGATAGGGTTCGAACAAGGCGACAAATTCCAGCGGTAGTCCGTCCTCTGCTGCACGGATGACATTAGTCGAAGTTGCAAATTTGTCGATGACGCTGTCGTCGATCTTGCCGAGGACGTCTTTTGCATAGGGCAATCGGTGCAGCCCGCTCCAATATCCCAAATCCAGAGCCTTCCCTTCGATCCCTTTCTCTAGAACGAATTCTTCGTAAGCATAGGCGAACTCAGTGGCCGCATCCTGTCGCGCGATCTGGGGGCCATAGATCCGGTTGATGACGTCAAGCGCGTGACCGGCAATGCCGTGCCCCTTGATCAGCCGGTAGGCAACACCTGCGCCAAAGGCACCAACCCCCAAGGCAAGAACGCGACGGCGCGACCAGCTCATGTGACAACCTCCGATGCTCTGAGGGATAGGGCGGAAATGGTCAGGGATGGGTTGGCAGGCGAGCAGGTCGGGAAAGCGCCCGAGCCCAGTACGAACAGGTTTGGAACCCCATGCAGGCGCAACCGATCGTCAACCACCGATGACTCGGCCGAGGGACCCATGCGGTGCGTGCCTTGAATATGCGCCTGTGTGCGAATTTTTTCGTCCACTATCAGGTCCTCGACCGTATCGGGGATGATGTCCGGCAAGCCGTCAATCGCCCGTCGCAGGCCGCGCATCGCATAGTCGGTGTACCCGACCCATTCGATGACGGGTTCGTCGTCCTCCAGCAGGACCCTGTTCTCTGCCATTGGAATATCATCGACGGTTAACCGGAGATGCAGTCGGTTGGCCCATTTGCCCTGTTCTCGCCGGATCGAGACCGGGGCGTTAACGGTTTCGATCAGAACAGCGCCGGCCTCTGATCGGTCAATGTCATGGTAGAAATGATACCCATGCCCGGTTTCGGACGCGCCGCCGTAGAAGGCTTTGATATTTGCGGTGTCCAGAATGATATCAACCTCACCTTGCTCATGAAGGTACGCACCTAGAGCTTTGTTTTTTATTCCTGATCTCAGCAAAATGGCAGCGTTGAATATCCCGTTTGTTCCCAGCGCAATTGTGTTGCCGCGCAAGCGCGCCTCAGCCCCGTCAGCAGTCTTGACCTGTACTGCGCGGGCCTGACCGCCTTCGATATCCACCGTGCGTACTTCAGTGCCCAACAGGTAGTGCGCGCCGGGATGTTCCAGCCGCTCGAACCCGTTCAGAATTGTAAATTTCGCGTCCACTGGGCAGATGCGGCAGACACCGTTTGCACAACACCGCGCTCGCGAGCCTCCGTTCGAGGTCGCGCTTGGCAAGGGCACCCATAGCGGGCTGTCTTCACGCAAAGCTATGTCAGAGCGAGATGGCGCGTGGGGCGGATACGGAAACGGCGCGCTGCGCGGAAGGATGTGATCGGATTGCCCACCGCAGACTTCAATCATCTCTTCGGCCTGAATCCAGAAAGGTTCAAGATCATCGTAGGTTATGGGCCAATCTTCGCCGATACCGAACTTGCTTTTCAGGATGAAATCATCGGGATGCAGACGCGGAGTGTTGCCCCACCAATAGTTCGAATTCCCGCCAAACAAGGTGAATGCAACCCATTCCTTGTGTGCGCCCGAGCTGTTGCGTTGCTCGATCTTTTCACGGACGGCCCACCCATGCGCGATCTGGTCTGCATGAGAATAGTCCTGCCCTTTTTCGACAAACAGGATGTTAAGATGATCGGGCAAGCCGTGGGCGAAAAACATCGCGGAAAAGCTGCTGCCTGCGATCACCACATCCCAATCGCGGGCGCTGGCTTGTTCAAGAGACAATAGGCGCATCAGAACTCATTAACCTTATAAATCTTCACCTGTTGACCAAATTACAGGCTTCCGTCCGACCCGACCAGGTCACGCGAGAATTGCGGCGGGGCAAAACAATCACTTTATGGTTTGCAATAATCAGGCCCTTGTCAATAAAGTTAAAGAGACGGCAATGCAGTCGCCTTGCCGGAATTGTTGTTTGTTTGGTGTGTTCGTTGAAGTTTTCTTTGAAAAGGCGTCATCTTCTTGGGGCTGTTGCTGCGGTGGTCGTTGTCCCACCGGTTGCCCGGATTGCAGTTTTGAAGTCGCGGGATAATCCGCTGCCTCCCATTTCCGATCCGAAAGTGGTTTTTGCTGATGGCTGGCTGTTGGATGCGAGCGACCTGGATGTGGACGGGTTGTCATGATCCTGGATGCGCGCGCTGAAATCCCGGCGTTAGAGGGGCCCTATGACTGCTGCATCGTAGGCGCGGGGCCGGCTGGTATCACGCTTGCGCTGAAACTGGCACAGGCGGGCCGTCGAGTGGTTCTTCTAGAGGCCGGAGACCGTGAGGTCACGCCCGACTCGCAGGACCTCTATGAGGGCGAAAATCTGGGCCTGGAATATTACCCTCTGTCTGCGCCCCGGCTGCGAGCGCTTGGGGGGACGACCGGTCATTGGGGCGGGCAATGTCTTTTGCTGGACCGGTCCGACTTTCTGCCGCGCCCGGACGTACCCCTCAGCGGATGGCCCATTCGGTACGAGGATCTGGCCCCGTATCAGGCGGAGACAGCTAAACTTTTGCAAACAGGGCAGTTCTCGGGCGGCTTCCGCAAACCGGTTGACGACAGCGGCACGCTGGATGTTGTTGAGCAGAGGTTCAGCTCTGACCGGGCGTTTTATGATATCGGCAACACGGACCCGGTACGCTTCGGTCCATTCTATCAGGGGCAATTGGAGGATGAGCCGAACATCGACCTTGTCTTGAATGCCAATGTGGTAGGGTTCGACGTCGATGGTGAGACCGGCCAAATCACGCAGGCGCAGATTCGTAACTATGGTGATGGCGAGGGGGCGGTGGCTGCCGGACGCTTTGTGCTGGCCATGGGCGGCTTGGAAAACAGCCGTATGTTGCTGCATCTGAACGCCCGGCAAAACAACAGGTTCGGCAATCAGAACGACATGGTTGGTCGCTGTTTCATGGAGCATCCGGTAATCGACCATGAAACATACTTCATCACACGGCGTCTTTATTCTCATTCCCCGACATGGGAATTCGAACGCCTGACGCGGCGCTCCCGCCCCGAGCTTGTGCTGAGTCCCAGCCAGGACCAGATGCTGAAAAACGGCTGGACCAACTCAGCCGTGCGGATGCGGCGACTAAGACGCAGAAAACTGCCGCCCGAAGAGCTGGGGGACACGGGCTTTATCAACGGTTTGAAATTCGACGAGGATTACTTTTTTACCAGCAACTCTCAGGTCACGGCTGAACAGCGCCCGAACCCTGCCAGCCGGGTTGTTCTGACCGACCAGCGGGATCGGTTTGATCTGAATACGGTCGGGCTGGACCTGCGGCTGATGCCCGAAGACATCGAGACCCTGCGCGGATCAACCATTGAAGTGGCCAAGTTCCTGATCCGAAACGGGCTGGGCCGGATGCGGATGGACCCCGCCTTGTGGAACCGCGATGCATTCGAAAACCTGCCGTTGGACTATGGCAGCCACCATATGGGCGGAGCGCGCATGTCCGAGACGCCCGAGACTGGCGTGGTCGATGCCGACTGTAAGGTGCATGGGGCCGCGAACCTCTATGTTGCGGGGTCAGGTGTGTTTGCGACCTGCGGCCACGCCAACCCCACGTTTACTATTGTACAACTGTCCCTGCGGCTGGCGGATCATTTGCTTGGGCCTTCTGCCTGACGGGGTTTGGGGGTTGAAGCCCCCTGTATTCCACTGGCAGGTTAGCCCCGCACAAGGGGGGCGTTCATGACATCTCAAAGCTCGGGGCAGGCAGTCTTTCTGTCGGGCAGCCTGATGCGCCATGTCACGCGCATGTCATTGACCACCAGTATCGGCCTGATGGCGATCTTCGCTGTCGACTTCGTCGATATGGTGTTCATCTCGATGCTGGGGAACGACGCGTTGGCGGCGGCGGTTGGCTATGCCGGGACGCTGCTGTTCTTTACCAACTCGGTCAATGTCGGCCTGTCTATCGCCGCAGGCGCGCTGGTCGCGCGCGAGCTTGGGGCAGGGCGGCCCGATCAAGCAAGGCGGTTCGGAACCAGCGTTGCCGTTCTGGGTGCGATCTCGGGCATGATCCTGTCCGCGCTTGTGCTGCTGAACCTAAACACACTGTTGTCGCTGTTAGGGGCCGAGGGAGAGGTTCTGCATCTGGCGGCACGCTATAGCCGGATCATTCTTCCGACCATGTGGGTGATGGCTTTGGCTATGGCCGGGATGGCGGTCTTGCGGGCCCATGGGGATGCGCGCCGTTCCATGCAGGCGACGATTTTCGGCGGGCTGGTTAACGCGGTGCTGGATCCGATCCTGATCTTTGCGGTTGGGCTTGGGCTGGACGGGGCGGCGATAGCCTCGGTCATCGCGCGGGTCTGTATGCTGATAGCGGTGATGCGACCTGCTATAAAGGTGCATCGAGGGTTCGCGCGGCCTTCGCTTAAGCAAGTGGTTCAGGATGTACGCCCGGTGCGTGCCATAGCTGTACCAGCCGTCTTAACCAACATAGCCACGCCCGTCGGCAACGCCATTGTCATCCGTGAGGTGGCACAGTTCGGAACCGATGCCGTAGCCGGCATGGCGGTTATAGCGCGATTGATGCCGGTGGCGTTTTCGGTTGTGTTTGCCCTGTCTGGCGCGATCGGTCCCATCGTTGGCCAGAACTATGGTGCGGGGCAGTATGATCGGGTGAAAGAGACGTTTCTGGCCGGGGTCAAATTCACCGCCATCTACGTTCTGCTGATGGCCGCTGTCTTGTTTGCCCTTCGAGGCCCAATTGCGGATCTGTTTCTGGCGCAGGGGGAAACGCGGGCGCTGATCTATCTGTTCTGCGGTCCTCTGGCGCTGGCGTCTTTCTTCAACGGGGTAATCTTTGTTGCCAATGCCAGCTTTAACAATCTTGGCCATCCCATCTATTCCACATGGGTCAATTGGGGGCGGCATACGTTGGGTACTTGGCCGTTTGCCGTGGTCGGAGGCATCCTTGCAGGCGCGCCCGGTGTCCTGATGGGGCAGGCGCTGGGGGGCGTTGTCTTTGCGGTTGTCTGCTGGGTGATGGTGCGCCGCGTTGTGTCAAAGCTCAGCACGCCGCAAAAGCCGGACCCGTTTGCCGGGCAGAACCGACTTCACGCGCTGTTTGGGCGGCGTGGTTGGTAGGCGGGATCAGTTGCCGCTGTTGCGAGCCTCGAGCCGTTCAAGGTTAACTACTGTCGACAGCATCAATCGGTCGTGGCTCCAATCCTCGGTCTGTTGCACGGAGGCGGCACCAAAACCCAGCACGGTTGCAAAGACCAGCGTCAGGCCCAGAAACAGCACCGGAGTGCCAGAGCGGACCGAGGGAGCCTCAGCCAGCGCCATCACGCGTTGGCGCAACACGCGCTTTGCTTTGCCTCCCGTGACCAGCGCGACATTCAGAACCCGAGGGCTGCCCTTGCGCACCGTGCGGGCGCAATAGTCCAGCAGGCAAGCGGTATAATCGCGCGCGTTGATCCCGCGGCGGGCAACCACGGATTGGTCGCAGGCCAGCTCGCGCAGACGGTCGAACTGATATTTCAGCACCAGATAGGCGGGGTTCCAGAACAGCAATGGGCGTAAAATTTCGAACCCTAGCTCCCACTCCACATCGCCCGCACGCACGTGCTGAAGCTCATGCGCCAGCGCAAAGCGCAATTCGCGCGGCGTGTCCAGCAGATGGCTGGGCAGGACAACATGGCGGCGACGAAGGCCGCGCACGGCAAAGGGCACGGCGATCCGGTCGGAGAGGCGTATATCGACCTTGGCCGAATGCCGCCACAAAAAGCTGGTCTGGATCGTTTCACGGATCGCCAGCCCATCGCGCAGGACGCGCACGGCATAGGCCGCGGCCATCACGATCACCAGACCGAAGATCGCGGACAGAACCGGGTATGCACCGGAAACAAATACTTCGACCCAGCGTTCGCGTGTGTTCAAAAGCGCCTCGAATTGGGTTGCGGGCATGGCGATGTCGCCGCGCAGATAGGCGGCAACAGCGATGTCCCCCAAAGCAACGGTGCCATGGGCTGAGGTGAGTGCAAATGCCCCAATGGCCAGAACAGGGCTAAGAACGACGCAAAGGCACAGGGCCTTGAGCGCCTGAAGCTGCGCAACAAAGCCATATTGCAGCCGCGTCCGACCCATAATGGCCCGCACGACCAGCCACACCAGTGCCGCGAGGGCCAGTACGATATTCCATTCCAGATACGCGTCGAGAACCGGTTTAACCGCCGTCATTGTGCAGTCTCCTTTCTACCAGTGCTCGAATTTCCTCCAGATCGGCTTCGCTCAGGCCCGCATCGTCTACCAGACGCGCCACCAGCGAGGCAGGCGTGTCATCGAACAATGTACGCGAGAGGTTCTGCAACGACCGTGCCTGATATTTGTCTTTCTCCAGCAGCGGCGTATAGATCAGCGTCTTGCCGTCCTTGCGGCTTTCGACGAAGCCTTTCTCGTCGAGAATCCGCAGGATGGTTGCGCCGGAGGTATAGGCCAGATTGCGTTCTGGAGGCAGACGATCAAGCACGTCACGGACCGAGCCCTGACCAAGTGCCCAGAGCTCATTCATGAACTCCAGCTCTACCTCGGTCAGAAGGTTTGTTGTCTTTTTCTTTCGCATCGGTCTTTCGTGTCGCATTTTTTGTATGCCTGACAGACAAGCATCCTTTCGCTGTTTCGCAAAGCTCAAACTTTCCAGAAGACGAAGAATCCCCAGCCGATCGACAGGAAAAGCGGTGCCCAGACGGGCTGTCCAACCAATCCCAGCCAAGCAAGGAAGATATAGGCCGATCCCAATAGGGTGATGAACAGTCGATCCCCTAGCGTAGTGGTCAGGCCCAGAACGCCGCGCCGTTCGATCCCGTCGCGGAACTTGAACCCCTCCAGCACGCCGATCAGGGCGATGGCCGAAAAGATACCGACGAACAGCGCCAGCGTTGCGGGGGTCCAAGCCATCCAGAAATCGGGCCACAAGGGATCGGTCCAGGAAAACCCTTTTTCCTCCTGCTGGCCGACGCTGCCCCAACCGGCCTGCTGGGCAGCCGCCATCGAGGGTAGAAAGGGGAGGGTGAGAAGAAGTTTACGCATATCGAACCTCACACACGGCCCATCGCGAAACCACGCGCGATGTAGTTGCGGACAAACCAGATGACGATGGCGCCGGGAATGATGGTCAGTGTTCCGGCGGCTGCCAGCAGGCCCAATTCATACCCCGCGCTGGATGCAGTACGAGTCATCACGGCGGCGATGGGCTTGGCCTCAACCGCCGTAAGGGTTTTGGCTAGAAGCATCTCGACCCACGAGAACATGAAGCAGAAGAACGCCGCCACGCCGACGCCCGCCTTGATGTTGGGTAGGAAAATCGTCACGAAGAAGCGCGGGAAGGAATAGCCGTCGACATAGGCGGTTTCATCCAGTTCCTTTGGGATGCCGCGCATGAAGCCTTCCAGAATCCACACCGCCAGCGGCACGTTGAACAGCGTATGCGCCAGCGCCACGGCGAGATGCGTGTCAAACAGCCCGATGGAAGAATACAGCTGAAAGAAGGGCAGCGCGAACACCGCCGCCGGGGCCATCCGGTTGGTCAACAGCCAAAAGAACAGCTGCTTGTCGCCCAGAAACCGATAGCGCGAGAACGCATAGGCCGCAGGCAGGGCCACACAGACCGACAGCACCGTGTTCAGTGTTACGTAGATGATCGAGTTGATATAACCCCAATACCATGTCGGATCGGTGAAGATGGTGATGTAATTTTCCAGCGTAAAGGTCTGGGGGAATAGGGAAAAGCCCGACAGGATTTCGTTCGTTGTCTTGAAGGACATCGCCACCAGCCAATAGATCGGCAGCATCAGGAACGCGATATAGAGGATCGGGATAAGAGACCGCTTCTTCATTGCGCGTCATCCTTTGTCATCAGAGTGTAGAAGACCCAGCTGACCAGCAGCGTGATAGCGAAATATATCAGGCTCATCGCGGCTGCAGGGCCGAGGTCGAACTGTCCCAGCGCGATCTTCACAAGGTCGATCGACAGCAAGGTGGTTGAGTTGCCGGGGCCACCGCCGGTCAGAACGAAGGGCTCGGTATAGATGTTGAAACTGTCCATGAACCGCAGCAGAACGGCGATGGTCAGAACGGTTTTCATCTTGGGCAGCTGGATATAGCGGAACACCGACCAAGGGCTGGCACCGTCGATTTTGGCGGCCTGATAATAGGCATCGGGGATCGACACGAGGCCCGCATAGCACAGCAGAACAACCAGCGACGTCCAGTGCCAGACATCCATGACGACGACCGTGATCCAAGCCGACAGAGGCTGTTGCGTCATGTCATAGTTGATGCCCAGAACATCATTCAGGAAGTAGCCCAGCAGGCCGATCTTGGGCAGGGTAAAGATGTTCCACATCGAGCCGACTACGTTCCACGGGATCAGCATCGGCAGGGCCATCAGGACCAGACAGACCGGCACCCAGAAGCCTTTGCGCGGCATCGACAGGGCGACGATGATGCCGAGGGGCACCTCGATTAGCAGGATCAGGAAGGTAAACAGGAATTGCCGTCCCAAAGCAGCCTGAAAACGGTCCGAGCGCAGGATTTGCTCGAACCAGCCAAGGCCTTCCCAGAAGAACTGGTTGTTGCCAAAGGTTTCCTGCACCGAGTAGTTGACCACCGTCATCATCGGCACCAGCGCGTTGAATGCGACCAGCGCGAGTACCGGCAGGACAAAGAACCACGCTTTTTGGTTTTCCGTTCTCATCAGCTGCGTTCCTCGGTTGCGATCCAGCCGTCGCGGTAGACGCGGGATTGTTCAGGTTTGAATTGCAGGAAGACCTGCGAGCCCGGCTCGGGCACACTGTGTTCGGTTACGGCTTTCAGGGCGGTATTTCCAACCATGGCGCTGACCACATAGTGGCGGCCGATGTCGGAAACCTTGGTCACATGCGCCGGGATGCCGGTATCGCCAAAGCCCACATATTCGGGGCGGATACCCAGGTCGGTGCGGCCTCCGTCGCCATGGGTGGGGCCTTCCAGCATGACCTCGTGGCCTTCGAAAACCGCGCGGTCACCTTTGGCTTCGCAGGGTAGGACATTCATGCCGGGGGAGCCGATGAAGTGACCCACAAATGTGTGCTGAGGGCGCTCGAACAGTTCAACCGGTGTGCCGATCTGCACCACTTCGCCTTCCTGCATCACCACGACTTCGTCGGCGAAGGTCAGGGCCTCGGTCTGGTCATGGGTCACGTAGATCATCGTGGCTTTGACCCGCTGGTGCAGCTCTTTCAGCTTGGACCGCAGTTTCCATTTCAGATGCGGGTCGATCACGGTCAGCGGTTCGTCAAACATCACTGCATTCACGTCATCGCGGACCAGTCCACGCCCCATCGAGATTTTCTGCTTGTTGTCCGGGCTGAGGCCGCTGGCGCGGGTGCTCAGCATATCCGTGACGTCCAACATCTCGGCGATCTCATCGACACGGCGTTTGATTGTTGCTGGGTCAACGCCTCGGTTCTTCAGCGGAAAGGCCAGGTTTTCGCCCACAGTCATCGTGTCGTAGATCACCGGGAACTGGAACACCTGCGCAATGTTGCGCTGGTCGGGGGGCAGGGCGGTCACATCCCGATCATCGAATAAGATTTGCCCTTCGGACGGGGTCAGAAGGCCCGAGATGATGTTCAGCAAGGTGGACTTGCCGCAGCCCGACGGCCCCAGCAGCGCATAGGCCCCGCCATCGCGCCATGTGACGTCGATTTCCTTCAGCGCATAATCTTCGGGGCCTTTCGGCGCGGGCATATAGCTGTGTCGCAGATTGGAAAGTTTGATCTGTGCCATGTCAGGCCACCCTTTTGCCGTCTCGGCCGAAATACCGGCAATGCGCCGGGTTCAAGTAGAAACTGTGATCCTCGCCGACTTGATAGGGATGCACCCCCGCCGCCAGCGAAACCCAATCATCCGATCCATGGCGGAAATGCGCGCTGGAATCAGATCCCGACAGCTCGGTCACAATGACCCGGCCGGTCAGTTCAACATCCGCATCCGATGTGCGGAACGGCGTCACTCGGTGCGGGCGCACGGCGACCATGTAGTCTCCATCGGCCATGTCCGAAACGGCCCAGCCACCGCCACCTGCCAGTTGCGCTTGAGCGCCCGATACGGTGATGTGGGCCACGTTGATCGGCGGGTCCGAGAACACACGCGCGGCGGCGATGTTTTCAGGATTGCGATAGATATCTGCTGTGGGGCCGAACTGCGTCACGCGGCCATCCTCCATTAGGGCGGTGTAGCCACCTAGCAACAGCGCCTCTTCGGGTTCCGAGGTGGCATAGACCACCACGGCACCGCGCCCGGCGAACAGATCGGGCAGTTGTTCGCGCAGTTCCTCGCGCAGCTTGTAGTCGAGGTTTGCCAGCGGCTCGTCCAGAAACACCGCGCGGCTTTCCTTGGCAATCGCGCGGGCGAGAGCTGTACGCTGTTGCTGACCACCCGACAGCTCATGCGGGCGGCGGTGCAGCATGGGGCGCAACTGCAGCAGGTCGGCGGCCTCTTCCACGCGGCCTTCGATCTCGGATTGCGCCATGCCCGCCACGCGCAGGGGCGAGGCGATATTGTCGAAAACAGTCATATGCGGGTAGTTCACAAAGAACTGGTGCACCAGGCTGATTTGTCGCTTTTGCGTGTTCAGCCGGGTCACATCCTGCCCATCCATCAGCACTTTGCCCGAGGCCATCGGATCCAGCCCGGCCATCATCTTGATCAGAGAGGTCTTGCCCGATCCTGTCGCACCTAACAGCACATTGAAATGGCCGGTCTGCAGCGTCAGGTTGGTTGGCTTGATATGGATAACATTGCCAACCCGCTTGGTGGCGTCTTGAAGTTCGATCATGTCCGTGGGTTCCGGTCCTTCAGTGCGGCGCACTGGTCGTGGGGTGGGGATGCCGCGCACGGCATCCCCGGTTGCATTGGCTTAGTTGGCCTGCCAGCGCGCAACCAGCTCGTCATAGTTGACGGTCTGGCCTTGCGGCTTTTCGTTTTCCAACTTGGCCTTGGGCGAACCGGCTTTCTCCAGCCAGAAGGCAGGGTCCTGCGGCTCGTTCAGGCGCGGGCCACAGCCGCCATAGACGTTGGCAGCCTCATCGGCGGCCTGCATCCGGGACATGGTGATGTCCATTTCCTCGGCCAGACGGTCCATCGCCTCTTGCGGGGTGAAGGCGCCCGAGTTCACGTCACCGATCTGCTGCCACCAGATCTGGGCCAGCTTCGGATAGTCAGGCACGTTGATGCCGGTCGGCGACCATGCCACACGGTCAGGCGAGCGGTAGAACTCGACCAGACCACCTAGCTTGGGAGCGCGTTCGGTGAAGGACTCGTGGTTGACCGAGCTGTCGCGGATGAAGGTCAGGCCCACGTGGGACTTCTTCACATCGACAGTCTTGGACGTCACGAACTGAGCGTACAGCCACGCGGCCTGGGCACGATCCGAGGGGGTCGATTTGAGGAACGTCCAGGAGCCCACGTCCTGATAGCCGACCTTCTGGCCATCTTCCCAGTAGGGGCCGTGCGGGCTGGGCGCCATCCGCCACAGCGGCGTGCCTTCGTCATCCACGGTGTTGTTGCCTTCGGACTTCGGCTTCACCATGTCGGCGGTAAAGGCGGTGTACCAGAAGATCTGCTGGGCCACGTTGCCTTGGCTGAGCGCCGGCAGCGACTGGTAGAAGTCATAGGACGCCGCACCCGGAGGCGCGTAGTTCCGCAGCCACTCATCCCATTTACGGATCGCATAAACCGCAGCCGGGCCGTTTGCAGCACCACCGCGCGAGACGGACGCACCAACTGGGTTACAGGTGCCCGCTTCCATGCGGATGCCCCATTCGTCGACGGGAACGCCGTTCGGCTCACCTACGTCGCCTGCGCCGGCCATCGAGAGCCACGCGTCAGTCATACGCCACCCAAGGTCAGGCGCACGTTTGCCGTAATCCATGTGGCCATAGATCGCCACACCATCGACTTCTTTCACGTCGTTGGTGAAGAACTCGGCGATGTCTTCGTAGGCTGACCAGTTGACCGGAACGCCCAGGTCGTAACCATACTTCTCTTTGAACGCGGCCTTGTTGGCCTCATCATCGAACCAGTCCTTGCGGAACCAGTAGAGGTTCGCGAACTGCTGGTCGGGCAGCTGGTACAGGTTACCGTCCGGGCCAGTGGTGAACTGAATACCCATGAAGTCATCCAGATCCAATGTCGGCGATGTGGTCGCCGCCCAGTCACCTGCCATCTGTTCGGTCAGGTTATAGGCCAGTTGCAGGCGCGAGTGCGTGCCGATCAGGTCGCTGTCATTGACGTAACCGTCATACAGGTTCCGGCCGGTCTGCATCTGGGTCTGCACGGCCTGAACCACTTCGCCCTCACCGAGGATCTGGTGGTTTACCTTGATGCCGGTGATCTCCTCGAATGCCTTGGTCAGCACCTCGGATTCATAGGAATGGGTCGGGATGCCCTCGGACAGGACGTTGATCTCCATGCCCGCATAGGGTTGTGCAGCTTCGATGAACCATTTCATCTCACCCATCTGTTCGTCTTTCGACAGGGTCGATGGCTGGAATTCGTCGTCAATCCAACGTGTTGCTGCGGCTTCGTCGGCCCAAGCGGTACCGTGCCCCGCAATGACGGCTGCTGCCGCCACGGCGGAAAGTAGATGTCTCCGCATCTGTCTCCTCCCAAAGATTATGGTTTCCGGCGCGAACCGGATGGCGAGGAGCATCGGCGATTTTTTGCATATGTGTCAAACTAAATTTTTAGTAAATGAAATTGACGTCGTGTAGTGCGCTGAAAAAAAACACTTTTCAAGTTATTGCGAGCGCAGTTTCAAGACAGACAAAAGGCTGAGAGGTGGTTTGCCGCAACTGTGAGTTCGGGTTTGTCGTTGAAATCGATTCCCAGACATCCAAAGCGAAACCGGCGGACTGCACGGCGAAAAAGAGGGGGGAAATGGCAGCCCGTAGGGGAATCGAACCCCTCTTTCCAGGTTGAAAACCTGGCGTCCTAACCGATAGACGAACGGGCCATTTAAGCCGAACAAGCACAAGTGGCAGCCCGTAGGGGAATCGAACCCCTCTTTCCAGGTTGAAAACCTGGCGTCCTAACCGATAGACGAACGGGCCACGCTTGCTTGTGGAGGGCCTTTTACGGTTTACCTACACCCCCCGCAAGCCGAAAAATGCAGGGAGGGACAAGTTTTTTGGCGGGGTCGGGCGCGGGCCTAATTTGCCTCAGCTGCATCCTCCAACCGAAGCTGCACGGATTGCCGTCCGCCCCACGTATTGACCTCGAGCCGCCCAGCAAAATGGAACCGAGCGCCACCGTGGTTGGACAGTTTTTCCCCGATTGGCCCGTCGAACGCACCGAACGCGATGGCGTCCAGACCGCTGCCCACACCATCGGACAGGGACAGTTTCAGATGTGACTCGCCTACGCGTTTGGCAAAGCGCACTTGCAGATCGGGCAGAGCATAACGTGGGGCAGGGGCGCTGGCGCCAAATGGGCCAGCTTTTTCGATCTGTTCGATCAGGTCCACTGTGGCAGCACCCGGCATCAATGTGCCGTCCAGTTTCAGGTCCGCCGGGCCGCCTTCGCCCGCGCCCTGTTTGGCCAATAGTTCCGACAACCGCGCCATCGCCGGTTCCAGCTGATCGCGCATCACGGTCAGCCCGGCTGCCATCTTGTGCCCGCCACCTTTGAGCAGCAGCCCTTCGGCAGCCAGACGCTGGATCGAAGCCCCCAGATCGACGCCCGAAACCGAGCGACCCGAGCCCTTGCCTTCATCCCCGTCAAAGCCGATCACGATGGCTGGGCGGTTCGCGGCCTCTTTCAGACGCGACGCAACGATGCCAACGACGCCGGGATGCCAGCCCTCACCAGCGGCCCAGACAAGGGGGGCGTCCACTCCACGTTCCTCGGCCTGTTCCATGGCGGCTGCGCGTACGGTGCTTTCGATATCGCGGCGCTCGGTATTCAGTTCGTCCAAGCGCTGCGACAGGGCCTCGGCCTCGTGCATCGAATCGGTGCTGAGCAACCGCGCTCCCAGATCGGCCTGGCCAATGCGTCCGCCCGCGTTCACGCGCGGTCCCAGCATGAACCCAAGGTGATAGCTGTTGGGGGCCGAATCCATCCGCGCCACGTCCGACAGGGCCACCAGACCGGGCCGCTGCCGTTGGGCCATCACCTTCAGCCCCTGACGCACCAGCGCGCGGTTCGCCCCGATCAGAGGAGCGACATCTGCCACGGTCGCCAGCGCCACCAAATCCAGCAGCGAGATCAAGTCCGGTCCCTTAACCCCGGCCTCACGCAGTTGCCGCCCGGCCTCGACCAGCATTAAGAACACCACGCCAGCCGCACACAGATAGCCCAGATCGCCACTTTCATCCTGCCGGTTCGGGTTCACCACGGCCACGCATTCGGGCAGAGTCTCACACCCCAAATGGTGATCCAAAACGATCACATCCGCATCTTTGGCTGCCGCGATCGGTTCATGGCTCAGCGTGCCGCAATCGACACAGATAATCAGATCGTGCTGCGCCGCCAACTCCTGCATTGCGGGTACATTGGGGCCATAGCCCTCATCAATTCGGTCGGGCACGTACAGCGTCGCCTGCAACCCCATCTGCCGCAGCCAGACCAGCAACAAGGCGGCTGAGCTACCGCCATCCACATCATAATCCGCAAAAACAGCAATCCGCTGCTTGTCCCGCACTGCCGTCAGGAACCGGGTGGCTGCGGTTTCCATATCCTTCATGTCGCGCGGATCGGGCAGCAGTTCTTTCAGCTTTGGCTCCAGGAAACCGGGGGCCTCCATCGCGGGAATGCCACGGCGCGCCAGCACTTGGCAAACAGCACGCGGCAGCCCAGCCTGTTGCACCAGCATCTCGGTTGCGCGTTCCACATCCGCCGAGGGGCCGACCCACCGCCGCCCGGACAAAGACTGTTCAACCCCAAGAAAGCTCATGACCCGCCCCTGATATGCCAAGGCCGGATACCTTTCGGACCCGGCCCTTCTTCTCGTTCAAAATACGACCGCCGGAGGCCGCGGCGCAAGCCGCTAGTTGTCGTGCGACCACAGAGGGGTGCGATAGGACATGCGCCGAACCGATCCGGTCTTGGAGCGCATCAGCAGGGTGGTGGTTTCCAGCCAACCCGGCTCGCGCTTAATGCGCGGCAACAGCGACCCGCCGGTCACGCCGGTTGCGGCGAAAATCACGTCGGCTGTCACCATCTCATCGCGTGCGTAGATACGGTCCAGATCGGTGATGCCCGCCTTGGCCGCGCGGCCTCGTTCGTCATCGTTGCGGAACAGCAGGCGGCCAAAGATCTGACCACCCATGCATTTCAAGGCCGCTGCAGCCAGCACACCCTCGGGCGCGCCGCCTTGGCCCATATACATGTCGATGCCGGTCTCTTCACTTTCGGCGCAATGCATCACACCGGCCACGTCCCCATCGGTGATCAGACGGATCGAGGCTCCGGTCTCGCGTACTTCGGCGATCATCGCCTCGTGCCGGGGGCGTTCCAGAATGCAAACTGTAATGTCAGCGGGCGCGCAGCCCTTGGCTTTGGCCAGAGCCTCGACCCGTTCACGCGGGCTCATGTCCAGATTCACGACGCCTTCGGGATAGCCCGGACCCACGGCCAGCTTGTCCATATAAACGTCGGGCGCATGGAGCATCGAGCCGCGCGGGCCCATGGCGATCACGGTCAGGGCATTGGGCATGTCCTTGGCGGTCAGGGTGGTGCCTTCCAGCGGGTCCAGCGCGATGTCCACGCCGGGGCCATTACCGGTGCCGACCTCTTCACCGATATAAAGCATCGGCGCTTCGTCCCGCTCGCCTTCGCCGATGACCACGACGCCTGCGATATCTAGCAGGTTCAACTGTTCGCGCATCGCGTTGACCGCTGCCTGATCGGCTGCCTTCTCGTCACCACGTCCCACCAGCGAGGCAGAGGCCAGAGCAGCCTGTTCCGCAACCCGCGCCAGGCCCAGCGACAGCAGTCGGTCGTTGAAATCAATCTTGGCAGCACTCATTTTCACTATCCTCAGGTCAGTATAGGCGTTTTCTTGGGCATAGCCTGCGGCCTAGGCAGGCCGCAAGGGTCAAACCTCTTCAATGCGCAGCGCGACCGGTTCGCCCGACACCACATCGGTGTCGCGGAACCCGTCCAGCGCCACATCCAGCGTGGCCCGTGTTGTTTTATGCGTTACGATCAGGACCGGCGCGGTGCTGTCCGAGTGGCCATATTGGCGCATCCGGTCGATCGACACACCGGCATCGCCCAGAATGGCAGCCACTTTCGCCAGCGCGCCGGGTTTGTCGAACAGCGCAAGACGCAGGTAGTAAGGGGCAGGCAGGCCGGTGATCGCCGGTGCCGCATCCTGCAACGAGGTCGCGGGCCGGCCAAAGGTCGGGATTTGCAACCCGCGCGCCAGATCGCAGACATCGCCCATCACGGCACTAGCCGTGGGGCCTTCGCCCGCGCCAGGGCCGCGCAGAACGACTTGGTCAACTGAGTCGCCCTCGATCACCACCATGTTGGTGCCGCCTTCCAGTTGCCCCAGCGCCGAGCCGCTGGGTACAAGGCAGGGCTGCATCCGTTGGACCAGCCCACGCGCGGTTTTCTGCGCCACACCTAGCAGCTTGATGCGATAGCCCATATCGTCGGCCTGGTGGATGTCATCGAGGCTGATCTGCTGAATGCCCTCAATCTCGATCCCGTCGAAGTTGGGTTTGGTGCCGAAGGCAATCGACGACAGCAGCGCCAGTTTATGTGCCGCGTCGATGCCGCCGACATCCAGATTTGGATCAGCTTCGAGGTACCCCAGCTGGGCGCATTCTTCGAACAGGGCGTTATAGCCCAGCTCCTGCGATTGCATCCGGGTCAGAATATAGTTGCAGGTGCCGTTCATCACGCCCATGACGCGGGTGATTTCATTGCCGGCAAGACCTTCGGTCAGGGATTTGATCACGGGAATACCGCCTGCAACGGCGGCCTCGAACCGGATCACGCGCCCGGCGGCTTCGGCCTTTTCGGCCAGCTCTTGCCCGTGGATCGCCAGCAGCGCTTTGTTTGCGGTTACGACGTCTTTGCCACTGGCCAGCGCCGCCTCGACCGAGGCTTTGGCGGGGCCGTTTTCACCGCCCATCAGTTCAACATAGACGTCGATATCGTCCCGCTGCGCCAGGGCAACCGGGTCGGTTTCCCACGCATAGCCCGACAGGTTCACGCCGCGATCCTTGGACGCGTCGCGCGCCGATACGGCGGTGATTTCAATGGGGCGGCCAGTACGCGCTTGCAGCAAATCCGCATGTTGGCGCACGATCTTGACGACACCCACGCCGACCGTTCCCAAGCCCGCAATTCCAAGCCGCAGCGCCTGTGTCATCCCGTGGGTTCCTTTCGCTCGAATTCATCGCCTTTCGGGCCTTGCCCGTTCTCCGCTGCCTTAGCGGGTTCGGCGCAAGGGTGCAATGCGTCCCGAACCGGGCCAACAAGGGATTTTGACGACGTTCAGTTGATTTCTGCGTTCTGCAGTTGATCCGCCTTGTTTTCCAGCGCTTCGCGGCGGGCGTTCAGCTCTTCTTCGACCTCGGCGGCTTCGCTGACGGGGTCGACTGGCGGGCCCAGATTCTGCTGCAACGCGATCAGCTTGGGATAGCGTGCCTTTTTCACGTTGGTGGGTTCCTCTCCCTCCAATTCCGGGAAGTTTGCACAGGCTGCGCAAGCCAGCACAGCGATCAGAAATGGCAGGGGTTTCATTCAGAACCCTTTCGAACAGGACTGCTCCAGTGATGCCTCTTTTGCGACGGCGGTTCAAGCGGGGTTCTATCTGAACACCTGTTCAGATATTGTTGAGTTATGGCACGCACGCAAGGTTCACATTCCGATATCACTGGCCCCCGCATTCGCAAGGCGGCGCTGGCTTTGTTTGCTCGCCACGGCTATGCAGCGGTGTCGATGCGCCAGATCGCGGCCGAAGTCGGTGTGCAGGCCGGTGCGCTGTATAACTACACACCCGACAAGCAGAGCCTTCTATACAGGCTGATGTCCGACCACATGCAGGACCTTCTGACAGCCTATGGCGCGCTGGATCCCGCAGGTGATGCCATTGAGGCCCTGCGCCGCTTTGTCGGCTTCCATATCCGGTTTCACATGCAACGCCCCGATGAGGTCTTCATCGCCTATATGGAACTGCGCAATCTGACCCCCGAGAATTTTGCCGAGATTGAGGCTCTGCGCCGCAGCTATGAGGATTCGCTGGAGACAATTCTGCAAGACGGTCAGCGGGCAGGGCAGTTTGACATCGCGGATACCAAGATCGCCACGTTGGCCGTGATTGCAATGCTGAATGGCGTGATGACCTGGTATCGCGCGGGCGGGCGTTTGTCGCTGGACGAGGTCGAGCGGATTTATTGGGATATGGTGCGACGCTCGGTCAGTGCGCGGGGCGAATGAAGGTGCCGTTTTGCAGCTCTCGAAAGGCCTGCTCCAGTTCGGCGCGCGTGTTCATGACGATGGGTCCGTGCCACGCCACCGGCTCGTCGATCGGAGCACCTGAGATCAGCAGGAAACGGACCCCATCCGGCCCGGCCTGAACCGTGACCTCATCCCCGGTTCCAAACCGCACCAATGTGCGATCGCCGGACATGTCGCGGATATTGACCTCTTGCCCTGCGACCTCTTTTTCCAGCAAGACGCCAGTGGGTTGCGAGGCATCGGCGAAGGCCGCCTGTCCCTGAAACACATAGGCAAAGGCGCGGCGATAGGTGTCGACGCGAAAGGTCTTTTTCACGCCCGCCGGGATCTGGATATCGAGATATTGCGGTTCAGCGGCGATGCCGTCTACCGGGCCGGTTTTGCCCCAGAACTCACCAACAATGACGCGAACCTTGGTGCCGTCATCATCCGTGATTTCGGGGATCTCTTTGCTTTCCACATCCTGGTACCGCGGTGAAGTCATTTTCTGGGCTGAAGGCAGGTTGCCCCAAAGTTGAAACCCGTGCATCTGCCCAGAGCTGTTTCCCTTGGGCATTTCCTGATGCAGAATGCCGGACCCGGCGGTCATCCATTGTACGTCGCCCGCGCCCAAGGTGCCGGTGTTGCCCAGAGAATCCGAATGCTCGACCGTGCCGGACAGCACATAAGTGATCGTCTCTATCCCGCGGTGGGGGTGCCATGGAAAACCGGCCATGTAGTCCTGCGGACGTTCATTTCGGAAATCATCGAAGAGCAGGAAGGGGTCTAATTCGGACGGGTCCTGAAACCCGAATGCGCGGTGCAATTTGACGCCCGCGCCTTCCATCGTTGGCATGGCTTTTCTGGTCTCCAGCGTGGGTCTAAGCGACATATGGGCCTCCTGTATCTTATGCGAACCATGTATCGCGCGGGTAAGGTTCGTCAATTTGCAGTCAGGCACGGGACCTGTGCGCAAAAATGCAATGCACCGCCCTCTGTCCTTCGTCAGCGAAAGCGGCTACATCCGGTCAAACGAACGCGGGGATATGACGATGCAGCAAGAGGTACTGGCCACTGTAAGGGCTTCAACACCAAGACGTTGGCTTGGCGTTGGCATGTTGGCTGTGGTTGGAGCGCTGGTTCTCTATGTGGCAGCGGCAACCCCGCCAGAGCCGGCCTGGCAGGTGTTTCTGGTCTTGGTTGGGATCGCGGCATTCTGGCTGGCGCACCGTATGTGGACTGCAACTGCCGACTGGATCGAGTTGACCAAAACCGAGATGCGTACAGGGTCAGGGCGCGTTATCGCTTATGTCGACAGTATCGAGGCCGTGGATCGCGGGGTCTTTGCGTTCAAGCCCTCAAACGGCTTTTTGGTTCGCACGAAAGAGGGTCAGGCGAACGCCTGGGCACCGGGACTTTGGTGGCGTCTAGGCCGTCGGGTTGGCATCGGCGGCATGACATCCGCCGCCGAAACCAAATTCATGTCTGAGGCGCTTTCTATCTTGCTTATGAACAGACCGGCTGAGGGCCAAGGTTCTGCGCAATAGCGTTCGTAAAACGCGGACGAGTGAATACAAAATTTTCGAAGGTTGAATCGTCGCTTACCCAATCCCCGATGACTGCGGCGCCACCAAAGGCCGGATCGAAGTCATTTGAGGTTTCAACGATGATAAGTGTGTCCTGATCCGGCATCGGCGGCAAAGAGCCGCTAATGCTGGTGATGTTGTCATTGTCCAATTGATCGCAGAAGCCGCGAATGGCAGACCAGTCAACATAATGTCGTGCATCGCCTTCATCATACCTGACCAGCGAAATACGAACACGTAGTGGCGTACCATTGTCGACCATACGCTCCATCAGTTCCTGCATGGAGTCTACGTATGTATCCGTAACCTCTGACGTTTCCCTCGAGATCAGATCTCCAACGGTATAGGCGGCCCGAAGGTTGGCGGCGCTTTGCCGGAAACCGTCGAAAAACGTGTAGGTGCCGGTGACCGTCCAGAACAGCATCGGAAAGACCAGAACAGCCTCGACCGACAGGGCACCGCGTTCGTCACGGGCTTTGCGGTTTAATAGGTTTCGAACTTTTGCAAGCAGGGACATGGGACTATCAAGGCTCCTGAACAAATGCTGTGGTGGCGGTCAGAGCGATCTGGCCCCTGTCGTCAGACAAAGCGCGGCCCATCAACGAAGTGGGGAATACAGGGTCCACTTTGGCGCAGGCCCGCAAAATCATCAGCTCGTTTGACAGGCCCGGTGTAAACTCGCGCACAGGTCTGGCTTCTTCCGAGTTGTCGGTGCAGTCAGGCGTTTGCGGCAAGACAACTCCGGTGAATGCGCTCTGCACGATCATCTCAAGACGCATGTTGTCTTGGCAGTTCTTGATAACCAGGGTCCGTTCGCAGATCGAATCCTTGATGGAATCATGTGTAGGGGCCGTGCCGGTTCCCAAGCGCACGTCCCTTACGGATTGATCCACAGCGCGTTCCAACATCGCCTGCTGGAGCGTGACCAGCGAATACTCCGTCGCGCTCAGGATGAAGAAGATGAATGCAGGAAACAGGAGTGCGAATTCGAGTGTGATCGATCCGTTTTCAGACTTTCTAAAAAGCCGTAGTTTCTTGAATGCTCGATGTGTCATTGAGTCAACCTCAACTTTTTGATCGACGATGCGATCGAGGCGAATGCCTCTTCCAAAGAGATACCTTCGGGATCATCAAACTCGTCGACTTCGTAGACATGGCTGTCGGAACTTGCGCAATTCTTGATCGTAGTCAGACCCGCCGCGGGGGCTTCAAAAGCGATACCGTAGATAATCGTGCCCTTGTTCTTGGCCGCGGAGCAGATATTGGTTGTGCGCGTATTCTTGCTGGACGCCCCTGTCGAGCGGAAGGCGTTGTTGTACCAGTTGGTGCGGTGGTTGTTCTGCCAGCGGTAGTTGTTGACCGCGTTCCAGAACAGGGATGCTTGATTAAACAGTTGGGGGTATGTCAGGCGAGTGGCCCGACCTGGTTCGTTGTCACCAAAAGGGTGATCGCGGAAAACGCCTTGACGTGTCCAGAAATAAGTGGGCGGGTTGCTGGAAACGCGGGTGCTGTATTCACCTCGTTGGCCGTTGAAATGAACGTAGTTGGGGTTGTACCAGACGTTCGAGTTGCCGCTGCGCAAGTCCGAGCGTAAACGGAATTGCGAGGTGTTCTGGCCGTCGGTCATAACAATCACAATTTTCAGAACATCTTCTTCGTATCCCAGCGGGCGGTTGCTGAATTTTGCCGGGACGTTGCCGTCAGTCGACAGATCGCTGACGACATCCTGGAAGGCAGGGTCCAGCAATGCCGTACCCCATTTCATGCCGACGTCAATCGAGGTGTTCCCGGTCGCTGTCAGAGCATCAATTCGGTTGTGCAATACGGTAATGTCGTCCGTGACAGGCGTAATCTCGCTCCCGGCGCGGACCGGGCAAACAGGGGCACTGATCGGGTTTTCCGAGTTCGTGAAAACGTCGAAATGTCCGGTGCGTTCCAACGCCGTTGCCGGGTCAAGGGCTGCTTGCTGGAACTGAGTCGAAGTGAAGTTAACGCAATGCGAAAAGCTGTGCTCGCTTGAGACATTGGTGAACTTGTCCAAAATGTCAGCACCCGCGTTCACCTGAGTGGCATAGGGGATGATTGACATCGAAATCTCGCTGCCTTCCTGCTTTTGCAGCATCAGCGTGACAAATTCCTTTGCCGCATCCCTGAGAACCTCAATCTTGGTCTTGTTTGGTTCGGCTGAATCTTCGTTCATGGACCCGGACATATCCAGAACCAACGAGATTTCGACAGCGCCGATGGATTCCTCGGCGGTACTTGCCGCAACGGCCGTGAGTTGTTTGACACCCGAGAACCGCATGAAATGAGTGGGAACGACGGTCTGCGCCGTGGCAGAAACTCGACGAGACCCTAAGCCTTCCTCGACAACGGGTTCTCCGACCAGTTTATCTCCAAGCCCGGCCTTTTCCAGATAAGAAACCACGACCGCTTTCGGAGGCAGTTGCTGATCAAGATCCGCGGCTGCCAGAACGGCGCGGTCCAACGTGGACTGAAGGTTCGCGCGATCTCGCTCAAAGTTCATCAGGTCAACGCCCATACCGGTCGTTGCCAAAATGACAAGGAAACCCAGCAGCACAAAAATGGTGAATGCACCGTCTTCTCGCTGCGCGAAATGACGAGCTAAAGGAATTTGTCGACCAAAAAACGTTTTGCCGCCGTGACGTGCGTGTTCAATCATTATGCAGACCTCGTTGAGCAGACATCCCAAGCTGCTAGGAAAAAGTTAACGCATGGAAATTACTGGTGAAACGTGGCGGGAATTGGGCGAAACGGCCCCCCTTTAGGCCCTTTTGGGGGCAAATGGAGGATAATTTATCGAACACGTGTTGCTCTGTTTTCCCGCTGGCGACAATCGCGTTGGCGCTGACGATCCCTCGCGACTCAGCGGGGGTTCAACAAGATGTGCAGAAAATTTCGACTTTTATTTCTGCTTAAATATTGATCGTTTAAGTCAGGGGTGCGACAAAACGTCAGAACGCCAGTCGTTCGTTGGCACGGAGGTATAGATGACGGCCATTAATGAACCAAGTTTTCGTGAGAGTGTTGATTTGATGTTCAACAGGGCGGCGTCCCTGATGGATTTGCCCCCCGGACTTGAAGAAAAGATACGTGTCTGCAATGCCACCTACACAGTTCGTTTCGGTGTGCGCCTACGTGGCGACATACACACCTTCACCGGATACAGATCGGTTCATTCCGAGCATATGGAACCCGTGAAAGGCGGTATCCGCTATGCGCTGGCCGTAAATCAGGACGAGGTCGAGGCGCTGGCTGCGCTGATGACTTATAAATGTGCCTTGGTAGAAACGCCGTTTGGCGGCTCGAAAGGCGGGCTATGCATCGACCCGCGCAAGTATGAAGAGCATGAGCTTGAGCAGATCACTCGGCGCTTCGCCTATGAATTGGCCAAGCGGGACCTAATCAACCCGTCTCAGAACGTTCCGGCCCCCGACATGGGTACAGGTGAGCGGGAGATGGCCTGGATGGCCGACCAATATGCGCGGATGAACACCACCGATATCAACGCGCGCGCTTGTGTAACTGGCAAGCCGCTGAACGCAGGTGGTATCGCCGGGCGGGTCGAGGCAACGGGGCGCGGTGTGCAATACGCGCTGCGCGAGTTCTTCCGCCACCCGGAAGATATCCAGAAGGCGGGCCTTTCAGGGAAGCTGGACGGCAAGCGGGTGATCATTCAGGGATTGGGTAACGTGGGCTATCACGCGGCTAAATTCCTGAGCGAAGAGGACGGAGCGATTGTCACCGGCATCATAGAGTGGGATGGCGCGCTATATAACCCTGATGGGATCGACGTTGAATCTGTTCGGCAGTGGATCGTCAAACATGGCGGCGTCAAGGGTTACCCGGACGCGACCCATTCCGCCGAAGGCTCGGCAGTGCTGGAAAAAGAATGCGATATCCTCATCCCGGCGGCGCTGGAAGGCGTGATCAACCTGGAAAACGCTGATCGCATCAAGGCCCCGCTGATCATCGAGGCGGCCAACGGCCCTGTGACGGCGGGCGCGGACGAGATTCTGCGTAAAAAGGGCACCGTGATCATCCCGGATATGTATGCCAACGCAGGTGGTGTGACGGTCTCGTATTTCGAGTGGGTCAAGAACCTCAGCCATATCCGCTTTGGCCGGATGCAGCGCCGGCAGGAAGAGGCGCGGCACGAACTGATCGTCAGCGAACTGGAGCGTCTGGACCGGTATCTGGGCGATGCCTGGTCGATGTCACCGGACTTCAAGGCCAAGTACCTGAAAGGTGCGGATGAGCTTGAGCTAGTGCGCTCGGGCCTCGATGACACGATGCGGATTGCGTATCAATCCATGCGTGAGGTTTGGCATAGCCGCGATGATGTCGAAGACCTGCGCACAGCTGCGTATATCGTGGCGATCGACCGGGTCTCGAAAAGCTATCGCGCTAAAGGGTTGTGATGTCAGCGCAGGGGCGGCCTTGGGTCGCCCCTGTGCAACACGAAGGCGCGAGGTGCAAAACGGCGATGGCGGGACGGGTTTGCCGGGGATAGACTGCCGGAACAGAAACGAATCCCGGAGACCTACATGTTGCGTATCGCCGTTGCGGCCCTTGTACTGGCTACCCCTCTGGCCGCTCAGGAAACCAAGGAACAAAGCTGCAAGTTTCAAGCCGACGTCGTGGCCGCCATTCAGCAGGCGCGGCTGGACCGGGTGAAGGAACGCGACGTGCCGCAGGCTGTCGCCGATGCAGGGCCCACTTGGCCAGAAAATTACAATGCGGCTATCCCGCTGATCACGCCTTGGGTCTATGAGCAAAAGATGCGCGACGTGCGCAAGAAAGACCTTGGTGCCGCCTGGCTGGAGCTGTGCTTGCAGCAATAATCCACAGGTCCGCCATTTCCCTGTGGACAACCGCGCGCCATCCCCTTGGCGCGCGTTTTCATTTCTGGCAGGTTTAGCACATGTCATTGCCCCCCGGATTTCTGGATGAACTGCGTACGCGCCTCAGCCTGTCTCAGGTCGTGGGGCGAAAGGTCATGTGGGACCAGCGCAAATCCAATCAAGGCAAGGGTGATATGTGGGCGCCGTGCCCGTTTCACCATGAAAAGACGGCGTCGTTCCATGTGGATGATCAAAAGGGGTTTTACTACTGCTTTGGGTGCCACGCCAAAGGGGATGCGATCAGTTTCGTGAAAGAGACCGAGAATGTCTCATTCATCGAAGCGGTCGAGATTCTGGCCCGCGAGGCCGGGATGCCGATGCCGCAGCGCGATCCCAAGGCGCAGGAAAAGCAGGACCGCCGGGCGCAACTGGCCGAGGTGATGGAGCAGGCGGTGCAGTTCTTCCGTCTGCAGCTCAAGACCGGGGCCGGGAGTGCGGCGCGCGATTACCTGACCCGCCGGGGGTTGGACGCGCAGGCGCTGGATCGATGGGAGATTGGCTTCGCCCCCGATGGATGGCAGGCTCTGTGGGATCATCTGAGCGGCAAGAATGTGGCCGAGGATCTGATCCTGGGGGCGGGTCTGGCGAAACCGTCGAACAAAGGCAAAAAGCCTTATGATACCTTCCGAAACCGGATCATGTACCCGATCCGTGACCCGCGTGGGCGGTGTATTGCCTTCGGCGGGCGGGCGATGGACCCCAATGATAATGCGAAATACCTGAACTCGCCCGAGACCGAATTGTTCGATAAGGGGCGCAGCCTCTACAACCACGGGCCCGCGCGGCAAGCGGCGGGGAAGGGGCGACCTCTGATCGTGGCCGAAGGCTATATGGATGTGATCGCGCTGGCCGAGGCCGGGTTTGGCGCGTCGGTTGCTCCGCTGGGCACCGCGATTACCGAACATCAACTGCAACTGCTCTGGCGCATATCCGATGAGCCGGTCATTGCATTGGATGGTGACACGGCGGGCTTGCGCGCCGCGATGCGCGCGGTTGATCTGGCCCTGCCGCTGCTTGAGGCAGGGAAATCTCTGCGGTTTGCCCTGATGCCCGAGGGCAAGGACCCCGACGACCTGCTGCGCGCCGAAGGGCCGGGGGCCGTGCAAGCCGTGCTGGAAGGCGCAATTCCCATGGTCAAGCTGCTGTGGCAGCGCGAGACCGAGGGCAAGGTGTTCGACAGTCCCGAGCGCAAAGCGGCGCTGGACAAGGCGCTGCGCGAGAAGATCAAGCTTATCCGCGACCCCTCGATCCGGTCGCATTACGGGCAGGAAATCAAGGACCTGCGTTGGCAGTTGTTCCGCCCGCAGCGCCAACCGCAGAACCGTCAATGGCAACCGCGCGGCAAGTGGCAGCCTCAGCCGACGGCGACACCAGGAGCACGCGCGTCCTTCCTGGCCTCGTCCGAAGGTTCGGAAATCCAACTGCGCGAAGCGGCGATTCTGGCCATTGCAGCGCTGAACCCGCAGGTGGTTGTGCAGTTCGAAATCCAGTTGGAAGAGATGGAGTGCCGTGACCCCGACCACGCCGCTCTGCGCCACGCCATCCTGCGCCATGCGATTGATGACCCCGAGAATCTGAAAGACCACATTGCTGAAACTTTGGGGCCCGAAGCCCTTGAAAACCTGCTGGCCCTTCGCCATGTCGCAGTGATCCCTTGTGTGTATAAACCGGGCGATGTCGAAAAGGCCGAAATGACGCTGGCCGAGGAGCTCGCAAAGATCAAAGCTCTCAGGGGGTTGGACGCAGAGATTGCCGAAGCCGAGGAGGAACTGTCTGATCTGGCCGATGAGGCGCTGACATACCGGCTGGCCCAGGCCGCCGAAGAGCGTAACCGCACAAGCCGCAGCCAGAATGAGGACAGGGCGATATTCGACGTGGCCGACAATGGCGCGCGAATCAACCGCGACGAGAAAGACAAGTTTGAGGCAATCATGTCCGGGATCAATTTCGAGCGGAAACGCCGGTAAAGTGGTGTTTTCGTAAGGCACTGGAAAAGAAAAACGGGTAAACGGGTGGCCGAATCACTTCTACGCGCTAATGATTCGGTTCAAACGAATCACCCATCCCTGCAGGAGCATTGAATGGCCGCCAAGGATACCAACGAAGACCGCAAATCCGACGAGCAGGAACAGGAAATCTCGCTGGATATGAGCCAGGCCCAGGTCAAGAAGATGATCGCCGAGGCCCGCGAGAAAGGTTACATCACCTACGACCAGCTCAATCAGGTTTTGCCGCCGGATCAGGTCAGCTCGGAGCAGATCGAAGACGTGATGTCGATGCTGTCCGAGATGGGCATCAACATCATCGAAGATGAAGAGGCCGAGGAAGAAGAAAACAAAGGCTCGACCGAACTAACCACGACCGAAAGCAACCGCGAGGTTGCTTTGGCCGGGGCGGCGACCGAAAAGCTGGACCGCACCGACGACCCTGTGCGCATGTATCTGCGCGAGATGGGCAGCGTCGAACTGCTGAGCCGCGAGGGCGAGATTGCCATCGCCAAACGGATTGAGGCCGGGCGGAACACGATGATCGCAGGCCTGTGCGAAAGCCCGCTGACGTTCCAGGCGATCACCATCTGGCACGACGAATTGCTGTCCGAAGACATTCTGCTGCGCGACGTCATCGATTTGGAGGCCACTTTTGGCAACCAGATGGACGAAGACGGCGACGTCGAGGAACCAGTGGTTGACACCTCGAACGTGCAGGCCGCCAAGCCCGCGAAAGAGGATACCGGCCCCGAGCTGGACGCCGACGGCAACCCGCTGAACAACGACGACGATGATGACGACGATGATCAGGCCAACATGTCACTGGCCGCGATGGAAGCCGCGCTGAAGGATCAGGTTCTGACCACGCTGGAACGCATCTCGACCGACTTCTCGATGCTGTCGGAAATGCAGGACAGCCGAATTTCAGCCACACTGAATGAAGACGGCACCTTCAGCGAACAGGACGAGGCAACATACCAAAAGCTGCGCGCCGAGATTGTTGAGCTGGTGAATGGACTGCACCTGCATAACAACCGAATCGAAGCGCTGATCGACCAGCTTTACGGTATCAACCGCCGCGTGATGTCGCTGGACAGTTCGATGGTGAAGCTGGCGGATCAGGCACGGATCAACCGCCGTGAGTTTATCGACGCCTATCGCGGGCGCGAGCTGGACCCCAACTGGCTGTCGGATATGGCGGAAAAGCCGGGTCGGGGCTGGCAGATGTTCATTGAACGCTCGACCGCGAAGGTCGAAGAACTTCGCAACGATATGGCTCAGGTCGGTCAGTATGTCGGTTTGGACATCCCCGAATTCCGCCGCATCGTGCAGCAGGTTCAGAAGGGTGAGAAAGAGGCGCGGCAGGCCAAGAAGGAAATGGTCGAGGCCAACCTGCGTCTGGTGATTTCGATCGCCAAGAAATACACCAACCGTGGCCTGCAATTCCTTGATCTGATCCAGGAAGGGAACATTGGCCTGATGAAGGCGGTGGACAAGTTCGAATACCGCCGCGGCTACAAATTCTCGACCTATGCGACCTGGTGGATTCGTCAGGCGATCACGCGGTCTATCGCGGATCAGGCGCGCACCATTCGTATTCCGGTTCATATGATCGAGACGATCAACAAGCTGGTTCGGACCGGTCGCCAGATGCTGCATGAAATCGGTCGCGAGCCGACGCCGGAAGAACTGGCCGAAAAGCTTCAAATGCCGCTAGAGAAGGTTCGCAAGGTGATGAAAATCGCCAAAGAGCCGATCTCTCTGGAAACACCGATCGGCGACGAGGAAGACAGCCAACTGGGCGATTTCATCGAGGACAAGAATGCAGTGTTGCCTCTGGACAGCGCCATTCAGGAAAACCTCAAAGAGACCACCACACGGGTTCTGGCCTCTCTCACTCCGCGTGAGGAGCGGGTGCTGCGGATGCGCTTTGGCATCGGTATGAACACCGACCATACGCTGGAAGAGGTTGGCCAGCAGTTCAGCGTGACCCGCGAACGTATCCGCCAGATCGAGGCGAAGGCGTTGCGGAAGTTGAAACACCCCAGCAGGTCACGAAAACTGCGATCCTTCCTAGACCAATAAACAAAAGGCGCCTCAACCAAGGCGCCTTTTTTCATTCAGATGACCGTTACAGAAAACGCTTTGGCAGGATTTCACAAGTTCTGAGCAGCAGCGGTACTTACCTCACTGTTGTCCACTCATGGGACGGACCGGGGCGAGGCATCTGCGCCGATGACCCCCGGTCTCACCCTTGGGGTGGAGGATCCAATCTGCTGCGGAACGTGCTTGGGGCTTGCCCGGTCCAGCGCTTGAAAGCGGTGGAGAAGGCGGGTTGATCGGCATAGCCAAGCGAATAGGCAATCTCG
This sequence comes from Ruegeria sp. F12, assembly GCF_056533885.1. Taxonomy (NCBI): domain Bacteria; kingdom Pseudomonadati; phylum Pseudomonadota; class Alphaproteobacteria; order Rhodobacterales; family Roseobacteraceae; genus Ruegeria; species Ruegeria sp. F12. The sequence continues at coordinate 306,247 of NZ_JBQFOV010000003.1, read as the reverse complement.
GTCAAGTTCATTCCGTTGGTAATGAAGGTCTGCGCCAGATCGCATCTGAGGTCATCGACGATCTCGCGATAGCTGGTTCCTTCATCCTTTAATCGACGCGCAAAGGTACGGGTGCTAAGACCCAAATTGGCGGCGGCTTCCTCGGCTTGCAGGATTGCACCAGGAAGGGATCTGGTGATCAGCCCTTCGACCTGCGCGCGCAATTTCTGTTTGGGTTGGCGTCTGTCGGCCATGACGCGATCCCCATACTCCAACAGATGCTGACGCAATTTGGGGTCATATGTCGGGACAGGTAAATCTAGCGTTGATAGGGCCAGAATGATCTCGAGCCTCTCGGTTCCGAAAGAGACGGGAAATCCTGCAAGTTTCTGATACTGCGCCTTGTTTTCCCCAACTTCGTGCTGAAAACACATTTCTATCGGGTAAAAATCAATCTGGGTAAGGTCGCGCATACGTGAAAGACCGGCGAACATCAGAAACTCGGTCCGGCGATGAAAACGGGCATAGCTGGCGTCCTTCCACTCGGCCTCGATCGTGGCAAAGTTCCCGGCCACGCGCAGACTGAAGCGCAGGGCGGGATCAATAAGGCCATGATAGCGGGCCGCGTTTTCCAGTACCTGCTTCAGATCGCGAGAGTATTTGCTGACATAGGCCGTCAGGCTCGAGGATGACTTGAAGGCCAGCCCCGCTTGCGCGGCAAACGTCGGATCGCCTAGGGCATCACAGGCATATCTGGTGAACAGAGCTTCGGTTTTTGCGCTGATCCCGCTGTTTAGCGCTTCGACCTCGGGCCGGCTGAGCCCACATTTCTCAAGCAATTTGTTGGCGACAGAATTGTCCGCCGCTTTCTGATCAAGCGTTCGGGTCAATGTCTGAATGCGGGCGATGTCGACGTCCATAGGTTCATCATAGCCTGTTTGCCCAGATTTTGCATCTATGCTGCAAAGACCATTGTCCGGTTGTCGAAAAAGCTTGGCGCAAAGTCACAAGCGCTTTTTCTACTAAGGCATTATCTGAGCCTCGTTGCCGGGTTAGAACCTTCTCGGGGATGAGGTCGAGCCCAGTCCGGACACAAAACGGATTGTCAGTGGCTCCCCGGCACACCCGTGTCCAATTGTGTCGCATTGCTCCATTCACGCAACCAGCGCAAAACTGGCGTGAAAAGGGCGGCATGCAGCATTTTGATCTGACCAGCGTGACGAAAGACCAGGACGTAATCGTTTTCGACGGCGAATGTGTCCTGTGTGCTGGTTTTTTTCAGTTCATGCTAAGACACGATAGGCTGGCTCGGTTCAAATTCGTCACGGCGCAGTCGCCGCTGGGGCAGCAGATGTATACCGGCCTTGGCCTGCCAACCGAGGATTTTGAGACCAACCTGGTCATTGTTGATGGCCAGGTGTTCCAACGTCTGGATGCTTTTGCTGCAGCTATGCGGGCTTTGCCAGGTTTGTGGCCGGTTCTTGGGCTGTGCCGCTTTTTGCCAAGAATTATGAAAGACCCGGTCTATTTTGCAGTCGCGCGCAACCGCTACAGACTATTCGGGCAAAAGCCTAGCTGCCTGATACCAGACGCGGCAATCCACACGCGTTTTCTGCCCGGAGGGTTCTGATTGGACCCGTTCTGGCAAGCCCTGCCAACGCATTCCGATTTGCCTGACGCGCTTCGCGCTCTGCACGGGCATCCTGGCAAGTTTTCAGGGCGTTGTTCGGTCGAGGCCGGATCAAGTTGGGTCGTAAGATCAGCGCTATGGCTGGGTAGGTTCCCACCCGTGGCTAGCGACATTGCGATCCGCATCGTGACCCGACAGGACAATGAGACGTGGTTTTGGACGCGAGATTTTGCCGGGCATCTGATGCAATCGTCAATTCGGTTTGATCCAAAGACCATGTTGGTCTGTGAAAAGGCGGGCGTACTGACATTTTGGCTAAAACCGATATGGAACGGCGCAGAACTGAAATTGAAAATTCAGGGCTTGTCTGTTTTCGGGGTGCCATGTCCGGGCGTTTTGGTGCCCAAATCCTCGACCGTCGAATGGCAGGACGCGGTGGGTCGGTTCCGTTTTGACGTTTCGGCCAGATTGCCCGTATTGGGACTGCTCATCCGATATCACGGATGGCTAACGCCGGATCACGCGAGCCCCGACTGAGGCTGAATTGATCGTGAACCGCCTTTGACTGCAAGCTGCGTATACTATTTCCAGTCTTACCTCGTAACAGGAAAGAGTATGATTATGAAACAGGTTATGACATATGCCGCTGTGGCGGCAGTGGTGCTGAGTACGCCGGTCTCAGCGACGGGATTTGCACGACTTGGGTACCAAATCGCGCCCGTCAACAGCAACGTTTACGAAGTGATCCCGCGTGGTCGAACTGATGTGGACGGATATTGGTGCGCCGCTGCGGATTACGCGCGCAGAACATTGGGTGCGGGTTGGAAACAGCCGATCTATGTTGTGCGCGGCTATGGTCCCAGCGAAGCGACCGGTCGTCGTACGGCGGTCCAATTCTCGATCAATCCGCCAGCGGGTGTCAGCACCCCGACCAAGACTGTGTCTGTCGGGTTTGTCGCCGGTCAAAGCAGATCGGTTCAAAGTGCCAATTCGCTGTGCTACCGTCGCCAAATCTTTGACGACTAACGGAGTCTAGCGCCGTCTTGCAGACCGAGTTTATTATTTCGACGCGCGGACCGGGTTTGTATGAATTCACCCGCGACGTGTGTAACTGGCTCAACTCGGTCCAAGCAGACGGGCTTTTGACCCTGTTCGTGCGCCATACGTCGTGTTCTCTGGTGATACAGGAGAACGCAGACCCCGAGGTGCAGACGGACATGAATGCTTTTTTTCAACGGCTGGTGCCGCCCTCGAACCATCCATCGATGTCTTACTTGCGGCACACTTATGAGGGCCCAGACGATATGCCTGCGCATATCAAGGCAGCCTTGTTGCCTGTGTCGCTGACTATCCCGGTGGCGAACGGTCGCCCGGTTCTGGGAACGTGGCAAGGGATCTACGTTTTTGAACATCGCTCCCAGCCACATACCCGCAAGGTCGCGGCGCATTTTGCTTAGAATCAGGATATTGCGGTAAAATTTTCCGACTACCCAAACCCTAGCGGCTGCCCTATAGTTGTGGATAAGTAAGCCACAGCGCTTACAAAAGAGGCGGATATAGGGACGAGGAGACGGCGGATGCGCTGCCCGTTTTGCGGAAATATTGACACACAGGTGAAAGATTCACGCCCGGCTGAGGATCACGTTGCGATCCGCAGACGTCGCTTTTGCCCGGCATGTGGCGGGCGGTTTACCACCTATGAACGGGTCCAGTTGCGCGATCTGGTCGTGATCAAGACAAACGGCAAGCGCGAAGATTTCGACCGCGACAAGCTGGAACGGTCGATCCGTATCTCGATGCAGAAACGGCCCATTGACCCCGAGCGTATAGACCAGATGATCTCGGGCATCGTTCGGCGGCTGGAAAGCATGGGCGAGACGGATATCCCCTCGAACAAAATCGGTGAGATTGTCATGGAAGCTCTGGCACGGATCGATACCGTCGCCTATGTACGTTTTGCAAGCGTATACAAGAATTTCCAGGCGGCCGATGATTTCGAGGAATTTGTCCACGAACTGCGCCCGCCGCAGCCTTCGACGGACGAGTGAGCGACTCAGATAAGCGATATATGGCGCTGGCCCTGTCTTTGGGGCAGCGCGGACAGGGGTTGTGCTGGCCTAACCCGTCTGTGGGCTGTGTCCTTGTGCGGGACGGTTGGATTGTCGGGCGCGGTTGGACGCAGCCCGGCGGTCGCCCGCATGCTGAAACCGAGGCACTGAAACAGGCTGGTGACGCGGCTCGCGGTGCGACGGCCTATGTCTCGCTGGAACCATGTGCGCATCATGGCAAGACACCTCCCTGCGCGCAGGCGCTGATTGCTGCGGGTGTTTCGCGCGTGGTTTCACCCATCGAAGACAGTGATCCGCGCGTGGCGGGGCAGGGCTTTGCGATGTTGCGCGACGCGGGGATCGAAGTCACGACCGGTGTCCTCTTGGATCAGGCCGAGCGGGATCACGCGGGCTTTTTCCTGAAGAACGAGCAGGGTCGCCCGTTTGTAACGCTCAAGCTGGCCAGCAGTTTTGACGGCCGTATTGCCACGTCGTCCGGGCACAGCCAGTGGATTACCGGTCCCACGGCGCGCCGAGCCGTCCACGCAATGCGCGCGCGCCACGATGCGGTGATGGTGGGCGCTGGGACCGCACGGGCGGATGACCCCTCACTGACGGTGCGTGATTTGGGGGTCCAGGCGCAACCGGTTCGCGTGGTGGTCTCGCGCCATTTGGACCTTCCCTTATTGGGGCAACTGGCCAGAACGGCCAAGGACATCCCGGTCTGGCTCTGTCACGGACCATCCCCCGACCCCGAGCGGGTAAAAGCGTGGGAGGGGTTGGGCGCGCGTTTGATCCCTTGTGCCTTGCACGATCATCAAATTGATCCCTTGGATTTGGTGCAGCAACTTGGGCAGGCCGGTTTGACTCGTGTCTTTTGTGAGGGCGGCTCGGCTTTGGCTGCGTCTTTGCTCGCGCAGGATCTCGTGGATGAGCTGATCGGTTTCAGCGCCGGGTTGACCATCGGGGCCGAGGGGCTGCCCGCGATTGGGGCGCTGGGACTTGAAACGCTGGAGGCCGCGCCCCGGTTTTCTTTGATGGAAACCCGTGCCATCGGGCCGGATATCCTGCACCGCTGGGAAAGATCCCTGCGCTAGCGCCGCCAGAGATGCGCGTAGGTCGCAAAGAGCCCTTGTAGTTTCGACAGTGCCCGTAATCCAGGCCGGTCGTTTTGATATCCCTCGGACAGACGTTGAACCGCAACTTCGACGGGGCAGGGCAGGCCGGTCACAGGATCAAGATAGCGCGGGTAGTCTATCAATGCGGCATGGACCAGCCCCAGCATTGACGGGCGCGCGCCGCGCCGCGCGGGAACTGAACCCAGGTCGGTCGTTAATCCCCAACCTGCATAGAATGGCGCGCCCAGAGTGGTCACGGGTATCCCACGCATCAGCGCTTCGAACCCAAGCAACGAGGTCATGGTCCAGACCTCGTGCACCTGCGCCAACAATGAGGCCGGATCGGTATCCAAGACGACGACGTCCACCAGATCGCGGGCGTCGATATTGCCACTGCGCAGGCCAGCCTCGACATCAGGATGGGGTTTGTAGATCAGCACTGCGTCCGGGTTGGCGGCGCGCACAGCGCGTAGCAAATCTGCATTGGTGCGGACATCGCTTGCCCCCAGCTGGATCGATGCGTCATCCTCGACCTGACCTGGAATCAAAATGCGGTGCCCATCGGGCAGGGCGGGGGCGGTGTCGCCTGTGTTGTATTTGCTGATCTGGCCCGAGATGATCTGCGCCACCAGCCCCTCGGCGCGCAGCTCCTGATCCGGGCGCAGGGTTTCGCGCCGGGCGATCAGGTTTTCCAATTGGCTGGAACGGGTTGGATCATAGTAGATTCCCAGATCATCCGTCGCCAGCGACAGAGGGGGCACCAGCCGGGCCCCCAGCCCCCGAGACCGCAGAAATCCATCCTCGACACGCACAACGTGATCCGTCGCCCCGGCTTGATTGGCCCAGACCATATGTGGTTGTTCGCCCGCCGTCGGAATATCCGGGGTGAACCTGACTTTTTTCTCGCGCCCGAACATCTGTTGGATGTGTTTACGTTTCCACAAACGCATCCCCGAGGCGGTCCACCCTCTGTGATCCTGCCGCCATGCGCGGGTCTGCGCTTCGAGCGTGTCCAGAACGGTTTCCAACTGACAGAGCTGATCTCGGAATGGGTCGTACCATGTCGGGTACAAGATCATCGCCGCCGCGAATAGCTGCGGTCGTGTCAAGTTGCGCTGGCGACGGGGCAGGTAGGGCTCGTCCTGCGTCAATCCCCAACCGGCATAGAATGGCAGGCCAAAGACACGCGGTTTGTGCCCGGCCAAAATGGCCTCGAACCCGAATTGCGACGACAGCGTGTAAACGCCAACGGCGCCTTCCAGCAGGGTCCAGGGACTGATCGGATCGCTGAACAGTGTGACCCGGTCTGTCTCATCATGGTCCGAGTAATAGCCGGGGCGGTGGCCTTGGATGGTTTCGGGATGCGTTTTGATCAGGACGCGGGCGCCGGGGTTCTCCTCTTGCGCCATCACCAGCATTTCGCGAAAGCGCGCCAGATCCCCGCCACTGGCCTTGACCGAGGCGTCATCGCGTGCCTGATCAACGACCAAAACATATCCGGGTTCAGGTGGTTTGATGTCCGGGTGATAGGCCGAGTATTTGCCAAGATGTCCGTCACGCAAACGCTCGATCCCGCTACGGGCGCGGTTCAGAAGGGCGGTGTCGTCCAGCGGGTGAGTGGCCAGAAGTGTCTCAAGCTCAGAGGGTAGCGACGGGTCGAAATGCAGGCCCGACCGGTCCAGCAACAGACCCATAGGGGCTTCTCCGCTTCGACCGGGATGAAGAGAGCGCAGAAAGGCATCTTCGACATGCAGGATGGGTGCGTCATACCTTTCTGCCACCCATCGGCCACGATGCGCGGTGGGGCTGTCGCCCCAGACACCCACCAAGTCGCCGTCTTTCGGCAGGCCGAGGCGGATGTCGTAACCTGCAAGCGTCAGGATTCGGCGGATGCGGCGTTGGGTCAGAAACCCGCCGTTGTAGACAAGCAGTCGGGTCCGACTGTCCCCGGCTGTTGTGCCGGAATACATCAGCCGCCTGTCAGCGTTGTGACATTTGCCAGCGGTGTCAGGCCGCCCGCGATCAGCGAGATGGACTTGCTCCACTGTGAGTAGGGGGCTTCGGTGACATAGATCGTGTCATCATCGCGGATGACGAAATCGCGCGCGATGAACAGCCCGTTGGGTGCGGTGAGGTTCAATAGGTAGATCATGCGCTGATCCCCTTGCAGATCAGGCTGCCCCATGACCGCACGTGCGATTTCTTCGCGTTCCTTGCGCAGCACGAAAATACCGGTTGGGTCTGAGGACAGAGATTGTAAGCCGCCAACCTGGGCCAAAGCCTCTAGGGCGGAAAGGTCCTGACTGTCAAAGGCTACCCGCGATTGCCCGCCGGTGGCGCCAAGCGCCACGTAAGAGCGGGTGTCCGCCTCGATCAAGATGCGATCTCCGGCGCGTAGCGCGACGTCCAGTTTGGGATCACTGAACAAGTCGTTGTACCAGACCGTCCCCCGCTGATCGCCGCGTATCAGTGTGACCAGAGCGATATCGGAACCGACCGAAACACCACCAGCCCGCGACAGCATCCCACTGAGCGTTCGGGTCGGGCGTTCGATCGGGTAAATGCCCGGAGACGCCACACCGCCAACCAAAGATACGGTTGACCCATCCCCCGCAGCGCGGCGTACTTCGACTTGCGGATCAGGGGTTTGCTCGCGCAGCTTGTCGGTGATGACGATGCGCAATTGTTCCGGAGTGTTGCCCGCTGCGCGGACCCGCCCGGCATATGGGACAAAGATGAAGCCCTCGCTATCGACCTGCACTTCGTTCAGGGATGTGGCCGCGCCCGCCTGAACCGACAAAAGGCCGTTGTCGACGTTTTCCCAAATCGACAGACCGAGAACATCGCCGGGGCGCACCGTGTCTGCCGTCAGATTTGGCGCGCTGCGAAAGGCTGCTGAGAACCCGAATTGTGGGATGGCCGATGTTTCCTTGGCGACGCGGTCATCCACCTCGACGACAAAAGCGTTGCCTCCATTCGCGGTGGAGCCCGCTAATATTTCGGATTTATTAGGACCAGATTTGGGAAGCTGGCACGCCGCCAGCAGACCGAAAGCGGCCACAAGGGAGACCCCCCGTACCCAGCGGATGGGAAAGCACTGCACTGCCGAATATCCTCAGTCTTTTTTGTTTGTGTCAGGCTAACCGGTTCGCCGCACGACTTCCAGTCTCAACCCGTTCGAGTCCTTGCACGATTTTCAACTGTGGCCTCTCGGTCTCGTTCAGCAGGGTTTGGTAGGGATCATATTGGTTCAGCATCAAATCAGCCGCACGGCGAAGCAGCTGCCGACGCCCTCGCACCGAGTAGAAACCACCCGGAATTTGGCTGGTCTTCAGCAAAAACCGGCGATAGCTCCGGTAGGCGTCCAGATCGGGCCGGGTGGGATTGGCAAAAAACGCCTCAAGCGGTTGTTGCGAGACGAATTCCGCCTTGTCATAGACCGACCGTCCAAAAATGCGCAGCGGTATGCCGCGCCAAAGCACCTGCTGTCCTGCTGTCGAGTTGATCGTCACGGCCGAGCTGGCCTCATCCAACAGACGGGCCAATTTGCCGCCGGGGACATAGTGCACCCTGTCGGCAACCCCAAAAGAGCGGGCCAGATCGCGTGTGCGTTGTCGCAAAGGCTCCCGATGATTTTCCAGAGGATGTTCCTTGACCACCAGTTGGTGATGCCGGAGCGCACCTTCGGCAAAACCGCGAATGACATGTTCCAGAAACTCGCTCATTCCGTTGAAATCCGAATGCGCCTGTACTGAGCTGTCATGCCCAAGTTGCAGCAACGCCAGATGGTAGGGCTGCCCTGTCCGGTGCACGCGCTGGGTGGCCCAAAAGCGTTGTAGCCTGTGGAAGGGCATCAGCATGAAGCGTTTAAAATAAAGCAGAAACTCCCGTGAGACGGGTAATTCCCGGTGACGGCGGAAATTACGGTAGCGTTGGTTCAGAAACAGGACGAACCAATGATAGAGCGCACCATAGAAAATATGCTCACGCATGTCGCCCCAATGGGCAGGCGGAGGCGATGTCTGAGTGTCAGTCTGTTCCAACGCATCCTGCATCTGCGTGATATCCATGGACATAAGCCGCGAGTTCCCGTTCGAGCCCGCCCTTTCGTACGTCACCCACCAGGGGCGAAGATACCCTTCTTCGAACACATGCACTGTCAGCCCGTTTTCTTGCGCGATTTCGGCAGCCTGCGCGTGGATCGGTCGCGTGTCGCCATAAAGCACCAGATCTGTGACGCCGAGATCCGTTATCAGTCGGGTGAATGTGTCCGGCCAATCTTCAGGCCTGCCGCGAAATGGGATATAGCTGGCCCGGTCGAACCAAAAGGCTCGGTCGCCAGCGTTGAACCCCACGCGCCACACCGTCGCCCCTGTTTTGCGCAAAATCCGCCCCAGCGCGTTGAAGAACGGGCCGTGCGGTCCTTGCAGGAACAGAAAGACGCGTTGATCCGCGTCTGGGGGGATTGGTGGCATGAGGACTGCTCGTGTGGTGTTATGGCTAAATTTATGCCCGTTTCCATCATTCCCGGCAAGGCAGGGCTTGCCCGCCATGGCGGTTACGCTTACCTCGACAGGGACAACGGGTCATAGGTTAGCAAACCAAGGGTAAAGAAAATGTTCACTGGGATCGTCACAGATATCGGAACCATTACCGAGTTAGATCAGCAGGGCGATTTGCGGGCGCGCATTCAGACGGGCTATGACACCGCTGGGATTGATATCGGCGCATCCATTGCCAGTGACGGCGTGTGCCTGACTGTGATCGCGCTGGGCGATGACTGGTACGATGTCCAGATCAGCGCCGAGACCGTGTCGAAGACCAATCTGGATGGCTGGAAACTCGGGAAACGCGTCAACCTTGAACGCGCCTTGAAAGTTGGCGATGAACTCGGCGGGCATATCGTATCGGGCCATGTGGATGGCGTGGCCGAAATTGTGGCCATGCAGGACGAAGGCGACAGCACCCGCGTCACCCTGCGCGCTCCCAAGGACTTGGCGCGGTTCATCGCGCCGAAAGGATCTGTTGCGCTGAACGGGACGTCTTTGACCGTCAATGACGTGGACGGATGTGACTTTGGCATCAACTTCATCCCTCATACCAAAGAGGTGACAACCTGGGGCGATGTTGCGGTCGGAGACAAGGTGAACCTTGAGATCGACACGCTGGCTCGTTACGTCGCGCGTCTGGCCGAAATGTCTTGAGTTAAACGCCGCGTTCTGACCGGTTCGGGACGTTTGCAGACTGGTCTTTGCGCGCGGGGTGGTCTATCCACCCGTGCAAACATGCTCTGCGAAAGGCTGCCCAATGAGCTTTGAAACCCCCGGACCCGTCGAGGCGCAACTGCGCGACGTGATCAGCCCGATTGAAGAGATCATCGAAGAGGCGCGCAAAGGTCGGATGTATATTCTGGTCGACCACGAAGACCGTGAGAATGAAGGCGATCTGGTTATCGCCGCCGAGTTTGCGGATGCCGAGGCGATCAACTTCATGGCCACCCATGGGCGCGGCCTGATCTGCCTGCCGATGACCGCGGAACGGGTGGATGCGCTGGGCCTGCCGATGATGGCGGTGAACAATTCCTCGCGTCATGAAACCGCGTTCACCGTGTCGATCGAGGCACGCGAAGGTGTGTCGACCGGGATTTCCGCCACTGACCGCGCCTTGACTGTTGCGACGGCCATCAATGAACAAAACACGATGGCGGCCATTGCCACCCCGGGCCATGTCTTCCCCTTACGCGCCAAGCGGGGCGGGGTGCTGGTGCGTGCGGGCCATACCGAGGCTGCGGTTGATATCTCGCGCTTGGCCGGGCTGAACCCTTCGGGCGTGATCTGCGAGATCATGAAGCCCGACGGCACAATGGCGCGTCTGCCCGATCTGGTGGAATTCGCACAAACCCATGACATGAAAATCGGTACGATCAGCGACCTGATCACCTACCGATCCCGCAATGACAATCTGGTGGTCGAGACGTCGCGTGAAACCGTCAATTCGGAATATGGTGGCGAATGGGAGATGCGGCTGTTCACTGACCAGCTTCATGGCATCGAACATGTGGTCATGATCAAAGGCGACATCACCACGCCCGAGCCCGTTCTGACCCGCACCCATGCTTTGCACGAAGCGCCGGATATCTTGGGCCTCGGGCCTAAATCTTCGCGCGAACTGCCGCGTGCGATGGAGAAGATCGCCGAAGAGGGGCGCGGCGTCGTCTGTCTGTTCCGCCAACCGCGCAACTCGCTTTACGCGGTCGAGGATGAAGGCCCTCGGACCATCAAACAAACAGGACTGGGGTCTCAGATCCTGTCCAAATTGGGCATTCACGAGCTGGTGCTGCTGACCGACTCGCCCGAAACCGTATATCTGGGGCTCGACGCGTTTGGCCTGTCCATCGTCGGCACCCGTTCCATCCTCAAGGAAGACTGATCGTGGCTGAACAAGACAAACACGGCGTCCTGCCGACTCCGACATTCGACAAGCCGGTGAAACTGCTGCTGGTGGTGGCTCCGTTCTATCGCGCTATCGCGGACAATATGGTCGCCGGTGCGAAAGCAGAGATCGAGGCCGCAGGCGGCACCTGTGAAGTGGTCGAAGTTCCCGGCGCGCTGGAGATTCCCACCGCCATCGCAATGGCCGACCGTCAGTGCGATTTCGACGGCTATGTTGCGCTGGGCTGCGTTATTCGCGGCGAGACCACGCATTATGAAACTGTCTGTAACGACTCCAGTCGGGCCATCCAACTGATGGGTCTTCAGGGTCTACTGATCGGCAACGGTATCCTGACCGTCGAGAATGACGAACAGGCCGAGGTCCGCGCCAATCCCAAAAAGATGAATAAAGGGGGCGGGGCAGCCGCTGCGGCCTTGCATCTGATCGCGCTCAGCCGTAAGTGGGGCTCTTCCAAAAAGGGCGTGGGCTTCAAGCCGCCGTCCGAGTCCATCCTTGTGGCGGGCGACAGCAACGGATCCACGACAGCATGACCCAGACAGACGCGCCGAAACCGGCCAACCAGAAACGCCTGATGAAATCCGCCGCCCGGCTTTACGCCGTGCAGGCGCTGTTCCAGATGGAGCAGTCAGGCCAGACGACCGAAGCAGTCGTGACCGAGTTTCTGGATCACCGGTTTGGTGCCGTTTATGAGGGGGAAGAGATGCTGGACGGCGATATCCGCCTGTTCCGCAAACTGGTCGAGGACGCCGTGAACTATCAGGCCCCCATCGACCAGATGACCGACCGCGCGCTGGTGGCCAAATGGCCCATCGCACGTATCGACCCGACCTTGCGCGCCGCTTTCCGCGCCGCCGGGGCCGAACTGACCCAAAGTGACACGCCGCCCAAAGTGGTCATCACCGAATTCGTCGACGTGGCCCGCGCCTTTTTCCCGGAAGGCAAAGAGCCGAAATTCGTGAACGCTGTACTGGACCACATGGCGCGCGAGGCTCAGCCCGAGGCGTTCTGACGCCTTTACTCAGAGCATCCGAAGGCTACGCTTGTGACCAAACAAGGAGTGCCGCTATGCCCAAGCTCATTCGTCTTTATATCACTCAGGTTATCTGGGGATTTGTGATCTCGGCCGTATTTGTCGGCGTGCTGTTGGCTGTGAACGTGGCCAATCTGCGCGGGTTGATTTGGGGTTCGGATGTTGGGTTGGTGGCACTCGTCATGATCTGGTTCATGAACGGCATCGTTTTTGCAGGTGTCCAGTTCGCCTACAAGATCATGAGCATGGCGGAAAGGCCGGGTGGTCCGCGCCGTGGATCACCCGTCGTTAATGTGTTCAAACCTGTGCTGGCCAAGCAAGGCTCACGCGCAGAGCGCTGATAATTTTAGAAAAATGTGGCGGGACCACCAGTCAACCGTGCGGTGTGATTCCCGAGGACCTGTATGTACAGGTGGGCGCCAGGTAATCAGGCCAGGACCTGAACAGAGCCAGCCCCCTCGGAATTGCTTAAGGCCACCAGAATGCTACCAGTCACAAGAAGGGCAGAACCCGCCAAGCGCTTAGTTAGGGCGTCTGACGGGCTGGCACAAGGGGTTAAGCGTCAACAGTTTCGTGCAGAGCTTTGCGCATCTTGCCAAAATGTTCGTCCCAACCGTTGTCCAGGGCCAGGATTAGGTCGAAAGCCTGGGCGCCCTGCGGCAGGCCTTCGTGCTTCAAGGACAATCGCGTGCCGCCGTCTACGGGCTCCAACGTCCATTTGACCACGCTGACAACGTCTCCCATCGGTTTTACCGTGAAGGTATATTCAAGATACTGCGGCTTGCGCGCCTCGCGCACCTCTCCCCAGATCAACAGATCGCCGCTTGTGGTTCCGAACATCTCAAGCTTTTGTCCTGCTGCCAGTGGGCGTTCGGGCTTGTGAAACCATTCGGCAAGGCGTTCCGGTTCGGTCAGATAGGCCCAGACAGTGTCCGGCTCAGCGCGCAGGAAGATGGTCTTTTGCAAAACTGCGTTGGTCATGTCTCTTTCCTCTCAATGGCTTCTTTCAAGTTACGCAGGCGCTCGTCCCAGAACTGATCAAAGAAGCTCAACCAATCCAGAACAGGGGCCATTCCCTGGGGTTCAAGACGGTTGATGCGTTCTCGCCCCCGAGCTTCGACCTGGATGAGGCCTCCGTCCGACAACACGGTCAGGTGTTTTTTGACGGCCGCTCGGGTCATGTCGAAGCAATCTGTCAGTTGCGCGATTGTCATATCCTGCGATGCAAGCATCTGAACGATGTCCCGGCGCGTGGGGTCCGCAAGCGCGCGAAACGCGTTTTGGATTTGGTCAGGCATCCGTTTCCTCATATCCGATACCATTAGGTTTCATATTTATTTGATACCATATGGTATCATGTCAACAGCAATCTCACCCTTGCAATTTGTTCATGAATTGTTCACATTTTCCCAATGACATTGGATCTACAACCCGGCCAGAAGCTAGCACGCGGCGTGGCGCGTCATCTCAGCGCGCATGGTTTTGTTTCTGTTGAGGAATTCGTGCCGGCGCGCGGGTTGCGTGTGGACGTTATGGGGTTGGGCCCCAAGGGTGAATTGTGGGTAGTGGAATGCAAATCCAGCCGGGCGGATTACCAATCGGATTCCAAGTGGCAGGGCTATTTGGAGTGGTGCGACCGATTCTTCTGGGCCGTGGATACCGAGTTCCCGACCGAGCTGTTGCCTGCCGAGACTGGTCTGATCATCGCCGACGCCTATGACGCCGAGATCGTGCGCATGGCCCCAGAGGATAAGCTGGCTCCGGCGCGCCGGAAGAAGATGATCCAGAAATTTGCAACCGATGCCGCCCGAAGGCTGCACGCATTGCGAGACCCAAGGCTTTAGCGCGTTAGCCTTTCACCGCCAGCGCGGCTTGCGCGGCAGCACGAATCTCTTCGGCGATTTCTTCAGCCTCGTCGGGTTCGAAATCCATCGGAATCTCGACGCCATCAGCCTCGATGAACAGGCGCACCATGCCTTGGTCGGTCGGGCCGATTTGCAGGTTGGCCTGAATGTCACGTTCGGTGTTGATACCCATTTGCGCCTCCGGGGATGAGCGTTTGTGCTAGCGCGCAAAGACTTGAGAATCAAGCCGCTGATCGGGTCAGATGAGGAATGAACGACACGGTGATCAGACTTTTTCACCCATCAGACGTTCCGTGGCTGGTCGCGCAGCACGGCCTTCTTTACGAGCGCGATGAAGGGTTCGACAAAAGCTTTGCGCGCCTTGTGCAGCAGATACTGGATGAGTTTGTGGCAACCCATGATCCCTCCTGTGATCGCGGTTGGATCGCGGAACAGGCCGGCGTCCCTCTGGGCAGTATCTTCTGCGTACGACTGGATGAGACCACTGCAAAACTGCGCCTGTTCTTTCTGATGCCCGAGGCGCGTGGAAAAGGTTTGGGTAAGCGCTTGCTGCATACCTGTATGGACCACGCCCGCGACACTGGGTTTGAGAAAATGTCGCTATGGACCCACGAAAGCCACCGTGCCGCTTGCGCGCTGTATCAGGCGACGGGATGGCAATTGACGGGTAGCAAACCGGTGCATTCTTTCGGGGTCGATCTTGTCGAACAAAGCTGGGAAATTCGGCTTTAATCCTCTTGCATTCCCTCGGCGCGTTCGGTACATCGCCCCTCACGAGTGCCGCCTTAGCTCAGTTGGTTAGAGCGCTGGATTGTGGATCCAGAGGTCCCCTGTTCAAGCCAGGGAGGCGGTACCATCTCCCTCATCATCGGTTGAATAACTACAAGGCTGCTTGTCCGGCTGAATGCATGTGCATTGCCGTTCGCGGCGGCGATTTTTCCTTAGACCGAGATCTTACCAGACAGAATTCCTGCAAAGAAGGTGATCAGCCAAAGCGCAACCCAGATCCACAGGAGCGGCTGTTTCTTGATCCGGCCGTGTCGGATCAAAGGAAAGGACAGGGCCGCGCCCGCCAGAGGGAACAGAGCCGTGAATGGCACCAGTGAGAATATCAGCGGCAACATGAAAGGCAGGGTAAAAACTGCCATTAGAAACGACAGCCCGACATAGGCTAGTGTAACAACCGGGCCGGCCTGAGACTCGCCGACGAGGAACGGAATGGACGATACCAGCATCAGCGCCGCTGTTAACGGAGCCGAGATGACAAGCGCCAGGGCAGCACAGGTGCAAAGGCTGCGGAAGGGCTTGGTGGTATCAAAATTCCAAGTTCTGAGCTTCACGAAGAAACGCCTCGGGGTGTTGGCCGGCGAAGCTGCGGGGCCGCTCTGCGGTGGCGTGCTTTCGGGACCACTGCCAGAACCGCATCAAAGCCCGCGACAGGAATGCTGTGTCTCAGCGGGCCAGATTTAGTCTCAACTTCATCTTGCTGCGTTTGGCCACGGGCAGGTGCCGGTTTAGGTGTTTGTTCACCAGCCCAAAGCCCCAGATCACCACTAGAGTCAGCAGAATGAAATAGAAGGCCAGAATAGGGTAGGGGATGAACGGATTGAACGTCTTGTCCGCGAAATAGCCCGCGTAATAAAGCGCATCGCCTCGTTGTTGCCAGACTGGGAAGGCCGAGAAGAAGACCAGCGTGGTGGCGTGGAACAAAAAGATTGCCTCATTTGTGTAGGCAGGCCAGGCAAGCCGCAGCATGGTCGGCCAAATGATACGGCGAAACCGCGACCAGCCGGTCATTCCATAGGCGTCTGCAGCCTCAATATCGCCCTTGGGGATCGAGCGTAGGGCACCATAGAAGATCTCGCCTGAATATGCGGCGGTGTTGCAGAACAACACGATCAACGCTCCCAGCCAGGCAGAGGTCAGTGCGTCGAAGAAGGGAAAACTCTGCTTGAGGGACAGGAAGAAGAAGTAGGCAAAGAAAAACTGGATGAACAGAGGAGATCCCCGGAACAGGAAAATGAACCACTCGGACGGTTTGCGCAGCCATTTCTTGCTTGACGCTTTGCCAACGGCCAGCGCTGTAGCCAGAAAGAACCCGGTCGCCAGCGCCATGATCCCGAAATAAATATTCCAGATCATGCCCGAACCGATCAGGGTGAATTGCTCGCATAGTGTAAAATCATTGCGCGGCAGAAGGCGTTCACCGATGCCGACCGAGCGAAGCGCATAGTCCTGGATGGTCTGGATGCAGCTCATGCGGTGGTCTCCTTGCGCAGAAGCTCTCCGCCTGCGGTGGCTTGTCCGTGCGACAGGCGACGCATCAACCGTTCAAGGCCGATTTCCGAGACGCGGGTCATGCCCAGGTAAAACACGAGCAGAGCAAGGAAGTACCACATACGCCAGTCGCCGTGCGGGTATTGGGTGAATTTCGGGTTTTTGAACGACCCCAGTTCGCGGGCCCAATAGACGATGTCTTCGATGCCCAGCAGGAACAGCAACGGTGTGGCCTTGATCAGCACCATCCAAAGGTTAGACAGGCCGGGCAGGGCGTAGACCCACATCTGTGGTACCAGAATGCGCCAGAATGTCTGGCGGCGGGTCATACCGTAAGCTTCGGCGGTTTCCAGTTGCGCATGCGGGACGGCGCGCATGCCGCCAAACAGAACATTGGCGGCAAATGCGCCAAACACGATTGAAAAAGTAATAACGGCCAGGAAAAAGCCATAGGTCTCGTGAACCCATTCGGGTGCAGTTCCAAGCGGCAGTTTGGCGGCCTGACAAACGATGAAATCATTGCCCTGTCGAACGGGGTCAGTCCATTCGGGGCAAAGAATCTTGTGGCGCGTCCATTCGAATGCCTGATCCAGCGCTATCACGAAGAACATGAAGAACGCGATATCCGGCACACCGCGAACGATGGCGATATAGCCTTTGCCCAACATGGCAAGCGGTGGAAAATGTGACCGCGCGGCCATGGCCCCCAGAAAGCCGAACCCCAATGCAACCGGGGCGGTGATCGCCAGCAGCAGCAGGACCTTGAAGAAGGATAGATAAAACAGCCAATGCACACCGTTGGTCAGGTAACAGGCAAACCAACGGAACGTGCCGAGTGTTTCGGGATCGGTGCAGAACGAGAAAATGGCGGGCCTCTTTGACTTGCAAGGGCTCTGAGGCGGCGCGCCCTAAGTAAGGCGCGCCGCAGAGTTTATCAGAAGGTCGAGGACACTTCCCACTTAGTGATCAGCGCGTTCAGGCTGCCATCGTCCTTCATGGACTGGATGGCCGCGTTGAACTTCTCTTTCAGCTCACCATCGGATTCGCGGATACCCATTCCGACACCGCCGCCCAGCGGAACGTCGTCACCCACAAAAAGCAGGCCCGAGCCATCTTCGGTAAAGGGTGCCAGGAACGACCGGTCAGCAAGGACTGCATCCGCTTCGCCGTTGCGCACAGCAGCAATGGTTTCCTCGGGGCTGGCGAACTCAACCAGAGTTGCACCGGAATCGGCCACATAACCCGCCTGAATCGTGCCGGTCTGGGCGGCGATCACACCACCAGCCAGGTCCACGCCATCAGACATGGCGATATAGGCCGACGGATCCGGCGGCGTGTAGTTCTGGGTAAAGTCGATGACTTCGTCACGCTCATCGGTGATCGACATGCCGGCGATGATTGCGTCGTAGTTGCCCGAGACGAGGTTCGGAATGATCGAATCCCAGTCATTCTTGACCCACTCGCATTCCAGACCTGCGCGTTTGCACAGCTCATCGCCCAGTTCACGCTCGAACCCGTCGATTTCGCCAGCGTCGTTGACGAAGTTCCACGGCGCATAGGCGCCTTCGGTGCCCAGACGAACGGTGTCCGCCATGGCCATGCCGGCGCTCAGCGCCAAGGCCGCAGTGGTCAGAATCAGTTTTTTCATTGGTTACTCCCCAGTTTAGTTCTGTCCTGAATTTATGCCGCCATAGTGGCGGATAGAAAGCCCTGAAGCCGTTCGGATTCAGGGGTGGTGAAGATATCTTCCGGCAGGCCTTCTTCTTCGATGAGGCCCTGATGCAGAAAGACGACATGGCTAGAGATATCAGCAGCCATCTTCATGTCGTGGGTCACGATGATCATGGTGCGGCCTTCGGCAGCCAGATCCTTGATCACCTTAATCACTTCCTGTTCCAGTTCGGGGTCCAGCGCCGAGGTGGGCTCGTCAAACAGCAGGGCCTCGGGCTCCATGCAAAGCCCGCGTGCAATGGCGGCGCGTTGCTGCTGCCCGCCCGAAAGCTGCGCCGGGTAGACATCACATTTGTCGCCAATGCCCACTTTTTCCAGGTATTTTCGGGCGCTGTCCTCAACTTCGGCCTTGTCGCGGCCCAAAACGGTGACGGGGGCCTCCATCACGTTTTGCAAGATGGTCATATGGGACCACAAGTTGAATTGCTGAAACACCATCGACAGATTGGTGCGGATGCGCAGGACCTGTTTGGGGTCGGCGGGGCGGCGGTTGTGGCCCGAACCGCTCCACTGAACCGGTTCTCCTTTGAACAGGATTTCGCCCTGTTGGCTGTCTTCCAACAGGTTGCAGCAGCGCAGTAGTGTAGATTTTCCGGACCCGGATGAGCCGATCAGCGATACGACATCGCCGCGTCTGGCCGTAATATCCACCCCTTTCAGCACCTCAAGATTGCCGAAGCTTTTGTGTAGGTTCTTGATCTCGATGACCGGAGTGGAATCTGTCACGGGCGACCTGAGTGTTATTGGTGTTGGTGCGGTACTAGGGCTTAAAAATCAGCCTAATGCAATGCGCAAATGACATATATGAGGTCCGAAACCGTCAAATTGACCAGACGTTCTGGTCGAATCGGTCAGGGATTGAGCAGCTTGGCAGCATCCTGCGAAGGGTTGGGGATGGCTAGATAGTCGCGGGCCGGTATCTCTATCAGATCCAAAAGGTGCAATGCATTGCGGTCGCGCGGGGATAAGGCGTTGATCGCACGCCGAACAGCTTGAGTTATGGCGGCCGCATCTTGAGTGCCCGATGTGATATAAGGCAGCGCCGGAGTGGGAGCTGTTGCCTCGACATCCCGCAATGCGGTTCCCAGCTTGGTGTGTTCCTTCAGCATCAACCAGGTTAGCGCATCCAGCGCTGCGAAATCGGCCAGACCGTCGGCAACAGCGCGCGCTGAGTTGGCGTGTGCGCCTGTTTCCAAAGCAGACATCGGGCGTAGGCCCAAAGCCTCCAGGTGTACCAAAGGTCCGGTCCATCCAGACTGAGAAAGCGGCTCATTATAGGCAAAAACACCACGTGATAGCTCGGTCAAGTCGCGCGGGTCCTGAGTTCGCGCCACAAAAACCGAACGATAGTGGCCCGGTGGGCATCCCGAAAGCCCATGATCCGGTGTTCCTACCAGCTGCACCTGATCTTGCAAATGGGTGCGATAGGGCATTCCGCAGGTCTGCGCGAACAACAGGTCAGGGCTTTGCCAAACCTCCCAGGCGTCGACATCGCGGGTCAGTTCGACAGGTCCATAGCCCAGATTGTCTCGGATCAGGGTCCAAAAGCGGTCGTGGGCAGGCCGCAGGCCGGGCATGTCGTACATGCCCAGCATCGCAATCACGACTTGGCGGCCTTTTGTCTGGCCAGCGCAGAATCCACATCGCTGACGCCAAGCAAGCTAACCACAAGTCGTAGCAGCGAGTCCTCCTCGCCGGTGCGGTGCCCATCAGCCAGCGCTACAGACCAGAGCGCCTGTACGACGGCCAGACGGTCGTCATAAGCCACGGCTTCTTTGATGGCGCGGGTAAAGCGCACGGTATCGGGGGCCTCGGACTCAAGGTCTTCGGCGCGGGCGCGCAGACCGGCCGCCTCGAACGGGGACAGGCCATAGCGTTCGGCGGAAATTCGGTCGATTCGCGCCATTTCGCTGTCGGCATAGTCATTGTCAGACCGCGCGATGCGCACCAGCAGCGCCGTTAGGGCAAGGCGGGCATCATCATCGACAAGTGGGTCGGGCTGGGGCTGCGTGAGCCGGGACAAGAAATCACTGAACATGGGTCAGATATAGATTGGGCCTAAGCCTCTTCCAAGCGCCTTTGCACCCGTTCGCGGGCTGTCTGGCTGTCATTATAGCTGAGCCCCATCGAAATACGGGCCTCTTCCACGATTTTCATCTCTCCCTCATCTGACTTTCCGTCGGCCAACACGACTTCCCACAAGGCGTCAAGCGCGGCGAGGCGTTCGTGCAGATCTGTGGTTTCGCGGATCAGCTTGCCGAACGTGTCGGTTTCTGGCGCGGCAGCGTGTAGCTTTTCGCAGGTGGCGCGAACCTTGGCGGCCTCGATCGCGTTATGCTGATAGAGCCGCGCAAGAATGCGGTCGATCAGGCTGATCTCTTCCAGTTTATAGTCCCGGTCCGCTTGCGCGACCCGCACCATCAGAGCCCCAAGGGCCAATTCGGCATCGGGGTCGGGCAGGGCATCGTGTTGGGGCGGGCGAAAGGCCTGAAAGAACTTTTTCAACATAGCGTGAGGATATTCCATATTTTGTAGTCCGCCAAGCACGGACTACAGGTCATAGCCTCAAATTGACATTTCTTTGCCGGGCGTCGCCCTGCGTGGCGGGGCGTCAGCCCAAGGCCGCTGTGGCCTGTTCCTGTAGCCACGCCACCATTTTGCGATAGGGCACAGGGCCATAGCTGATCCGCGCAACCCCCAGCTTGGCCAAAGTTGCGGTGTCGGGAGTGCCGGGCAGTGCAATGATGTTCACCGGCAGATCCGTGGCCTCACACAGGCGACCGATCATTGCTTCATCCTTTAAACCGGGGGCAAAGAACCCGCTGGCACCTGCATCAGCATAGGCTTTGGCTCGGGCGATGGCATCGTTCAGCATCGCGCCGTCATGGGTGTCCGGCTGCGCCTTAAGGAAGATATCGGTCCGCGCGTTGACAAAGGCTGGGATACCGGCGGCGTCACAACCCGCGCGCATCGCGGCCACGCGGGTCGCCTGCGTTTCGATGTCAAACAGGTCCTTGGTCCCGACGATCTGATCCTCGAAATTGAACCCGATGACCCCGGTTTCCAGCGCGCGCTGCACGTTGTCCGAAATGCCCTGCGCATCCGTGGCATAGGCCCCTTCGAAATCCAGCGTCACCGGAAGGTCCACCGCACCGATGATGCGCCGAGCGTTGTCCAACACATAATCCATGGGAATGTTCTGACCGTCCCCGAAACCCTGCGCCATCGCAACTGGTGCGCTGCCCGTGGCCAATGCTTTGGCCCCGGCGTCCTGCACGGCCTTGGCGCTGCCCGCGTCCCAGATATTGTAGAGGATCACCGGATTGCCCTTTTGATGCAGGGCGGCAAAGGTCTTGGCGCGGGTGGTTTGATCGGTCATGGCAGGGCTCCTGTCTTGAAATTTGAAGACAGTTAACCCTGCAATAAGGCGTTTCGAACAGAAAAATCGAAAGCGCCCCTCACTTTGAGGTGACTTAGACCAGACGCGACGTCTCTTTCGCAGCGCGTACGAAGTCGCGGAACAGAGGGTGGGGCTCAAACGGTTTGGATTTGAGCTCGGGGTGGTATTGAACCCCGATGAACCATGGATGATCGGACCATTCGACAATCTCGGGCAGACGGCCATCGGGTGACATGCCCGAGAATTTCAGGCCCGCTTTTTCTAACTTATCCCGATATTTGATGTCGACCTCATAGCGGTGACGGTGACGTTCTTCGATATTTGAGCCGCCATAAACCTCGGCCACCTTGGACCCATCCGCCAGAACCGCATCATAAGCGCCCAGACGCATGGTGCCGCCCTTGTCGTCGCCAACTTTGCGTTCGACCTTGTGGTTGCCCTGCACCCATTCTTTCAGGTGGTACACCACGGGTTCAAAACGCTTTTTCCCGGCCTCGTGGTCGAATTCTTCGGACCCGGCCTCGGTGATGCCTGCTGCGTTGCGGGCGGCCTCGATCACAGCCATCTGCATGCCCAGACAAATGCCCAGGTAAGGCACCTTATGTTCACGCGCATATTGCGCCGCTTTGATTTTGCCCTCGGTCCCACGCTCGCCAAAACCACCGGGTACGAGGATCGCGTGGAAGCCCTCTAAATGCGGGGCGGCGTCTTCGGTGTCGAAAACCTCGGCATCGACCCATTCGACCTTGACCTTGACACGGTTGGCCATGCCGCCGTGGGTCAGCGCCTCGGCAATCGACTTATAGGCGTCTTCCAACTGGGTGTATTTGCCGACAATGGCAACTTTGACCTCGCCTTCGGCGTTGTGGATGCGGTCGCTGACATCTTCCCATTTGGCCAGATCGGGTTTGGGGGCCGGGCTGATCTGGAACGCGTCCAGAACAGCCTGATCCAGACCTTCGCGGTGATAGGCCAGCGGAGCGTCATAGATGGTGCTGAGGTCCTGCGCCGCGATCACGCTGTCCGGGCGGACGTTGCAGAACAGGGCCAGCTTTTCACGTTCTTTCTTCGGAATCGGGCCCTCAGAACGGCAGACCAGAATATCCGGCGCCAGACCGATGGAGCGCAGTTCCTTGACCGAGTGTTGGGTCGGCTTGGTTTTCAACTCGCCCGACGCTTTGATGTAGGGCAGCAGTGTCAGGTGCATAAACATGCACTGACCGCGCGGCTTGTCCTGACTGAACTGACGAATGGCCTCAAAGAAGGGCAGGCCCTCGATATCGCCCACGGTGCCGCCGATTTCGCACAGCATGAAATCGACCTCATCCTCTCCAATGGCGATGAAATCCTTGATCTCGTTGGTGACGTGCGGGATCACCTGAATGGTCTTGCCGAGGTAGTCTCCGCGACGTTCTTTCTCGAGCACGTTAGAGTAAATCCGACCCGAGCTCACCGAGTCGGTCTTGCGCGCAGCAACACCTGTAAAACGTTCATAGTGGCCAAGGTCCAGATCGGTCTCGGCCCCGTCGTCGGTGACGAACACTTCGCCATGTTCAAATGGCGACATCGTGCCGGGGTCAACGTTCAGATAGGGATCCAGCTTGCGCAGGCGAACCGAGTAGCCCCGCGCCTGCAACAAAGCGCCCAAAGCCGCCGAAGCCAGCCCTTTGCCCAAGGACGAAACCACACCACCGGTGATGAAAATAAAACGCGCCATGTTGTTCGGCTAGCTCCCGTGAGACGTCAAAATCAGCTGCCCGACGGTTTACGAAAAACCGCTGCATCACGGGACTTCACATATAAAGGATTCGCGCCCATAGCGCAAGAGAACCGCAAGATGCTGTTGCAGTTCTCTGTCAGATTTCTAGGTTTTGTGGCTTAATCCGCTTGCGGGATCAGCGGCGCATTGTCGCCCTGCGCCGGAGGCAGCAGATCATCCGCCGACGGAACCGCCGGTGCGCTTTCTTCGGTTGCGGCCGGGGCAGGGACGCCCAAACGGTCAATGACTGAGCTGCCCGAGGATTTCTGCGCCGCAATGATCGTCAGCGTGATCGAGGTGACGATAAAGCACGCCGCCAGAATCCATGTGACCTTGCTCAGCGCAGTTGCGGCAGCGCGTCCGGTCATGGCGCCACCGCCACCGCCACCCATGCCAAGGCCACCGCCTTCAGACCGCTGCATCAGGACGACGGCGATCAGGCCCAAAGCCAGAAGAAGATGGATGATGAGAACGACGTTTTCCATGGTGGTCCTGTACAGCGTGGCGTGTATCGCGTGGTACTTATGCAAGTTTGGGTCCGGGGGCAAGACACGAGTTTCCATCACCTCTGGTGATGTGTGATATCACGTCAAAGGGACTGGACAGACTGGCGGATCGTGACGCAACCTGCGGCCATGCCACATGACGATCACGGCCACCCGCACGCGCTGTTGCCGCCGGAACCTGCGCTTCGAGTAAAGGCGCTGGAAACGATTCTGACCCGCAAGGGTTTGATTGATCCGGCGGCTTTGGATGAAATCATCGACACCTATCAGAACAAGATCGGCCCTCAGAACGGGGCGCGCGTTGTCGCCAAGGCCTGGGCGGCCCCCGAGTTCAAGCGCGCCTTGCTGGAAGATGCAACGCCAGTTGTCGCCGATCTGGGGTTTTACGGGCGTCAGGGCGAACATATCGTGGTCGTGGAAAACACGCCCGAGCTGCACAATATGGTCGTGTGTACCCTGTGCAGTTGCTATCCGTGGCCGCTGCTGGGTATTCCGCCGGGCTGGTACAAATCCGATGCCTACCGCGCCCGCGCCGTGCGTGAACCACGCAAGGTTCTGGCTGATTTCGGCGTGTCTCTGCCCGATGACACCGCCATTCGCGTCTGGGACTCAACGGCTGAGATTCGGTATCTGGTTCTGCCGATGCGTCCTGAAGGCACAGAAAGTCTGTCCGAGGACGAGCTGACTGCCCTTGTTACCCGCGACAGCATGATCGGCACCGGTCTTCCCAAGGTGCCCGCATGACCCGCGTTCACGATATGGGCGGGCGGTTCGGGGATGGCTCAGTTATCCCCGAGGCGGAAGATGCTCCAGTTTTCCCGCAGGAATGGCATGGGCGTGCTCTGGCCGTAACTTTGGCTGCTGGCTTCCTGGGGCAATGGAATATCGACATCTCGCGCCATGCGCGCGAACGTCTGTCACCAAAGGACTACACACGGTTTTCCTACTACGAGAAATGGATTTCGGGCTTGGCCGACCTCTTGATTGAACGGGGTGTCCTGACGTTGGAGGACCTAAAAGGCGGGAACGGTGACACCCCCCATCCGTTGGCGTCGCGAGCCCTGAAAGCAGAGAACGTCAGCGCTGCGCTGGCCAAGGGCGGCCCTGCGGACCGCCCGTCCAAGGTTGCTATGCGTTTCCAGCCGGGACAGGCCGTTCGCACGGCGCACCCATCCGCCAACCGCCTGATCGACGGTGGGCATACTCGGCTGCCAATTTACGCGGCCGGTGCGCAAGGCCGGATATTGCGCCTCCATGGGACACATGTTCTACCTGATTCCAACGCGCATGGATTAGGGGAAGCGCCCGAACCCCTCTACGCGGTGGCCTTCGCGGCATCAGAACTTTGGGCAAACCCGGAAAACCCAAAGGACGAGGTCGTACTGGATCTCTGGCAAAGCTATCTGGAGCCCGCATGACCGACTGCGTCGCACACACAGCGCCCGAACCCGTTTTCGCCGAGCCCTGGCACGCACAGGTCTTCGCGGTGACTGTCGCATTGAATGAAGCAGGCCGATTCGAATGGCCAGATTGGGCCACCCGATTTTCCGCGACACTCAAGCGGCGGGGGCTTTCGAAAGAGTTGGATGGCGGAGACGACTATTTTCGAGCGTGGCTGGACGCGCTTGAAACCCTGTTGGAAGACGCCGGAGAGGCCGATGCGCAAGATATCAGCGAAGTGTTGGCAGCTTGGGAAAATGCCTATCTGACTACGCCGCACGGACAGCCAGTCAAATTGGCAACCGGGTAGGGGGCTCTGCCCCCGTCGCCCGTTCCGGGCGACTCCCCCGGGATATTTTGGGCCAGATGAAGCAGGGGATCCGCTCTTCATCTGGCTATAAATATCCCCGCTGGAGGCACCGCGCGCAGCGCGGTTCGAAGCTGCGGCGAATTATCGGTTTCCCTGTTGCTGACACATCGCTATACGAGCCGAGTTTGATTACTCAGCGCAAAAGGACCTGTTATGGCCAATGTGGTTGTTGTCGGCGCCCAGTGGGGTGACGAAGGAAAAGGCAAGATCGTCGACTGGCTCAGTGAGCGGGCGGACGTGATCGCGCGCTTTCAGGGTGGGCACAATGCCGGTCATACACTGGTTATCGATGGCGAGGTCTACAAACTGCACGCTTTGCCGTCCGGCGTAGTCCGAGGAGGCAAGCTGAGCGTGATCGGCAATGGTGTTGTGTTGGACCCTTGGCATCTGCTCAAGGAGATTGGGACCATTCGCGCGCAGGGTGTCGATATCTCTCCTGAAACACTGATGATCGCCGAGAATACACCTTTGATCCTGCCAATTCACGGCGAGTTGGATCGGGCACGCGAGGAAGCCGCAAGCAAGGGCACCAAGATTGGGACCACTGGTCGTGGGATCGGCCCGGCTTATGAGGATAAGGTGGGGCGCCGATCCGTTCGTGTTGCTGACTTGGCCGATGAGGCAACGCTCGAGGCGCGCGTCGACCGGGCGTTGCAGCATCATGATCCGCTGCGTAAGGGCTTGGGGATCGAGCCGGTTGACCGCGACGCGCTGATTGCGCAGTTGAAAAACGTCGCGGCGGAGATCCTGCCCTTCGCCGCACCGGTCTGGAAAGTGCTGAACGAAAAGCGCAAGGCCGGTAAGCGTATTTTGTTCGAAGGGGCACAGGGGGCTTTGCTGGATATCGATTTCGGCACCTATCCGTTTGTGACCTCGTCCAACGTGATTGCCGGTCAGGCGGCAACGGGTGTGGGTATCGGGCCGGGATCGATCGATTTTGTGCTGGGCATTGTCAAAGCATACACGACCCGTGTTGGCGAAGGTCCGTTCCCGACCGAACTGGATGATGCCGACGGTCAGCGCTTGGGCGAGCGGGGCCATGAATTCGGTACCACCACGGGGCGCAAGCGCCGCTGTGGCTGGTTTGATGCCTGTCTGGTGCGTCAGACCTGTGCAACCAGTGGTGTGAACGGCATCTCGCTGACGAAACTGGACGTTCTGGACGGGTTCGAGACCTTGAAGATCTGTGTTGGGTACGATCTGGACGGTGAACGTCTGGACTACCTGCCCACCGCTGCGGATCAGCAGGCGCGTTGCAAGCCCATTTACGAAGACATGCCGGGTTGGAGCGAATCCACTGAAGGCGCGCGTAGCTGGGCGGACTTGCCTGCCAATGCGATCAAGTATGTGCGCCGGGTCGAGGAACTGATCGAATGCCCTGTGGCCCTTTTGTCCACCAGCCCGGAGCGGGACGACACCATTCTGGTGACCGACCCGTTTGCTGACTGATGAGCAGCGAGGAAAAGCCGGGCCTTAGCTATAAGGCGCGGCGTAGATGGTCTCTGGTTCTGCTGCTGGTGGGACTGCCAGCCTATATCGTGGCGGTTGTGACGGTCGTGAACTGGCTTGATCGACCGCCGATTTGGTTAGAACTTCTGGTCTATGTGGTTCTGGGCGTGCTCTGGGCTTTGCCGTTCAAATTTGTGTTTAAGGGTGTTGGCAAGGAAGACCCGGGTAACACACAAGATTGACCGTCAATACCGACCTCACCTTCGAGGCCAACTGAGAATTGCACGGGCGAATGCATGGTATTCTCCGGAGATTTCTTCAGCCAGGCTAAAGGGTGAAGGCCATGGCGTCGCCAGTGTTGCTTCGATCTGGCCTGTGATTAGTTTCAATTCTGCTTTGTGCTTGGCTGCCAGACGACGCATCTTTTGGTTGGTGGCAAGGCACAGCATGTGGACTTCGTTGATCCCGCGATTGCGTGCAGCGGTAAGGAGGCGGGAGAGCAACCCGTCTCCAATGCCCCTGTCTTGCCAGCCAGTTTCAACAGTTAGCGCGACCTCTGCTACGTAGTTCAGGCTGTCCGGAACAGCCCGAAGTTCCCCTACGCCGCGCAGTCGTGAATCCGGGAAAGCCCCAAAAATCAACGCCGCATCATCAAAGATACCGGAAAGATAAGCTTCAACGAATTCTGTGCTGACCGGCGCGCCGAAACGCGATGTCAGTGCGTCATTATCCAATGATTTGAAGTGGCTTTCGATTTTGGGCCTGTCATAGGGCCTCAGACGGCGAATCGGAAGTTCATACATGGCGCGACCTCTGTTTGAACCGAGGGAAAAGTGCCTGGCGTATTGGTTCAAACCTAGCATAATTCTGCGGTGCAGCATAGCAGGACGCTAGGTACTTTCAGTTTAGTGCTCAAAAAAGGGCCAGAGGAATTGCTCTGGCCCTTCTGGTTTTAGTTTTTTTGGCGATCAGCCCGCGGCGCGTTCGTCGTCGTCGGGGCGGAAGCCGATATCAGTTGAGGCTGCAAACCGGCCACCACCGGCTTTTTCGATTTTGCCGTCGCGCAGCAATTGACCGAATGAGCGCAGGCTTTCCTCGCGGTTGAAATCCGCCTGTTGGAGCGACCGGATTTTGTTCATCAATTGCGGACGCGAGAACTGCTCCTGACCTTCGATAAAGGACAGATAGGATGCGGCGGCTTCCAGAAGGTCGGGCAAGGACTGGGCGCCCTGTTCTTGTGCGAAAAGGGCAAAGCCGCCTTCTTCGCCCGCCTGAGCATCCTCAGATGAAGACACGCGGCGCGGCGTGACGGGGGCTGCCTCAGGGGCATCCGCGTCGATACGCTGCTCGGCGACCAGTTTCAGCGGGGCCATCTTATCTGATTGCGGGCGCGTGCCGGTGACCTGAATGTCCGGCCGGCGTGGGCTGACCGATGCGGTCAGATCACGATAGACGCTGTCATCAGATGTTTCTTCGGCTTTTGGCTTGTCCTTGCGCTCGGCTTCGGTCGCGGCCACTGCAGCGCGCAGGTGCGAGTATGTCTCGCGCTGATCTGTGGTTGCCGGGTCCTCCATCTGGACATCGGCTTTGTCCATAAGACGCGAAACGTCCTGGTCCAGGCTTCCGGTATCCGAGGCAGAGTCCGCCGCGCGTCGGGCAAGAAAAGCCTCGACATTCGAAATCTCGCTCAGCAGGTCTTCTTCATCGTCGGCAGTCAACACCCCTTCCTCTTGGGTGGTGTCGTCCTCCGGCATATCCATGGCTTCCTCGTCCTCCTGCAGCAGGTTGACGGGATCGTTTTCTTCCATGGCATCGGCTTCGGGTGTCAGGTCTTCTTGCGCTGCTTCCTCGGCCTCTTCAACCATCGCGGCAGGCTGAATTTCTTCTTCCGGCTCACCATCAGAGACTTCGGTTGGGGCTGCTTGGACTTCTTCTGCAGGTTCACCGAATTCGGTGCTCAGGGTATCGTCGAAGACCTGCTCAGTTTCTTCAGGCGCATCTTCGACAATCTCATCTTCGGCCAAGGCTTCTTCGATCGCGGCCACGGCCTCTTCCGGGGATTCTTGCGGTTCGGTATCGGACGCTTCGCCCAAATCCTCGGCGGTTAGCGAACCAGCTTCGAATGCTGCGGCCACAGCGTCCGACGGTCCGGCCGCCGCCTTCATCAAGGTCGTTTCTTCATCCTCGGAATAGATGACGGTGTTTTCTTCCGAATGGGAAACGACCGCGCGGATGCGTTGCAGTTTGGCGGCGATGCTGTCGGCGGCGGGGGTGGGCGCGTCTTCGACCTCGTCCGCTTCGGTAGCCACCGGATCGGGTTGAGACGGTACAGGCTCAGGGTCGGCGGTGGGCGTGGGTGCGGTGGCAATCGGGGCGGGTGCGGGTTGTTCAGTGGCACGCAGCAGCAGGCCCGAGTCATTCTGGCTGGCTTCCACCCGGCGCGCGACATCGCGCTGAGCGATGCGGGCCAGCATCTCGGCATCCGGTTGCGGGGGTTCTGACCCGAAGTAACGATCCTCGGCGGCAAGGTCGCGGAAATATTCTGCGATTGCCTTCATTGTCTCGAAGGAATCGTCAAAGCCTTCCAAAGTGCATGAGAAGGTTCCGTATGAAACGGTCAAAACCTTGTTATTCTGTACCATCAGACGCACGTCCTTTACAAACTACGAGAGCCAACCCGCCCGGCGATGGGCATACCCATTGGCCCTGAACTATGCCAATCAGCCTATCATTTTGTGGTTTCAATGTGTCCAAATCCGGGAAAAATGATCAATCTTAGAAAAAATACGGGAATTGTACGCTGTGATGGGCCAATAACGCTAGTCGGCGGCGGAGAAATCAACCCAAAGGACATCGAACTGGCGCTGATTCGCGCCGAAACCTGCGTTGCAGCTGATGGAGGGGCTGCGCCACTGCTGGATGCGGGGGTCATTCCTGACGCGGTGATTGGCGATTTTGATTCGCTTTCAACAGACCACAAGGCCCAGATTCCTACGGATCGGTTGTTTCCTATTCGTGAACAGGACAGCACGGATTTCGACAAGGTTCTGCGCAATGTGGCGACGCCGCTGGCGCTGGGTATTGGGTTTCTAGGCGCGCGTCTGGATCATCAGCTTGCGGTGCTTAACGCTCTGGTTCGGCATCAGGATCGTCCGTGTGTCCTGTTGGGCGCGCAGGAAGTGGTGTTTCACGCGCCCCCCCGGATCACATTGCCTTTGGCGGTGGGACAGACTGTGTCATTGTTTCCATTGCGGCGCATAACCGGGCGCAGTCAGGGGCTGGAATGGCCGATTGACGGGTTGGAACTGGCCCCGGATGGGCAGGTCGGGACCTCAAACCGCGCACTGGCGGATGTGACACTGGAAATGGAGGGGCCGGGGCTGCTGGTGATGGTGCCTCGGGATGCGTTGGATCAGGTTATGCGGGCGTTTCTGTCGGGGCGGACCGGGCGCTGGCCCGCTCTCGCAGAATGACGAAAAGTCCGGCAGCGATGGTGATGGCGATCCCGATGGCCGCGATGCCGTCGGGCAGGTCGTGGAAGATCAGCCAGCCGAACAGGGTGGCGACAGGGATTTCCAGATATTGCATCGGGGCCAGTGTGGCCGAAGGCGCATAGCGCAGGGACCACGTCATGAACAGATGCGCCACGGTGCCTAACAGACCGATAGCCCAGAGAAGCGCATAGGTGCCATCGGCGGGTTGGGCGAGCGACAGTTCCCACACGCCTGCGGCGGTTCCGATCAGCAGAAACGGCAACATCAAGACCGTTGCCATAGTGCCGGAAACGGCTTGCAGAACAATCGGGTCGGTCTCTTTCGCAATGTGCCGTGTGACCAGCATGAACAGCGAAAAAACCACGGCAACCACCAGCGGCAACAAAGCTGCAGCGCCGACTTGTACAAAGCTGGGCTGAATCACCAATAGCGTACCGATAAACCCGACGATACAGGCGATCAGGCGGCGCAGGCCGACCTCTTCCCCCAACACGAATTTGCCCAACAGCAACATGATGAAGGGCATGACAAAGGCGATGGCTACTGCGTCTGCCAGCGGCAGATATTGCAGCGAGGTGAACATCGCGCTGATTCCGATGATGTGCAGAACGGTGCGCAGCAAGGTCAGACGCACCACGCGCCCGGTCATCCGCCAGACCCGTCCCGTCAGGGCGACCAGCGGCACAAGCACCAGCGCCTGCACGGCGAAGCGCACAAAGACCAGCATGGCTACTGGGGTCGTCTCGCCCAACAGCTTGGCCATCGCATCGCCCGCCGGGGCGAGGACGCAAAAGCCAAGCATCAACATGATGCCAAGAACGGGACGATCCTGAGTCATGGGCGGCACGCTACGGGGTTTGCGCCGCCGATGAAAGCGCCTGTCTCAGCAGTTCGGGACGTTTACAGCCAAACCGCCCAGCGAGGTTTCTTTGTACTTCTCGTGCATATCGTGCCCGGTTTGGCGCATGGTCTCGATCACCGCGTCAAGCGGGACAAAATGATGCCCGTCCCCGCGAAGCGCCAGAGACGCGGCTGAAACCGCCTTGATCGCCCCCAATCCATTGCGTTCGATGCAGGGGACTTGAACCAGCCCGGCGACCGGGTCGCAGGTCATGCCAAGGTGATGCTCCAACGCGATTTCAGCGGCGTTTTCTACCTGTTCCGGCGTACCGCCCATCACCGCGCACAAACCTGCGGCGGCCATGGCTGAAGCGCTGCCGACCTCGGCCTGACATCCGGCCTCGGCCCCCGAGATCGAGGCGTTGAACTTGACCAGACCGCCAATAGCGGCGGCAGTCAGAAGAAAATCCTCAATGCGGCTTTCAGAGGCACCTGGCACGTGATCCAGGTAATAACGCAGCACCGCCGGCAGCACGCCCGCCGCGCCATTGGTGGGGGCGGTGACGACTTGACCCCCAGCGGCGTTCTCCTCGTTCACGGCCATGGCGTAAACGCTCATCCAGTCGTTGATTGTGTGCGGGGCGTTCAGGTTCATGCCCCGCTCGGCTTGCAGCGCGTCATGGATGCCCTTGGCGCGGCGGCGCACATGCAGGCCACCAGGCAGGATGCCATCGGTGTTCAGACCACGCTCGATACAGTCGTTCATCACCTGCCACAGGCGCGCGGTGCCCTTGGCGAAACTGTCCGCGCACCCGCGCGCGATCTCGTTGGCGCGCTTCATTTCGGCGATGCTTTTGCCACTGGCTTTGGCCATGTCAAGCATCTCGACTGCGGATTTGAAGGGGAAGGGCACCGGGTCGCCTTCGTCGGTCGCCTTGCCCTCGGCCAGTTCCTCTTCGGTCAAAACAAAGCCGCCGCCGATCGAGTAATAGACCTGCCGCAGAATCACATCGCCCTGTGCATCTGTGGCCATCAGGATCATGCCGTTGGCGTGGCCAGAAAGGTTGTGTTCATAGTCAAAGACCAGATCAGTCTTCGGATTGAACTCCAGCGTCGGCAGCCCCTCGGGCGTGACGCTATGCATTTCGTTGATCGTGGCCAGTGCGGCCTCGGCCTTTTCGTGGTCATAGGTGTCAGGCACAAAACCGGCGAGGCCCAAAATGGTGGCGCGGTCGGTGGCATGGCCGACACCGGTGAACGCCAGCGATCCGTGCAAAGACCCGCGCAGCCCCGAAAATTCGAACGGAGAGGCGCGCATCTGGTCCAAAAACCGCGCGGCGGCCACCATCGGCCCCATAGTGTGCGACGAGGACGGGCCGATGCCCACTTTGAACATATCGAAGACAGACAGGAACATATCAGGTAGCAGAGCCTTCTGGAGGGTTAGCGTAAGTCGGGGCGGTGAAGGGCGTGGCGCCCAACCCCTCGGCCGCGATGGCGGCGCGGGTTGCGGGACGGGCTTCCAACTGCATCACGATGCGTTGCAAGTGAGGAGTATCAGCCAGTTGATACCAACTGCGATCCGCCTTGGCAGGATAGAGCGCCATCCAGCGCATCTGGCAGGCCAAATAATAGGTCAAAACCGACGGGCTGTCAGGATGCAGCCAGTTCGGAGTGCTTTGGGCCAGCGTATCCAGCAATTTCAGGTGATGCCGAAGGCGCGGGCGGATACCAGCGCGGAGGGTGTCGGCCTGTGCCGCGTCGATATATTTCTCGGCATAGAATAAAATGCGCAGATCTGCGTGCAGCGTGTTCGAAGCAAAGAACATCCATTTCAGAAACGCGGCCCGCTCGGGATCGGTGGCAGCGGGGGCCAACTGCCCATGGGTGTCAGACAGCCACAGCAGAATAGCGGCTGTTTCGAAAATCGGGCCCTGCGGCGTTTCCAGCACCGGGATCAGCCCGTTCGGGTTCAGCGCGCGATAATATGCGCTGTCCTGCGCGTTGCGGGTGCGATCCACCAGCACGGTCTCGAACGGCAGGTCCATCTCGGACAGTGCCAGCCGGATCACCAGCGAGGCGTTGTCGGGGGCATAGTGCAGGCGATAGGGCGCAGTCATGAAACCTATCTATACCTTACATCATTTTCCCAAAGCCCCGATTGCGACGTTTCCAATCGGAAACGCGTAGTTTCGCGACGCGTTGGCCCGCGTGGTTCTGCAATTCGCTCTCGCAGTTGGCGCGGGCATTCCGTATACGTTGCCTCAGTAAGACAGGGGAATGCCGCCATGACCGCAGAAATGTCACCGATCGACCGGGCAAAATACGTGGCCGCGCGTCGGGCCGCCGATCTGGTGCAGGACGATATGCGCGTGGGGCTGGGGACCGGGTCCACCGCCGCCTGGATGGTGCGCCGTTTGGGCGAACGGGTGCAGGAGGAAGGCCTGAAGATCAAGGGCGTTCCCACCTCGACCCGGACTGCGCAACTGGCGCGTGAGGTCGGGATCGAGGTCGTGTCTTTGGATCAGGCCGGATGGCTGGATATGACCATAGACGGCGCGGATGAGTTCGATCAGGAGATGAACCTGATCAAGGGTGGCGGCGGTGCGCATTTGCAGGAAAAGATCGTCGCGACGGCCAGCGATCAGATGGTGGTCATCGCCGATGCCGGGAAAGAGGTTGAGACCCTTGGCGCTTTCCCCCTGCCGCTTGAGGTCATTCCTTTTGGCTGGCAGACCACGCGCACTCTGGTCGAAGAGGTTCTGGATACGATGGATGTTCTGGGTACTTCGACCGCTTTGCGGATGGATGGGGACGTGCCCTTTGTCACGGATGAAGGCAACCATGTGCTTGACCTACATCTGCACCGTATCGGAAACGCCCGGCAGCTGGCTCTGGTGCTGAATCAGGTGCCCGGCGTGGTCGAAAACGGGTTGTTCATCGACATCTGCGACAAGGTGGTGATTGGCCATGGCGATGGCCGGGTCGAGATCAGGGATATCAATGAGGGCACGACCGAAACAGAGCAACCTTCCGACAGCGATGAGAACCTGTTTTTGGACATTGCGGACTGATCCGAATGATTTCTTCACAAAATCCGGCCCATCAAGGGTTGGCAGTTTTGCAATCGACCCCAGATAAGCAACGAAATTTGGCCTGACAAAAAGGAACTCGGGATGAGCTTTGACTATGATCTTTTCGTCATCGGCGGAGGCTCGGGTGGAGTCCGCGCCGCGCGTGTCGCGGCGGGTGAAAACGGGGCCAAGGTGGCGCTGGCCGAGGAAGATCGCTATGGCGGAACCTGCGTTATCCGGGGCTGTGTGCCCAAAAAGCTGATGGTTTTCGCCAGTGAGTTCTCGGGCATGGTGGGTGACGCGCAGGCTTACGGTTGGGATATCCAGCCCGGCGCGTTCGACTGGAATACGTTCCACGGCAAGCTGGTAACAGAACTGGATCGGCTGGAAGGCATCTATCGCAACATCCTGAAGAACAACGGCGTGGAAAGCTTTGACCAGCGGGCCACCGTGGTGGATGCGCATACGGTTGAACTGGCCGATGGCACCCGCAAGACCGCCAAGCATATCCTGATCGCCACCGGCGGTCGCCCGGTTGTGCCTGAGTTTCCGGGATCAGACCTCGCCATCACTTCAAACGAGATTTTCCACCTGCCGAAACTGCCCGAAAACATCCTGATCGTGGGCGGCGGCTATATCGCCAGCGAATTTGCAGGGATCATGAATGGGCTGGGCGTCAAGACCACGCAATTCTATCGCGGTGAACAAATCCTTCGCGGCTTTGACCAAGAGGCCCGCGATTTGATCTGCAACGAAATGCGCGCAAACGGGATCGACGTGCGCCTGGGTACCAATGTGGTTGAAATGGCCAAGGATGGCGACAAGATCCGTGTCAAAGCCACCGACGGGACCGAGGATCAGTTCGACGTGGTCATGTACGCCACCGGTCGCGCGCCCAATGCCGACAATCTGGGGCTTGAGGCCGTGGGTGTTGAACGCGGCCGCAAGGGTGAGATCATCGTGGATGAATACAGCCAGACCGGCGTGCCCTCGATCTATGCCATCGGGGATGTGACTGATCGTGTAAACCTGACCCCGGTTGCGATCCGCGAGGGCATGGCCTTTGTGGAAACCGTCTTTAAGGGCAACCCGACGCCCGTGGATCATGACCTCATCCCCACCGCCATTTTCACGCAGCCCGAAATGGGCACCGTGGGTCTGAGCGAGGAGGAGGCCGCCGCGCAGGAACCGGTTGAGGTTTATGCGACCTCTTTCAAACCGATGCAAAAGGCGTTTGCAGGCGGGTCCGACAAAGTGATGATGAAGCTGATCGTTTCTCAGGCGACACGCAAGGTCCTGGGTTGCCACATAGTCGCGCCTGGCGCGGGTGAGATGATCCAGCTGGCGGGCATTGCCGTAAAGATGGGCGCAACCAAAGAAGATTTCGATCGCACGGTCGCCGTTCACCCGGTCATGGCCGAAGAACTGGTGACAATGCGTCAACCTGTGCGCACTGCTTGATTTGCAACCTCGCGCACACAAGTTACAAGGGAACCCGTGATCACACGGTCCAACACAAGGGAAAAGATACATATGGCGGGCAACAGCGGTGGCCCCTGGGGGGGCGGAGGCTCCTCGGGCGGCGGAGGAAATCGGGGTAACAACGGGAACGGGCAACGCCCACCCGAAGGCGATGGCCCGCAGATCCCCGAGATCGACGATCTGGTAAAAAAGGGGCAGGAACAGCTGCGCGTCCTGATGGGCGGTCGCGGCGGTTCGGGCCGAGGAAGCAATGGCAAGGGCGGCGGCGGTGGTCCGCTGTTTACGAAGGGGACCGTGCTTATCGGTCTCGTCGTTGGTGCTGTGCTTTGGGGCGCGGCCAGCTTTTACACCGTCAAACCCGAAGAACAGTCGGTTGAACTGTTTCTGGGCGAATTCTCATCGGTCGGAAATCCCGGCCTGAACTTTGCCCCTTGGCCGTTTGTCACCGCCGAGGTTATCCCGGTCACTCGGGAACAGACCGAAGACATGGGCGGAACACGCGGCAGCGACGATGGGTTGATGCTGACTGGGGACGAAAACGTGGTCGATATCGACTATCAGGTCGTCTGGAACATCAGCGACCCCGCCAAGTTCCTGTTCAATCTGCGCGATGCGCGTCAAACGATCCGTGCGGTGTCTGAGTCGGCCATGCGTGAGATTATCGCACAAAGTGAGCTGGCACCGATCCTGAACAGGGATCGTGGTGTGATCGCAGAACGCCTGCAAGAGCTGATCCAATCAACAATGGACAGCTATGATTCCGGCGTAAACATCATCCGTGTGAACTTCGACAAGGCCGACCCGCCGCAGGACGTGATCGCCGCCTTCCGCGACGTTCAGGCCGCGGCGCAGGAACGTGACCGTCTGCAAAATGTGGCGGACGCTTATGCCAACCGCGTGTTGGCGGAAGCGCGCGGTGAAGCCGCGCAGGTGCTGGAGGAGGCTGAAGCCTATCGCGCCCAGCAGATCAACAGCGCCATGGGTGAGGCCAGCCGCTTTAGTGCGGTTCTGGAAGAGTATTCCAAAGCACCCGACGTAACCCGGAAGCGCCTCTATCTGGAACGGATGGAGCAGGTTTTGGGTGACGTGGACAAGATCATTCTGGACGAAAACTCGACCGGTTCGGGGCAGGGCGTTGTGCCGTACCTGCCGCTAAATGAACTGCGCCGCAATTCTGGGCAGGAGAGCAACTGATGCGTAAATCACCAATTATTCTAGGTGCAGTTGTCTTGTTGGTAGTGGGCATCCTGTCCTCTATTTTCATCGTGGATGAACGTGAACGGGCGTTGGTCCTGCAATTCGGACGCGTGGTTTCCGTCAAGGAAGAACCCGGTTTGGCCTTTAAAATTCCGCTGATTCAGGAAGTTGTGCGCTATGACGACCGTATCTTGTCGATCGACGTGCAACCGCTTGAAGTGACGCCTCTGGACGATCGCCGTTTGGTGGTCGATGCCTTCGCGCGCTACCGGATTTCGGATCTGGAGCAGTTCCGTCAGGCGGTCGGTGTCGGCGGCATTCCGGTGGCAGAGGAT
This sequence comes from Ruegeria sp. F12, assembly GCF_056533885.1. Lineage (NCBI taxonomy): Bacteria > Pseudomonadati > Pseudomonadota > Alphaproteobacteria > Rhodobacterales > Roseobacteraceae > Ruegeria > Ruegeria sp. F12. The sequence continues at coordinate 268,770 of NZ_JBQFOV010000003.1, read as the reverse complement.
CGTCTGGACCGTATCCTCCGCGCTGAAACGCGGGAAGTGCTGGGGTCGGTCTCGTCCCGTGACATCCTGAGCTCCGACCGTGCAGCGTTGATGCTGCGCATCCGCAACAGCGCGATTGCCGAAGCGCGGGCGCTGGGCGTGAACGTGATCGACGTACGCCTGAAGGCGACGGACCTGCCGCAGGCCAACCTGAACGCGACCTTCGACCGGATGAAGGCCGAGCGAGAACGTGAAGCGACCGACGAACGTGCCCGTGGTAACGAGGCTGCCCAGCGTGTGCGCGCGCAGGCCGACCGGACCGTGGTTGAACTGGTGTCGGACGCCAACCGTGAGGCCGAGATCATCCGCGGTGAGGCTGACGCCGAACGAAACGCGATCTTCGCCGAAGCCTTCGGCAAAGACCCGGAGTTCTTCGAATTCTACCGCTCGCTGTCGGCATATGAACGTGCGCTGGGCGGTGGCAACAGTTCGATGGTGCTGAGCCCGGATTCCGAGTTCTTCAACTACCTCAAATCGCCTACAGGGCAGGCAGCCCAGTAATGGGTATGATCCTTCTGGCCTTCGGGCTGGTACTGATTGTCGAGGGGCTGGCCTATGCGCTGGCCCCTTCGCTTATTGAACGCATGTTGGAAGCGTTGCGCAGCCTGCCCGAACAGGCGCGGCGGCTGGCCGGATTGCTGTGCGTGGTCTCGGGCCTGGTGCTGCTTTGGGCCGCGTATCAGGTCGGGTTTTAATACAGCCTTTTCACTTGCAGGTGATTTCCCCGCGATCCTCAGTTGCGGGCTTGGCTAAACCGACTACATTGGTTGTCAAGAAGGTCCGCCTGCGGGCGATCCACCGTGTAGTGACGACAAGGAGTTCCCAAGTGCAGGCACAAGCGCGCAGTATTTCCGTCCGGCGGGACGAGGTTGTTGGTTTCATGCGGCTGATGTGGTTGGCCATTGCCGGGATGGTTCTGGTTCTGGCCCAAACCGTCGCCGCGCAGGCGCGCGGGGAAAGCCTTGCGCCTCTGGCTGAAAAGATCAGCCCGGCGGTGGTTAACATCACCACTTCAACCTTGATCGAAGGGCAATCCGGGCCGCAAGGCATTGTGCCCGAGGGCTCTCCGTTTGAAGATTTCTTTCGGGAGTTTCAGGATCGAGAGGGTGATGACGACAACCGCCCGCGCCGCAGCAACGCGCTGGGTTCGGGTTTTGTGATTTCCGAGGATGGTTTCATCGTCACGAACAATCACGTGATTGCCGAAGCCGATGAAATCCTTGTTGAATTTTTCCCCGGCGACGGTCAACCCAAGAAAGAGCTGCCTGCAAAGGTCATCGGCACTGATGAGAAAACCGATATCGCACTGCTTAAGGTCGAGGCCTCGGGGCCACTGCAATATGTGCAGTTCGGCGATAGTGATGTGGCACGTGTGGGCGATTGGGTGATTGCGATGGGCAACCCGCTGGGTCAGGGCTTTTCGGTTTCAGCCGGGATCGTCTCGGCCCGCAATCGTGCGCTGAGCGGGTCCTACGACGACTACATCCAGACCGATGCAGCGATCAACCGGGGTAACTCGGGTGGGCCGCTGTTCAATATGGATGGAGAGGTCATTGGTGTGAACACAGCGATTCTGTCGCCCAATGGTGGCTCAATCGGGATTGGTTTCTCGATGGCGTCGAATGTGGTGATCAAGGTCGTGGATCAACTGCGCGAGTTTGGTGAGACCCGCCGTGGTTGGCTGGGTGTACGCATTCAGGACGTGACCGAGGATATGGCCGAAGCCATGGGTCTGGAAAAGCCCGGCGGTGCGTTGATCAGTGATGTGCCGGACGGCCCAGCCAAAGAGGCTGGCCTGCTGGCGGGCGATGTGATTCTCAGCTTTGATGGTGTTGAGGTTGAAGACACGCGCGGTCTGGTGCGGCAGGTCGGTGAAACTACGGTGGGCAAATCTGTCCGCGTAGTTGTGCACCGTGATGGCGGCACGCAGACCGTTCTGGTGACATTGGGCCGCCGTGAGGATGCCGAGCGTTCCGGTGGGAGTGAAGAAGAACCTGCAGAGGAAGCTCCGGTCGAGGAAGACGCGGATATTCTGGGCCTGACGATCTCGCCGTTGACTGAGACGCTGCGCACCGATCTGGAATTGGATGCTGACGCTGAGGGACTGGTTGTAACAAATGTGGATGAAGCCTCGGAAGCTTATGCCAAGGGCCTGCGGGCGGGTGATCTGATCACCGAAGCCGGTCAGCAGAAGGTCGCGTCGATTCAGGATCTTGAGACGCGCATGGACGAAGCACGCGAAGCGGGCCGCAAGTCGCTGTTGCTGCTGGTACGGCGTGGTGGCGATCCACGTTTTGTAGCACTTAGCCTGGGCGAATAACCTGCCTTTCAGATTGCAAGAATGGCCGGGGTCTGCACCCCGGCCTTTTTTTCATACACCGGAAATGAGAAGAGCCGCACACCGGGGAAGGCGTGCGACTCTGATACAGGGAGAGGTCAGTGGACAGATATCGGGGATGATTCTCTGACCTCCTACGGTAACAGTTATGAAGATAGTCTTAACGACTACACAGGTATGTGAAGCAGGTCACAGCGGATCAGATAAGATCGGAATCCGCCAGTTCTCGAAGCGCGTCAAAGTCGTGGATCATCAACCCGCCCCGCGATGCCTCGACCACCTTGTCGCGCTTCCACGTCGAGATGGTCTTCGATACGGCCTCGCGCGTGGCGCCGACAAACTCGGCCAACTCGCTTTGCGAGAGGGACAGACGGCTTGAGGGGTCCTCTTGCAGGTCGGTCAGGTGCAGCAGCTTGCGGGCCAGACGGATCGGCATGGGCAGGAAAACCTGTTCGTTCAACTGGGACCCCATCCAACGCATCCTGAGACCGGCCAAACGGATCATATCAACTGCCAAATCCGGGTGTTGTCGGATTTGGTTCATCACATCTGCGCGCCGCACCCGCAATACGCGAGAAGGCTCGGCGGCGGCAATGGTCGCTGTACGCGGACCGCTGTCGAACAGCGCTATCTCACCAAAAACTTCGCCGGGTTTCATCAGGGTCAGCGACAGTTTGCGACCGCTCATCGCCAGAAAGGACACTTCGAGCGTACCGGCGAGAATGGCGTAGAGCGCATCGCCCTCATCGCCCTGTTCAAACAATGTCTCGCCGTCATCAAGCGAGATTTCGGTCGCCTGTGCCGACAGCATCGCGCGCAGACGGTCGGATGCTTCGGCCAGAAAACCGGTATTGGGAAAGGCCGTCATGTGGATGTGGTGCTCCGGCTGGCAGGTGTGAGTGGTGTCACAACTTTCCACAGCAACGGCGATTAGCCAAGGATTTTATGTAGTTTTACGGAATCTACGGCCTATTGCTGGTCAGGATCGTCCATATAGGTCTGCAACATGCTGAACTGGAGCATGAGAAAGACCATTAGTGCGATCGGAAAACCAAAGGTTTCGATTTTGACCCACAGATCGGTCGACATGGTGCGCCAGACGAATTCATTGGCGACGGCCAGCACTGCGAAACAGGCACACAGCCGGCGTGTCAGAATCATCCAACCTTCGTGGCGCATGGGCAGCATCTCGTCCAAAACATAGGCGAGGTAGGATTTCTTTTGCAGCAGACCAATGCCGAGGATCAGGGCGAAAAAGCCATAGACCAGGGTGGTTTTCATTTTGAAGAACCGCTCGTCATTGAACCATGCGGTCAGGCCGCCGAAGAAGATCACCATGAAAGCGGTGAAGATCTGCATCCGGCTGAGTTTTCCGGTCAGGAACCACAATATCCCCATTGCGCCCAGCATAAGTGGGACGAAGATGATCGTTGCGACGATAAAGCCGGAATATTCCGTTCCTGCGAATTGGAAGCTGTCGTCGCGCAGGCGCAAATAGATGAAGAAGAAAGCCAGCGGCGGGCCAAGCTCCAGCACCTGTTTCAGAAACGGGTTGATCTCATTCTTGCCTGTCATGTCGGTTTCCTGCTGTTTACCCGCCCATTTCAACTATTACGGCGCCGAGTGCAATCAATGCCATCAGTGCGATGCGTCTGGGGCCAACGGTTTCTTTCAAAACCAGCCAGCCAATAAGCGCTGCGAAGACGGTTGAGGTTTCACGAAGGACAGCTGCTTCGCCGACTTTATCCAGACGGGTGGCGAGCATGATCGAACCGAAAGACAGAGGTGCAATGATACCGCCAGCCAGCCCGCGCAGCATCAAAGGGCCAAGCGCGGGGCGGTGGATCATCGCGCGCCATCTGAGGAAGGCATAGAAGGGTAGCGTGGCGCCGTCGATCATGAAGAACCAGGCGAGGAAGGTGAACGGGTCGGCGGTGGCGCGGATGCCATAGGCGTCATAGGTCGTGTAGAGCGCGACGAACAAACCGGTCGCGATGGCCAGCGCCAAGGCGATGCCCAGCGTTTCGCGGTTGGTTTCGAGAAACCGGAAGTTATAGGCGGCCAGTCCGAAAATCCCGCAAAGCAGGACAGCCACACCGAGCCATTGGGTGCCGGTGAAGGTTTCGTCAAACAACAGGTAAGCGCCAATCACGGTGAACAGTGGACCGGTGCCGCGCACGACCGGGTAAACCACTGTGTATGAGCCTTTGGTGTAGGCCAGGGCCTGAAGGATTTTGTAGAGGATGTGGATCAGCCAGACGACTGCGAATATGGGCCACATAAAGGGTTCGGGCCAAGGCACGACGAAGAGGGCAAACGGGGCCGCCATAAGGCAATAGCAGGCGTCAATCACCCCGCGCGACATCCAGGGATCGTGGCGCCCTTTTTGCAGCGCGCCAAAGGCTGCGTGCAGGAAAGCGGCTGACAGCGCAAGCGCCAGGGCGAGCCTGTGGCCCGCTTCGGTGCCTTCAAGGGAGATCAGCCAGTCGCTCAAATTTCGGTCTTTGTTTTGGCGGAGAAGTGGGGGGCTGTCTGCCCCCCCCACGCCCCCCCGAGGATATTTTTGGCCAGATGAAGCGGCGGATCAGCTTTGCAGGCCGGTGAGGGCGGCGGCGAATTCTTCGGGGTCGAACGGGGCGAGGTCGTCGATTTGCTCTCCGACGCCAATGGCGTGGATGGGCAGACCGAATTTATCCGCCAGCGCCACCAGAACCCCGCCTTTGGCGGTGCCGTCGAGCTTGGTCATCACCAGACCGGATACATCAGCCAATTTCCTGAAGGTTTCGACCTGGCTGAGTGCGTTCTGGCCGGTGGTGGCGTCCAGTACCAGCAGGGTGTTGTGAGGGGCGCTGTCGTCGACCTTGCGAATGACGCGGACAATTTTTGCCAGTTCCTCCATCAGGTCGGCGCGGTTTTGCAATCGGCCAGCGGTGTCGATCATCAGAAGGTCTGCGCCTTCGTTCCGAGCTTTGGTCAGGGCGTCAAAGGCCAGCGACGCCGGGTCCGAGCCTTCGGGGGCGGTCAGAACCGGGACGCCTGCGCGGTCGCCCCAGACTTGCAATTGTTCGACGGCGGCGGCGCGGAAGGTATCCCCCGCGGCGATGACGACTTTTTTGCCCGCGGCTTTGAACTGGCTGGCCAGCTTGCCGATGGTGGTGGTTTTGCCCGAACCGTTGACACCCACAACCAGCACGACCTGCGGGCGTTTGGGGTAAAGCGGCATGGGCTTGGCCACGGGTTCCATCACGCGGGCGACTTCCTGTGCCAGCAGCTGCTTGATTTCCTGCGTAGACAATTTGCGTCCAAAGCGCCCCTCGGCCATGTTCGAGGTGACACGCAGGGCGGTATCGACGCCCATATCCGAGGCGATCAGCAGCTCTTCGAGCTGTTCCAGCATGTCATCGTCCAGGGTGCGACGGACAACGGTTTGGGACTCGGACCGGTTGAACAGGCGGCTCAAGACGCCTTTGGGCTGGGTTGGTTCGGGCGCGGGTTGTGCGGCAGGTTCAGGTGGCGCGGTTTCGACCGGTTGTGGCGTGCGTTCAGGTTCGGGCGGTGCGGAGACGGGTTCAGTTTGCGGTGCAGGCTCAAGTGGGCTGGGCTCGGGTGCAGCCGTTTCCTCTCCGCCATCGTCGACGATTGCATCCAGCCCCTGTTCGAGGCGGGACGAGGATTTGAACAGCTTGTCTTTGAGCTTTGAGAAAAACGCCATTTTTGGTCTCCGCAGGTGTTCCTTTCACCTAATGCGGATTTGCGGCAGTTGCAAAGGGTCAGAGAAAGGCGATCAACAGACCGGCCTGTGCGCCCCAGTATAGCGGCCAGACCAGATAAGGCGTCATCCGCAGGGCCGGGTGATGGGCGGGCAGCAGGAATTTCTCGGTCGCAAGGATCAGGTCCGAGGCGATGAAGGCCATCGCTGCGGGCAGGGCCCAACGCAAAGCGCCGGTGTCGGGCAGGGCCAAAACGGTGACGCCCACGCCCAGAATGATCGGGATATAGCCCAGAACTGGTAGTCTGAGATCCCCGGCACGTGGGGCCAGAAGAGTTGCCGCGACGATACCCAGCAGGATCAGGGACCAGAATAGGCCGGGGTGAGTTAAAATCAGGCTGGTATCGCTGCTGGGATGCGACAGAATCAGTGCGATATAGGCCAGGTGTCCGGCTGCAAAGGCACCGATCCCTGCCATGAACGTTGCGTCGGTTTCGCGCGACAACAGCGCGTCTCCGATGGCGCAGAGGCTCAGTGCGGCGATCAAAAGGAGTGGCGCCTCAGACAGCAGGGCGATGACGGCAAGGCAGGCGACCGAGGCGGTTTTCAGCACCGACCTAAGTTTGCTGGCCGGGCGAGGCGCCAAGGGCAGATAGGCCAACGCGCAGGCAGCAGCGACCAGAAACAGCGCAGTTGTCATTCAAGTGTCCCTTTTTTCGTCCAGCTTCATCGGGAATGCGTCCGCAACTCAACCCATGACGTTAAGGAAGCCTGACCTGACAGATTGGTAATTGGCATTGCCGGTTGGCATCTGACATCATGCGGACATGATCAGGCATGTTGCGATTCTTCTGGCTATGTCCGCGCAGATGGCGGGGGCGCAATCCGCGCTTTCGGGGGCTGAATTTGACTCGTATACGCAGGGTAAAACCTTGTTCTACGGCTTTGAGGGGCAGGTTTACGGGGTCGAACGTTATTTGCCCAACCGACGCGTGATCTGGTCCTTTCTGGACGGAGATTGCAAGGAAGGCGTCTGGTACGAGCAGAATGGCCAGATTTGTTTTCTGTACGAAGACCGGCTGGACCCGCAATGCTGGGTGTTTGTCGAATCCGGCAGCGGCTTGATTGCTCAGTTTGAAGGCAACCCCGAGCAGACGGAGCTGTACGAGGCCGAAGATATCGATGAGGAGATGGTCTGCCTTGGCCCCGAGGTTGGCGTTTAAGCCAGACCTAGAACAGTGAACCCTGATCGGGTGGCGTTTTCTTTGCTGATTTCTTTGCAACAGGTTTTGCTGAGGCCGGTCCCATCGCCAATATGCCATCAGTGAATTCAATCTCAATAGCTGTGTGGCCTGCCGCCTGTGCCTTGGTTGTCAGAACCTGACCGTCGGCGCGCACCACGGCATAGCCCCGCTGTAACGTGGCCTTGTAGCTGAGTGTTTCACGAAGCCGATCCGTGGCCTCCAACGCCTGACGCATCCGATCCAAACGGCTGGTTTGGGCGGTGTTCAGACGCTCGGTCAGGCGGGCCAGGTTTTGCCGTTGAGCGTCAATGTCGCGCTGAATAGGGCGCAAGGACAGGCGGGATGACAGGTTGCGCACCGCCTCCTGCCGTGAGGACACCAGATTTCGCAGGGTCGAGGGGCGTAGATGGGCCGACAGTTCCACAACTTTGATGCGTCGCGCTTGAACACCACGTTCCAAAGCCGGGGTCAGGCGATCGGCAATCAGATCAAGACGTTGACGCGGTGTGTTCAACAGGCTGTCGGGGCGCGGTAACGCCCGGGACAGGTCGCGCAGGCGTTGGCTGCGGCGCTGCACGGCGTCGGTCGCAGCGCGGGACAGGCGCGCGCCCTGTTCGCCGGTCCAGGCCAACAGTTCCATCCGCACGGGCACGGCCAGTTCGGCGGCGGCGGTGGGCGTCGGCGCGCGACGGTCCGAGACATAGTCGATCAGTGTCGTATCCGTTTCGTGCCCCACGGCTGAGATTAGTGGAATGTCTGAAGTCGCAGCCGCCCGTGCGACGGCCTCTTCGTTGAAACCCCACAGGTCCTCGATCGACCCGCCGCCGCGGGCGACGATGATCAGGTCTGGGCGCGGCAGGGCGCCTCCGGGGGTGAGTTGGTTGAAACCGTTGATCGCGTTGGCAACCTCGGGCGCGCAGTTCGATCCTTGCACGGCGACAGGCCAGATCAGCACCTTGCGCGGGAACCGGTCGCGCAGGCGGTGAAGGATATCGCGGATCACCGCGCCAGATGGTGATGTCACTACGCCGATGATCTGCGGTAGATAGGGCAGGGGCTTCTTGCGTTCAGGCGCGAACAGCCCTTCGGCCTCTAGCTGTTTCTTACGCTTTTCCAGCAACGCCATCAGTGCGCCTTGGCCTGCGACGGCGACCTCATCGACATTCAGGTTGTATTTCGATTGCGCGCCAAACGCGGTGAGACGCCCGGTTACGACGACCTCAAGCCCTTCTTCGGGCACCACGGACAGTCCCGAGATCTGACCCTTCCACGTGGTGCAAGCCAGCACGTTCCGGTCATCCTTGATATCATAGTAAAGATGGCCCGAGCGCGCCTTGAACACGCGCCCGACCTCACCACGCACACGGATTCGGCCAAAGGTGCCTTCCAGTGTGCGTTTTACCTCGCCGGAAATGTCGGAAACACTGTATTCAGGTGTGTTTTGGCCGGGAATGGGATCGTCAAGCAGGTCGGACATTTCAGCGCCTTGTGTCAAATGCCCACCCAGCTTAGAACGCGCGGAAGTCGAGGCCAAGCAGATCGGAGAGCAGTCATGAATATCCTCATTCTCGGGAGCGGTGGACGCGAACACAGCCTAGCCTGGGCGGTGATGCAGAACCCCAAGTGTGACCGTCTGATAGTCGCGCCGGGCAATGCCGGAATTGCTCAGATTGCCGATTGCGCGGCTCTGGACATCGAAAATGGCGGCGCTGTGGTCAGCTTTGCCGAAGACAACGCGATTGATTTTGTGATTGTCGGCCCTGAGGCCCCCTTGGCGGCTGGGGTTGCCGACCGCCTACGCGAAGCGGGCGTTCTTGTCTTTGGCCCCTCGGCTGCGGCGGCGCAGTTGGAGGCATCAAAGAGTTTTACCAAGGAAATCTGCGACGCCTCGGGCGCGCCGACGGCAGCCTATGGGCGCTTTACCGAGGCCGAGCCCGCCAAGGCCTATATCCGCGAACAAGGCGCGCCGATTGTGGTCAAGGCCGATGGTCTGGCCGCCGGCAAGGGCGTGATCGTGGCGATGGACGAAGCGACCGCGCTGGAGGCCATCGACGACATGTTTGGCGGGGCTTTTGGCAGGGCCGGGGCTGAGGTGGTGATCGAGGAATTCATGGAGGGCGAGGAGGCCTCGCTTTTCGTGCTGTGTGACGGTGAGGATATCCTGTCGGTCGGCACCGCGCAGGACCATAAGCGCGTAGGCGAGGGGGATACCGGGCTGAATACAGGCGGGATGGGAGCGTATTCTCCGGCTCCGGTCCTGAGCGCCGAGGTCGAAGCCCGCGCGATGGAAGAGATCATCAAGCCGACCGTGGCCGAGATGAAAAAGCGCGGGATGCCGTTTCAGGGGGTTCTCTATGCGGGTTTGATGATCAAGGACGGGCAGCCGCGACTGGTGGAATACAATGTGCGCTTTGGCGATCCCGAATGTCAGGTGCTGATGATGCGCCTGGGCGCGCAGGCGATGGATCTGATGCATGCCGCAGCCGAGGGCCGTTTGCGTGAGGCGCAGGTGAACTGGGCCGATGATCATGCGCTGACCGTTGTGATGGCGGCTCAGGGATATCCGGGGTCTTACGAGAAGGGCAGTGTTATTGGCGGTCTGGACGGGCTGCCCGAGGACAGCAAGAACATGGTCTTTCATGCCGGGACCAAGGCTGCGGATGGGCAGGTATTGGCCACGGGTGGTCGGGTTCTGAACGTCACCGCTCGGGGCGAGACATTGCAGGAGGCGCGTGATCGGGCTTATGCGATGGTGGATGGGATTGACTGGCCCGATGGGTTCTTTCGCCGCGATATCGGCTGGCGCGCTTTGTGATCTGATTGCCGGGCTGCGCCCGTCTCGATTTTTTGGGGCGAGGGGCCAGCCCCTCGCGCTCCCTGGGATATTTTGGGCCAGATGAAGGGCGGATCAGCAAATGAGTGCGTTTGTTAGGTCACTGCGCTTCTTGAGGGGGCCAAGGTCGCGGGTTTGCCAATCGCCTCGGTAAGAAACGCTGACGATGGTGCTCCAGTCGGCGCTTGCGACGACCATCTCGGGGCCGGTGCCGCAATCGCGGATGGCGCTCGAAATATAAGCTTCTCCAATTTTGTGGTTTGTCAGACCAGGCAGTACCGCGATTTCGGTCAGTGCGCCATCTTTGAAGCGCCAGATGCGCAGGGTTTTGGCCAGGTGAGGGCGGTCGATATAGGCGATCTCGACGTAGCCGTCGCCGTCCAGATCGGCCGCGCCGATCGGTGCGAGCCAGCGGAAACGGGTGCCGATATGCGGGGTGGCGGCGATCTTTTCCCCGTGCGTGTTATAGATGGCGAGTTGTGCGCCTGTATCCTTCTGGGCTTCGACAACCAGAACTTCGAGCGTGCCGTTTTGATCAACGTCCGACAGCCGAGGCGCTAGATCTTCGAAAACACGGTCCTCGGGCAGGCGGATGGTCAGGGCAGATCGTTCCTTGGCGCCCGTCGAGCCTTGTGTGGCAGGCGTGTTTTCTATGGTAAGCTCAAGCGCTCCATATTCGATCTGATCCCCCAGGACGCCATGAGGATATCGGGTCGTGGGTTCGGTATAACGAGCCGCGACAATCGTATCTGCAATGGCAGGGGCTGTTGTGACCAACCACAAGCACATTGCCATAAGCGCGCCGCGTGACCTGCCTTGCCAGAGGCGAGAGAGTCGGCGCGGCGCTTTGGAGATCATCAGATCTGTTTCTCGGGCATCTGAACGACCAGACCGTCCAGCGCGTCGGTGACTTTGATCTGGCAGGTCAGGCGGGACCGCTCTGGGTCGGGCTCAAACGCAAAGTCCAGCATGTCTTCTTCCATGTCGTCTTTGGCTGGCACTTTCTCGACCCAATCAGGGTGGATATAGACATGGCAGGTCGAGCAGGCGCAGGCGCCGCCGCAATCGGCCTCGATGCCGGGGATGTTGTTGTCACGGGCCCCTTCCATGACGGTCAGTCCGTTGGCGACCTCGACAGTGTGCTCGGTACCGCCATGCTCGACATAGGTGATCTTTGCCATTGCGTGCGTCTTCCTTTTACGATGTTCGAAACCTTCCTTAGTCAAGCCATTTAGGTCTTTCCACCCTCATTTGCGACTCGGGATGCCGCGACTGGACATTCCTGTGATATGTTCTATTTTTGTTCTCATGCTTGTTACCCCTGTTCGCAGTGCAGTTTCAAACCGAGACTGGCCGCGCCCACCCGCTTGCCTGCCAGCCAATCGGCTGGACGATCCGCCCGATCATGCGCGTGTGACCGTGGCCGGGTTGGTGATCTTGCGGCAGAGGCCGGGTACAGCCAAGGGCGTGATCTTTCTGACGCTGGAGGACGAAACCGGCATCGTGAACGTGGTTGTCTGGCGCGCGATGTATGAACAATTTCGCCGGGCGGTGATCTCGGGCCGGTTGCTGCGGATCACGGGGCGGATGCAGCGGGCGCATTCCGTAACCCATGTGATCGCGGAAGAGATCGAAGATATCTCGGCCATGTTGGACGTGTTGGTACGGGGGGAGGGGCAATCGCCCCAAAGCAAGTGAGAAGAAAACACCCAGACGTCATGGTTTTGCCAAGGTTGAATGTAATTCAGTCACCAGTTTGACGGGTATTACATTATGAAAAACAAGTATTTGTACCGCGTATTTCGACTGCGCCGGCTGATATTTCTTAGTTTGTTTCTTTTGTTCGTGCCATGGGCTGTGGGGACGCAGGTATTTGGTCATTCCGCACTTTTGGCGGGTCCGAAAATGCAACTCGTGACGGCCTTGTTTGGTGTACTTGCAATCATGTTACTGGTGCTCATTTATCCGCGGGTCTGGTGGGAGACGGTCACAACGGCCTTGGTGCTTGGGATAACGCTAATGCTCTTGCCGGTGATTGAGATGCTGCCCGACCTTGCGCCAACGCAAAATCAAGGGAAGGCAACAGCCTGGACGATTTTCGGAACGGTTCTGGTCAGTTTTTTCTTATGGCTCGGCCTGAACTGGCTGCCCAGCGTTTTTCTGCATGTTCCCCTCGGTTTGCGGGAATGGAAGTCGCGCGCCAGATACCTCATCCCTGCACAGCGTGCCTTTGACATTCTGAAGACAGCACCTGACAGCTACAGCGGAAAATACAAAACCGGCCCGGTGGGGGATGATGGGTTGTTCACGGTCTCGATGAACATGAACACGGTAAATCCCGACACCTGGGACCCGGAGAACATGGAAATGCTCTATAAATGCAAGATCGAGCAAGAGAGCGGTACGAGTCAGGTTATTTCGACCTATTACACGGTTGAAGGAGAGGCCAACGTGGACGTCGAACGCTTGACTGTCCGCAGCGAAGGGCAGACCGCGATATGTGAGACAGTGACAATCAGAAGCCGACGAAACCTGTACGAAGATTTGGGTTTTTGGGTGCAGGATTTCGGAGCGGACCATTTGCATGCTAGATTGGATGCCGCCGAAGGTCTGTCCTCGATTGCGCTGGTCGACTTGCCGTATGTGTCGCCATTGGTCGGGCTTGCGCGGTTTTTCGAGCAGTTTAATGAAGATCCGCCTGGTAAAAGCGGCGGATCGATTTAGCACTCTGCCGACTATCGCTTGTCCCGGTGGTTCTTGGACATGCCGACATACGGTACACGGCCCGCCTGAAACTTACTCCTGCCTTGCCCAAACGTCAGCGTTGATGCACAGTTTCATCATCGGAACTTTGGCGGCGCCGACAGGCTGCCGTGCCACGCTTTGGGAGGACCGTGACATGCCATCCAAAATCGCAGATTCCACACCGCCAGACGACCTGACGCCCCAGCCACAGGACAGGGCCAACGTCAATACGATCACTGCTGGCGATATCACGGCCTCTTTGAAGGCGGGGTTTTCCGACTTTCTGGCGCGCCCGGTCATGAGCGGCTTTTTTGGTCTGTTCTATGCGGTCTTCGGCATTCTACTGGTTTGGGTCATGGTCTGGCTGGGTAAGATCTGGATGATCATTCCGGCCATTGTCGGCTTTCCGTTGATTGCACCATTTGCAGCCGCCGGGCTGTATGAAATGTCACGCCGGTTGCAAAAGGGACAGGCGTTCGGGTGGTCCGACATCCTGACCGTCATGGCCCATCAGCGCAAACGCGAGATGGGCTGGATGGCCTTTGTCACCCTGTTCATTTTCTGGGTATGGGTTTATCAGGTTCGGCTGTGGCTGGCGATTATCCTGCAAAACGCCTCGTTCTCGGATTTGGACGGGTTTTTGAACATCGTCTTCTTTACCCCGCAGGGCTGGACGTTTCTGGCCGTTGGCACGGCCATAGGCGCATTCCTTTCCGCGGTCCTGTTCTCGGTCACTGTCGTCGCCATGCCCATGTTGCTGGATCGCGAGACCAACTTTGTCTCGGCCATGCTTACATCTATCCGCGTCGTCACCGAAAACCCTGTGGTCATGCTGAGTTGGGCGGCGATTATTTCGGTCACGATGCTGTTGTCACTAGTTCCGGCATTTCTGGGCCTGATCTTCACCTTGCCGATTCTGGGGCATACGACATGGCATCTCTACCAGCGGGCGGTGCCACCGGTAGAGGGGTGATTTGAATGTGAACCCTTCGGAAAAGGGTCAGCCGCCGACCGTGTTCATCGCTTGAACAAATTGCTCTGCGATTGCTTGTCCCGGTGATCTCCGCGCAACTCGGCGTGCAGCGCGCGACCGGCCTGAACGCCGGGGCGGGCGCTGACGGTTTCCAGCCAGCGGGTGAAATGAGGTTTGTCCTCCAGCACCTGTTGCTGACCTTCCCACAGGCTGGCCCAGCCCCAGATCGACATGTCTGCAATGGAGTAGAAATCGCCCGCGACATATTCATTCTCGGCCAGCCGCCGGTCGAGCACGCCGTAAAGCCGCCCAACTTCGGTGCGATAGCGATCCTTGGCATAGGGCAGGTCTTGTGGCGGATCCAGTTGCGGGGCGTACTTCAAAAAGTGGTGCGCCTGACCGGCCATGGGTCCGACCCCGCCCATTTGCCACATCAGCCATTCCTCAACGGCGATCTGGTCACGCTCGGTTTCGCCATAGAACCGCCCGGTCTTGCGGGCCAGATACATTAGGATAGCACCGCTTTCGAAGACCGAGATCGGCTCTCCATCCGGGCCGTCGGGGTCCACGATGGCAGGCATCCGGTTGTTGGGCGCGATTTTCAGGAATTCGGGATCGAACTGATCGCCCTTGCCGATATTGATCAGGTGGGTGGTGTAGGGCAGCCCCATCTCTTCCAGAGCGATAGACGCCTTCCACCCGTTTGGCGTAGGCCAGAAATACAGATCAATCATGGTCTCTCCTTCGGTTGACGGCGATCATGAAGGTTTCGGGCCATTGGGCAAGGGGGCAGGGGCAAACTGTTACGAAACCGTGACTGATTGCGCCTAAGGCTTGACGCCTTTGCATGCGCGGCGTAAGGGCAAGGCACCACGTGGCGATTTGTTACCGGATTGCGGGCCACGCTAAACAACACCGCTAAAAGGTCAGGATGAAAGACCCCTTTCGCTTGGCCGCGTCTGGGGTTTTTTGTTTGCCTCCAAAGAGGGGCCGAAAGGAATGACATGAGCGAGAATTGGAACAAACGCACACAGGCCGTCCATGGCGGCATCCGTCGCAGCCAATATAACGAAGTGTCCGAGGCGATCTTTTTGACGCAGGGCTTTGTTTACGAAAACGCCGAACAGGCCGAGGCGCGGTTTATCGAGACCGGCCCGGATGAGTTCATCTATGCCCGTTATGGCAACCCGACCGTGTCCATGTTCGAACAGCGC
Source organism: Ruegeria sp. F12 (assembly GCF_056533885.1). Classification (NCBI taxonomy): domain Bacteria; kingdom Pseudomonadati; phylum Pseudomonadota; class Alphaproteobacteria; order Rhodobacterales; family Roseobacteraceae; genus Ruegeria; species Ruegeria sp. F12. The sequence continues at coordinate 253,675 of NZ_JBQFOV010000003.1, read as the reverse complement.
ATCGCGGCGCTGGAAGGGGGCGAGGACGCCTTCGCCACTGCATCCGGCATGGCGGCGGTGAACGCGGCGCTGGTGTCGATGCTGAAGGCGGGCGACCATGTGGTGTCGGCCAAGGCTTTGTTCGGCTCTTGCCTCTATATCCTTGAAAACATCCTGACCCGCTACGGCGTTGAAGTGACCTTTGTCGACGGCACCGATCTGGACGCGTGGAAAGCGGCGATCCGCCCCGACACCAAAGCGGTTTTCTTCGAATCCATGTCGAACCCCACCCTTGAGGTGATCGACATCGAAGCGGTGGCCACGCTGGCCCATGCCGTCGGTGCAACCGTGATCGTGGACAATGTGTTCTCGACCCCGGTCTTTTCGCGCGCGATCCAGCAGGGCGCGGACGTGGTGGTCTATTCCGCAACCAAGCATATTGACGGGCAGGGCCGGGCTCTGGGTGGTGTGATCATCAGTACCAAAGAGTTCATCCGTGGCACCGTTGAACCCTATCTGAAACATACCGGCGGCGCGCTTAGCCCGTTCAACGCGTGGGTCATGCTCAAAGGGCTTGAGACGATGGCTCTGCGGGTGAATGCTCAGGCCGAGACGGCGCAGATCATTGCCGAGGCGTTGGAGGGCCATCCCGCGCTGGAACGCACCTTGTATCCGGGGCTGAAAACCCATGCCCAAAATGCGTTGGTGCAATCTCAGCTGGGCGGCAAGGGCGGTACGGTTCTGTCCCTGGACATCAAGGGCGGGAAAGCAGCGGCTTTTGCTTTCCTCAACGCGATGACGATCCCGGTGATCTCGAACAATCTGGGCGACGCCAAGTCGATCGCGACGCATCCGGCAACAACGACCCATCAACGCCTGAGCGATGCGCAGAAAGACGAGTTGGGCATTACACCCGGCTTGATCCGGTTCTCGGTCGGGTTGGAAGATGCTAGCGACCTGCTTGCCGATATTAAGCGCGCATTGGACGTTTCTCAGCAGTAAACGTCGCGTCAACGGTGCTACAAACAGGCTCAAAGAGATGTGTGCGGGGTGGTAAATCGCTCATCCCGCACCAAAAATCGATCCGGACTGTGTTTTCCGGCGTATACGGTTAAACTGGAAAACACGCCCAAGCTGTATATAGTCCGGCGGCGAACCCCGAGGAACCCCAAGCGATGAACGTGCATCCCCGTGACATTGACGACGCCCCCGACCATGACGAGGCCGCTGCGGCGCTGAAAGTTCTGCGCAAATGGGCGGTATCCGCGACCGACGCCGAGATCAGTCAGCTTGATCCGGCAATCGCGCGCCTTGTGCCGGGTCAGGAGACGTCCAACTATCCGTCTTTGTCGCGCGACTACCCCGAGGACTTCAAGGCCGATGAGGCCTATCGCGCCACGCTGCCCGATCTGCAAAACGGTCCGTCCAGCTTGATCCGGGGAGCGAAGCAGCAAATTCAGCATGTGGGTATCTCGAATTTCCGCCTGCCGATCCGGTTTCACCGCAAGGATGGCGAAGACCTGACGCTTGAGACCTCGGTCACGGGCTCGGTCAGCCTTGAGGCTGAGAAGAAGGGCATCAACATGTCCCGCATCATGCGGTCCTTCTACAAACACGCCGAGCGCACGTTCAGCTTCGAAGTCATGGAAGCCGCGCTGGATGATTATATGACCGATCTGGACAGCTTTGACGCGCGTATACAGATGCGGTTTTCCTATCCCGACAAGGTGAAAAGCCTGCGCTCGGGGCTGGAAGGCTATCAGTATTACGACATCGCGCTGGAGCTGGTGGAACAGAACGGCGTGCGCCAGAAGATCATGCATCTGGACTATGTCTACTCTTCGACTTGTCCCTGTTCGCTTGAGCTGAGCGAACATGCTCGTTCAACACGTGGCCAGTTGGCGACGCCGCATTCACAGCGGTCGGTGGCGCGGATTTCGGTAGTGGTAGATTGCGACGCCGATTGCCTTTGGTTCGAGGACCTGATCGCGTTGTGCCGTCGTGCCGTGCCCACGGAAACACAAGTGATGGTTAAACGCGAGGACGAGCAAGCCTTTGCCGAGCTGAACGCCGCAAACCCGATCTTTGTCGAAGATGCTGCGCGCCTATTCTGCGCCGAACTTCTGGCCGACCACCACGTGGGTGATTTTCGCATAGTGGCCAGTCATCAGGAAAGCCTGCACAGCCACGACGCTGTATCAGTTCTGACCGAAGGGCCGACCTTTGTGTCATCCAGCCTTGACCCAAGGCTGTTCTCGACTCTGTTCCATGTCGGCTGAACGCGCAAAGTCTCAGGATTAACCTTACGGCACGTTTTTGCCGCATCGCAGCAAAAAATGCTGCACTCGCACGGTCTTTGAAGTAGACTGATGTGGAATGCAGCCGTGGTTAGACCGTTGGTCAATGGGAAAGCCACTCTGAAGGAAGCTGAAACGTGCAACGCTTGATCCTGCGTGACATCGTTTCCCGCCCGTTATCCCAGGGCGGGCAGGGCCTCTTTTTCTCAAGCGTGCTGCGTTACTTTCAGAGGAGAGACTACGTATGAATCCGATTACCCAGCCCTTGGAATTTCAGGCTGCCGCTATCCGCATGGCAGGCTACGCGGTGAGTAACCAGATGAAAATCATGCAAATTCTGGCTTGCTCGGCGATGGAGCTGCCATTTTTTCAGGTGCAGGCACTACACGCCTCATCCGCTGCGCCCGCGCCTGTTGCACCGAAACCTCCAGCGCCGGCCAAGCCGAAACCGGTAGCCCGTGCTGCCAAGGTGAAAACGCCGCCGGCGGCTAAAGCCAAACCTGCGGTCAAAGCGAAACCGGCAGCGAAGCCAGCCGCCGAATCACCTAAACCGGCAGCCGTGAAATCCACACCGGCCAAAGCAGTGGCTGCCAAACCGGCCAACAAACCGCACATAGCCAAACCAGTGGCGAAAAAACCAGCCGCTCCTAAGCCTTCGGCGGTAAAACCCGCAGTTGCAAAAACGGCAAAGGTCAAGGCAGAGGCACCCAAACCAGCCGCACCCAAGGCGCAACCTGCCAAACCCGCAGCACCCAAGGCCGAAGCCGCGAAACCTGCTGCACCCAAGGCCGAAGCCGCGAAACCTGCTGCACCCAAGGCCGAAGCCGTCAAACCTGCAGCCCTCAAGGCAGAGGTCGTGGCACCAACCCGCCGGACCCGTGCGCCATCGAAGCCGCCCGCAATGCCCAGCGCGACCAACAAAACGCAAAAGTAAATCGGGGCATCCGCTTGACACAGTCGTGCAGGCGCGCCAACGCTGCGCCTCATGACGGATATACGCCCGGTTGGATATGTGATTGGCCTGCTGGTTGCCATTCTTGGGGCGACCATGATTCTGCCTTTGCTTGCGGACCTGATCGAAGGGCGCGACGAATGGCATGTGTTCCTTGAAAGCGGGATCATCACCGTCCTGACAGGCGTCATTCTGGCAATGAGCTGCTCGAACGGGGTGGGCGAAGGTCTGACAATCCGTCAGACCTTTTTGCTGACCACCGGGGTTTGGGTCGCTCTGCCGTTTTTCGGCGCGATCCCTTTTTTGATCGGCGCAACAGAACTGCGCTTTGTCGACGCTTACTTCGAAGCGATGTCCGGCCTGACGACCACCGGTTCGACCGTGATTTCCGGGTTGGATAAGCTCCCGCAGGGCCTGTTGCTGTGGCGCGGAGTGCTGCAATGGTTGGGCGGGATCGGGATCATCGTCGTCGCTATGGTATTTCTACCCGAACTTCGGGTGGGCGGGATGCAGATCTTCCGCTCGGAAGGGTTTGAAACTATGGGGAAAATACTACCCCGCGCGCAAGAGATCGCGGGTCAGATTTCCCTGATCTACGTCTTTCTGACCTTCGTCTGTGTGCTGGTATATGCCGGCTTTGGCATGAGCTTTTTCGACGCCGTCGTCCACGCCATGACCACAATCGCGACTGGAGGGTTCTCGAACTACGACGCCTCGTTCGGGACGTTCTCGGGGCCGACGGAATATGCCGCCTCGGTGTTCATGATTTTGGCGGCTCTTCCTTTCGTGCGCTATGTGCAACTGGCAAATGGCAACACCAGTTCGCTGTGGAAAGACAGCCAGATCCGTGCCTTCCTGGCCACGATCGTTCTGCTAGTCGCGATAATGACCGTCTTTCTGCTAACCGTCTTTCCGCATCACTGGGAACAAGCGTTTCGGGAATCTCTGTTCAACATCACCTCGATCATCTCGGGCACAGGCTATGCCAGCGTGAACTACATGACCTGGGGCAGTTTCCCGGTCATGGTTTTCTTCTTGATCGGCCTGATCGGTGGCTGTGCGGGCTCGACCGCCTGTTCGATCAAGGTGTTCCGCTACCAGCTTTTGTTTGCCTCGATCAAAACCCAAATACGCCGCATCCGCTCGCCCCATGGGGTGTTCATGCCTTTGTATGATGGACGGCCGATAAGTACGGATGTTCTGACCTCGGTGATGAGCTTTTTCATGTTCTTTGTGCTGTCAATGGGCGTTCTGGCCTGGGCTCTGGCGCTGACGGGTCTGGACTTTATCACCTCGGTTTCAGGCGCGGCGACGGCGTTGGCCAATGTAGGGCCGGGGCTTGGTGATCAGATCGGTCCGGCAGGCAATTTCGCGGGGCTGAGCGATACCGCCAAGTGGTTGCTGTCCATCGGGATGCTGGTCGGGCGGCTTGAGCTTCTGGCCGTTTACGCCCTGTTCACCGTTCAATTCTGGAGAAACTGATGAAAAGACCCCTCGGCGCGCAAATCTCGCATATGCTTCGGGATCGCGGTGTGGATGTGATTTTCGGCATCCCCGGCGTGCATAATCAGGAAATGTACCGGGGGATCGAAGAGGCGGGCATCACCCATGTTCTGGCTCGGCACGAACAAGGGGCCGGGTTCATGGCCGACGGCTATGCGCGGGCAACTGGTAAGCCGGGGGTGGCCTATGTGATTACCGGGCCGGGCCTGTGCAACATCATGACACCTATGGGGCAGGGATATTCGGATTCGGTGCCGATTCTGGTTCTGTCCTCATGTCTGGACGAGACCGAGGCGTCAAAGGGCCAGTTGCACCAGATGAAGGACCAGCGCGGGGCCGCCGGTACGGTTGCTGATTGGTCTGTGCAGGCAAATTCGGCCCAAGCCGCTTACGGGCTGGTCGAGCGCGCCTTTGAGGAATTCGAACTGTCGCGCCCGCGTCCCAAGCATATTCAGGTGCCGATCAAACAGCTCCAGGCCGAAGCAGATCCGGCCCCGTTTCCCAATCAGCCGGGGCTGCGCACCAAGGCCGCGCCGCCGGATGTCGCGCCCGTTCTGTCGATGCTGAACATCGCCCGCAGGCCCTTGTTCATCTTGGGGGGCGGGGCGCGGTCCAACCTGTGGCGGCAGATCCTGACCCAACTGGGGGCGGCCTGTTTCACCACCTATGCGGGGCGCGGCATGGCCGGGTTGAACTATGCGTTGGATTTTGGTTCCTACCTGCCCAGGCCGGGCAGCGCGGAAGTTATCGACTCGGCCGATCTGGTTGTGGTCGTTGGATCGGAGCTGGGTGAAGTTGACCTGTGGCGCGACGATCTGGGGTATTCCGGAAATCTGGTGCGGGTCGATCTGGACCCGGCTGTACTGTCCGACCGCCACCGGGCAGCGGTCAAATTGCAGGTGGATGGAGAAAGCTTCGCCCATGCGCTTTGGGCGGCGATCGACCATGTGAAACCGGCAACTGGCTGGACCGAGGACGAAGTGGTGCAAGCCCGCGCGAAATGGCGGGTCGAGGTGGACGCCGAACGCCCCGGCATCGTCCCCGTGCTGGACGCGCTGCGCGAAGCGATGCCGGCCGAGACCATGATCTATTCGGACATGACCCAGCTAGCCTATGTCGGCAAAGAGGTCTGGGACATGACCTTCCCCTACCACTGGCATCACCCGACCGGGTTCGGCACGCTGGGTTACGCTCTACCCGCCGGGATCGGCGGTGCGGTTGCACGGCGCGGAAAACCGACGGCGGTGATGGCCGGGGATTACGGGTTTCACTACACAATGGCCGAGCTGGGTGTCGCGGTCGAGTTGGGCTTGTCTCTGCCCATCATTCTCTGGGACAACGCCAAGCTGAAAGAGATCGAGGACAGCATGGTCCGGGGTCAGATCGCACCCAACGCCGTGGTCGCGCGCAACCCCGATTTCTGCAAACTCGCCGAAGCGTTTGGCGCTCTGTCCGCAAACCCCTCTAGCCTGGAGGAGATGCAGCAGACGGTTCGTGGGGCATTCTCGGCGCCGGGTCCGACGCTGATACGGGTGACGCCCGACATCCTGACATAAGAAAAGCGCTGCATGGGTTTTGCGGCGCTTTTTTGTTTTGGATTAAGTGCTTACTCCCAGCAGTGAACCAGTACAGTCATACCTGTAGCGCGACGGTTCAGTTCGTTGGGCGACACCTGACCGGTGGATTGACCGGCCTGACCGACAACGCCCGCCTTATCAAGGATTTCACCCAGACGCGCCGCGGTTGCGGCCAAACTGACCGAGGCGGGCAGGGTTCGGCCGTCCGCGGGCGTCGGCAATAGCATCCCCACAACCTGACCGCTGGTGTCAAAAATCGGGCCACCTGCGTCGCCGGGTTGTGCGGCCAGCGCCAGACGTTTCACGCCCTCTTCACCGTTCAGCCCGCGCACATCGGCGATCTGGCCATAGGTCAGCGTCGGTGCGCCCAACGCGCCTTCGTAGGAGAACCCGGACACGGCGACCTCGGTCTGAATGCGCGGAGTAGCGGCGTTGAACTCGGCAACATTCAGCGGGGCGAGGGTGGTTTTGGGACGCAGGACGGCGACTCCAAGATCCACATCGGTCCAGGCGACCTGAAGTTCCTGATCACCGTCCAGCGTCAGACGGGTGCACATGTCGGTGGCCTCGGTCACAGTCAAAATCGTACCGTTGGCGTCCGCGAAAAAGCCCGAACGCGACAGACGGGGTTTGCGCAGCTGCAGGCCCGAGATCAGGTCAATGCGCTGCTCAGCCTCGGCCCCGGCGCTGGCATCCAGAACGGCGTCATTGGTGGCAAAACTGGCCTTCATTCCCGCCAGCACACGGGCGCGGCGGGCCTCATCCCCGTCGGGCCATACAAGGGTAAAGCCCTTGATCTGGCCGTCTTGCAGCTGGGCTTCGGTATAAGACACGATGCCATTGCCGCGCCCTTCGAGCGTAAAACGGTCACCGCGCAACTGACGAGGGCCGTCCAGCGGCACGATCTCGAGCGATTGCATGACCTCGTAAAGCGCGCGCAGGGTGTTCTTGTCGCCTTCCTGACTGATCAGCAGTGCCTTGGCATTCAGGTCAGAGATACTGTTGAAATGGGCAAACGGGGCCTCATACCGGTCAAAGGCAACAGCGCTAAGCGGCAGGTCCAGATCAATCCCCGCCTGCGGGTCGGAATGGCGGGCCATCCCGACGCTGATCAGAGGGGCGTTGTAGTCGTCCATCAAGGTGGTGCGTTGCGCGGTGGTTAGAACTCCGGTGGCCTCGAACCCGTTGAAGCGCTGCCAATCCGCCATCGAACGACGGGTGCCTTGCCCGAAAGCTCCATCAATGGTCGAATTGTAGAACCCGGCGGCCTGAAGGGCGGTTTGCAACGCGCGTCGATCCTGCGCGCTGAGCAGCCGTTCGGATTGTAGCGCCTGCGCGCGGGTTTCATCTGATGTCTGCGGCGTCAGCCCGGTTGCAGGTTGTTCCGGCGCAGCGGTTGTCGGAGGTTCCACTGCGGCGCGGTCTTGGCTGGTGCTCGAAACAGGCCAGAACTGCGGCCCAAAATTGTTGGAAACCGCGATGTAACTGTCGGAGGGGATTTGGCCTTCAGCGCGATAAACCCTCAGAACTTGCTCGGCATCAGCGCGTAAATACGGCCCTATAACAATGGCGTACCAGCCAGAGTTCAAGCGAAACCCATTCACGTCTGGTAGAAGGGACGCATAGGCCTGCGCGCGCTCTTGGGCTTGGCTCAGGGATGGCCGTGCCTCGACCTGAACCCAGACGCCTGTCTCTTGCTGGGCGAAAACGGCGCGGGTGCCGAAGAGGAAAAGAAATAGAATTGCTGTAAATATGCGTGTCATTGTCTGCCCGTGTCCGCAATTTTTATCTGGGTGGCAGAGTACGCCAAGTGCAGGGTTGAACACCATGCCCAGATTGCGGGGAATTTGCAGTGTGGCGACGCAGTGACAGGCCGGACGCACTGGCCCGTTGACGCCCCTTGGCCCCTTGCATAGGAAGGGCAAAACCCATCGTTACCGGCGCAGCGGCGCCCAAAGGGAATGTCATGACCGAACAGTCCAGCGCACCTCGTTCTTTTCAGGAGATTATCCTGCGGCTTCAGTCCTATTGGGCCTCGAAAGGCTGCGCGATCCTGCAGCCCTATGACATGGAGGTCGGTGCAGGCACATTCCACCCGGCGACGACTTTGCGCGCCCTGGGGTCCAAGGCATGGGCTGCTGCCTATGTGCAACCCTCGCGCCGCCCGACCGACGGGCGATATGGTGAGAACCCCAACCGATTGCAGCACTACTACCAATATCAGGTGTTGATCAAACCCAGCCCACCGGACCTGCAAGAGCTGTATCTGGGTTCGCTTGAAGCGATCGGTATCGACATGGAGCTGCACGATATCAGGTTCGTCGAGGATGACTGGGAAAGTCCCACTCTGGGCGCATGGGGTCTGGGCTGGGAGGTTTGGTGCGACGGTATGGAAGTCAGCCAGTTCACCTATTTCCAGCAGGTCGGCGGCCACGACTGTACACCCGTTTCGGGCGAACTGACCTATGGGCTGGAGCGTCTGGCCATGTATGTGCTGGGTATCGACCATGTGATGGACATGCCCTTCAATGACCCTCAATCGCCCAGCCCGTTGAAATATGGCGATATCTTCAAACAGACCGAGGAAGAATACGCCCGCTGGAATTTTGACGTGGCCAATACCGAGGTCCTGCTGCGCCACTTTGAAGAGGCTGAGGCGGAATGCGCCACTATTCTGGCGCAAGAGCATGATGATCCAAAGACGGGCAAGCGCATCGTGATGGCGCATCCGGCTTATGATCAGTGCATCAAGGCCAGCCATATCTTCAACCTGCTGGATGCGCGTGGGGTGATTTCAGTCACCGAACGGCAGGCCTATATCGGGCGGGTGCGTGCCCTGGCCAAACAATGCGCAGATGCGTTTGTCATGACCGAGGCTGCCGGGTACGAGGCTTGATGGCCAGATCACGCCAATCCGGGCAGCAACACCTTCAGGCCGTCGGCGATCATGCTTATGGCGATGGCCGAAAGGATCATGCCCATGAAGCGGCTCATAATAACGCGCGCGTTTGCGGACAAGCGTTTGGCCAGCGCCGATGCGTTCCAGAAGGTGACGAACAGCAACAGCAGGACGACCAGAAATACGCCTGCATAAAGCATCGCATCCACTGGTTTGGTGATGTGATGAGCATAGAGGATCAAAGTCGTGATCGTGCCCGGACCGACCAGAATGGGAAAGGCCAGCGGATAGAATGCAACGGTGTCGGGTTCGGGATAGGATTGCTTTTCATCCTCGGTACCGTGATGGGTGGTGCTTTGATTGCCGCTCAGCATGTTGAGGCCGATCATCAGGACGACCAGTCCTCCCGCAACGCGCAGGTCATCGACCGAAATGCCAAACAACCCCAACGCCTGATTGCCGATGGCCGCAAAAGCCCCCCCCAGGATCAGGCAATAGATCGTCACTTTCGCCGCCACCTTACGCTGATCGGCCGAGGACAACCCTTCGGTCACGCTGAGGAAAACGGGCAGGTTGGTGATCGGGTTCATGATCGCAAACAAAGCGCCGAAGAATCCGACGGTAAGGGTGGAGTCCATTCGATAAGCCTCGTATCAACCTGTTACGTGCCGGACCCTGTCCGATTTCATGCGCATTTGAAAGAGGCTGCGTGACCAATGACCGGAAAACTGCTTGCTCTTCTGTTGCTTGGCTCGGCTGTTTTGGCCGGTGTGGGAATGTATTATCTTCAGGTCTATGGGTTTTACTACACGGTCGAACCGCAGCCGGGGCGGGATGTCAATCTGGTGGTCGTTGAGACCGATCAGCCAGAACCGATCACCTATTCTGCGTTTCAGGCGATTGATGCCGACAGCTCTCCGATCCGGTATCGGGCCTGCTTTGAAACCGAGCTGACCCAGGAAGATCTGGCCGCTTTCAAGCTGGTGGACAATGCTGAGCCACTGACCGCGCCCGGGTGGTTTGACTGTTATGATGCCGTGACGATTGCGGATGCACTGAAAACGGGACAGGCGCAGGCTTTCATGGGGCAAAAGAACATCCACTATGGCGTGGACCGGATCGTTGCCGTGACGCAGGACGGCAAAGGCTATGTCTGGCATGCGCTGAACAATTGCGGCGAAAAAGCTTATGACGGAACCGTGGTGGGCGAAGAGTGCCCGCCGCGCCCGCAGGAGTAGCGAAATGATCGAAGAGATGCTGCAAATCCCGGATTTCCTGACGGCCACAATGGGGTTTGCTGTCTATCTGATCGGGGCCGAGATCAACGCCCGTGTAGCAGCGCTACGGCAATTCAACATCCCTGAACCCGTAACCGGAGGGTTGCTGGCCTCGGTCTTTCTGCTGGGGCTTTATCTGCTTTTCGGGATTGAGATGACTTTTGGTCTGGCCGCGCGGGATTTCCTGCTGGTGGTGTTCTTTGCAGGGATCGGTTTGAATGCCCGGCTGTCGGATTTGATCGCGGGCGGGAAGCCGTTGCTCTTGCTTCTGATTCTGACACTTGTGACGATTATTTTGCAAAATGGCGTGGGCGCTGTTGGGGCAGTGCTTTTTGGCTATCCGGCGCAGGCCGGGGTGCTGTTCGGCTCGGCCGCGCTGATCGGCGGGCACGGCACAGCAATCGCCTGGGCCCCCGAAGTGGGTGCGGTAACTGGATTAGAGGGCGCGACCGAACTGGGTGTGGCCGTTGCAACCTTGGGCCTTGTATTGGCGGCTCTAGTCGGCGGCCCCATCGCGCGTTATCTGATCGAGGGCCGGAACCTGACACCTGAACGACCGGACGAAGAGCACACCGTCGGCCTACCCGAAAACCCCTCCGAGGCTGCCTCAAAGGTGGATCACCTGACCATCATGCGGGTGATGCTGTATCTGAACATCGCAATTGTTGCCGGGTATTTGCTTCATCAGGCCATCAGCGCGGCGGGGTTGAAGCTGCCGCTTTTCGTGCCTTGCCTAATCATGGGGATCGTAATTGCCAATCTGCGTTCTGCGCTTTTCCCCAAGGCTCCGCCCGTTGCCCGAACGCCCTCGCTGGCGCTTATTTCCGAGTTCTCGCTGGGCGCGTTTCTGGCCATGTCACTCATGAGTTTGCAGCTGTGGACCATTGCCGAGTTGGGGCTGGCTATCATTGTGATTTTGGCAGCGCAGACACTTATGGCCGTGGCTTTTGTTATCTGGGTATTGTTCCCGGTGATGGGCGGCAGCTACCGCGCTGCTGTCTTGTCAGCGGGGTTCGGCGGGTTCGCCCTTGGGGCCACTCCGACCGCTATCGCGAATATGACCGCTGTTACCAAGCGATATGGCCCGTCGCCTATTGCCTTTATCGTGCTGCCCCTTGTATCCGCGTTCTTTGTGGATATTGCCAATGCCATCGTCATCCAGACGATCGTGAACTTCTAAGGACCGACCATGCCCGACCTGCTGATCGAACTGTTTTCCGAGGAAATCCCCGCACGGATGCAAGCCCGTGCCGGTGAGGATCTGAAAAAGCGGATTACCGATGGTCTGGTCGAGGCCGGTCTGACCTATGCCGGGGCCGCAGCGCTGACCACGCCGCGCCGCCTGACTCTGGCGGTTGAGGGGCTGCTGGCGGAAAGCCCAACCATCCGCGAAGAACGCAAGGGCCCAAAGGTCGCCGCCCCGGACAAAGCCATCGAAGGCTTCCTGCGCGGTGCGGGTCTGACCCGTGATCAGCTGGAAGAACGCGACACCCCCAAGGGCGCGGTTTATTTCGCCACCATCGAAAAAGCCGGTCGCCCGGCAGCCGAGATCGTGGCCGAAGTGCTTGAGGCCACCATCCGCAATTTCCCATGGCCCAAGTCGATGCGCTGGGGCAGCGGCCCGCTGCGCTGGGTGCGCCCTTTGCATTCGATCCTGTGCATTCTGTCGGATGAGGCGGGCGCTCAGGTCGTGCCGCTTGAGGTTGATGGGATCAAATCCGGGGATACCACGGGGGGGCACCGTTTCATGGCTCCGGATCGGTTCTCGGTCACGTCTTTCGAAGACTATTCCGCCAAACTTAAACGCGCCTTTGTGGACCTGAACCCTGCGGACCGGGCCGAGCATATCTGGAACGACGCGCAGAACATGGCCTTTGCTGCCGGTCTGGAAGTGGTCGATGACAAGGGCCTGCTGGCTGAGGTTGCCGGTCTGGTCGAATGGCCGGTGGTTCTGATGGGTAAGATCGATGACGAATTTCTGGACCTGCCCCCTGAGGTTCTGCAGACCTCGATGAAAGAACATCAGAAGTTCTTTTCGGTGAAGAACCCCAAGACCGGTCGGATTGAAAAGTTCATAACCGTCGCCAACCGCGAAACCGCCGACAATGGTGCGACCATTCTGGCAGGGAACCAAAAGGTGCTGTCCGCCCGGCTGGCGGATGCGAAGTTCTTCTGGGAGAACGACCTGCGCATCGTCAAGTCCGACGGGTTCGAACCTTGGGTCGAGAAACTGAATGCGGTGACGTTCCATGCCGAACTGGGCTCGCAGGGCGAGCGGGTTCTGCGCATCGCCGCGCTGGCGCATGAACTGGCCGGGGCAACGGGTGCGACGCCCGCACTGGCGATGATGGCCGCACAGGCGTGTAAGGCCGATCTGTCATCCGAGATGGTGTTCGAATTTCCCGAATTGCAGGGCTTGATGGGCCGCTACTACGCTCAGGCTGCCGAATTGCCAGCCGAGGTGGGGCAGGCCGGTCAGGAGCATTACTCGCCGCTTGGCCCGTCGGATGATGTGCCGACCGCGCCGGTTTCCGTGGCGGTGGCGCTGGCAGACAAGCTGGACACGCTGACCGGGTTCTGGGCGATTGACGAAAAGCCGACGGGATCGAAAGACCCGTTTGCCCTGCGCCGCGCAGCGCTTGGGGTGATCCGGTTGATCTTGAACAACAATTTGCGACTGTCGCTGAATGACACCTTCGCATCGGCATTGGGAAGCTTGCTGAAACTGCCCGAATGGCAGGCAGCCCTGCTAGAGGCCAAGGCGAAACAAGCCAAGGCCGAGGATGCTGAGGCCGCCGCGCAAGAGGTTCATGGGCTGGCTCATCAGGTCGAAGCCGCGACAGCGATCGTCAGCAATGCTCCGGCGGACCTGCTGTCCTTCTTCCACGACCGCCTCAAGGTGTTCCTGCGAGACGAGGGCATCCGCCACGACATCATCGACGCCTGTATCGCGATGGACGGCAATGATGACCTCAACCTGTTGGTCAAACGCGCTCGTGCTCTGAACGCGGTGATCGCGACCGAGGATGGCGAGAACCTTGTTCAGGGCTTCAAACGCGCCAACAACATCCTCACACAGGCCGAGGAAAAGGACGGGGTCGAGTATTCCTACGGTGCGGATGTGAAATTCGCCGAGACCGACAGCGAAAAGGCGCTGTTTGCGGCGCTGGATAACGCGCAAGGTAAGATCGAAGCCGCGCAGAAGGCCGAGGATTTCCCCGCAGCCATGACCGCTATGGCCGCACTGCGCGGTCCGGTAGATGCCTTCTTCGAGGATGTTCAGGTCAATACCGACAATGACATCCTGCGGCGCAACCGCCTGAACCTGCTCAGCCAGATCCGGCAGGTCTGCGCGCGCGTCGCGGACCTCAGCAAGATCGAGGGCTGATCCAGATCGCCCTTGCGCCATTGGTGCAGGGGCTTATGCTGCGGGCAAACAAAAGGTGCCGCAGTGCAGAATAACCCGCATACTACATTAATTACGCCCACAGCACCCGTGACCGCTTCGTCGCACGGGGGGCGTGCGAAGTGCCTGCAACGGCTTGTGCGTCTGGATATGCCGGTTCCGCGCACCGTGGCTCTGTCTTTTGATGCGGTGCAGAACATTGCGCAGGGCCAAGTTCCTGATATCGACGCTATTCTGGAGCAGTTCGCGCAGACGGATCTGTTGTGTGTCCGTCCCAGCTCTGAAGACCCCGATTGGGGTGGTCCCGGCGCAATTCTGAATATCGGGATGAACGACGCGCGCTATGTGGACCTGTCGGATTCGATGGGCGTCGAGGCTGCGGCAGCTTTGTACCTGCGTTTTGTCCAAAGCTACGCGATCCACGTGGCACGTCTGGACGCGGATTTGTTTGACGAGATCGACGCGGACGGGCGCGAAGGTCTGCAACAATCCCTGCGCGCCTACGAAGACGAGACGGATGAAAGCTTTCCGCAGGACCGGGGCGAGCAATTGGTTGCGGTTTTGCGCTCGATGGCGCGGGCGTGGGATGGAACTTCGGCGCGGTTGCTGCGGCAGGCCAAAGGTGCGCCCGCGGATGCCGGGCTGGGCCTTGTGATTCAAGAGATGATACCCGGCGTCGGTCAGGGAGAATGCGGGTCGGGCGTGTTGCAACTTATTGATCCGACAACAGGAATGCCGCAGATCACCGGTCGCTATCTGAGCCAGAGCCAGGGCCGCGATGCGCTGGGGGAAGGGGTGGCCGCGCTCTATCTTGAAAAGGACCCGCGCGGGAAATCTCTCGAAGAGGTTGCGCCTGACGCGTTTGCTGACCTGAAGGCACATGCCGCGCAGATGCGAGCCAAGCTACGCGAGGAGATGCAGGTCGAGTTCGTGATCGAAAACGGTCATGTCCATATTCTGGACGGTGTGCGGGTGCAACGCAGCGCTCGGGCGGCGGTCCGGATTGCCGTGCGTCTGGCCGAAGACGGCATCATACCGCCGCAAGAGGCCGTGATGCGAGTCGATCCGCATTCGCTGAACGAGTTGTTGCACCGTCAGGTTCACCCAGACGCGCAGCGCGACGTCCTGACCACCGGGATTGCCGCCAGTCCGGGTGCTGCTACTGGCAAGATCGTGTTCACAGCCGCCGAGGCACAGGCCAGCGCCGCACGGGGTGAACCCTGTATTCTGGTCCGCCGCGAAACCGCGCCGGAGGATGTGCGCGGGATGCACGCAGCTGTTGCCGTGTTAACCGAGAAGGGCGGGATGACCAGCCACGCGGCGGTGATTGGCCGTGGTCTGGGTCTGCCCTGCATAGTCGGCGCGTCCGAGATGCGATTCCAGACCAAGAAGAAGCTGCTGACCGCACCGGATGGTCGGATGTTCAAAACCGGGGATGTTCTGACAATCGACGGTAGTTCGGGCCAGGTTCTGGCAGGGCAGCCCGCAATGCTTGAAGCCGCCCTGGACGATTGTTTTCAAACGCTTATGGGCTGGGCTGACGCGGAGCGTGACATTGCCATCCGCGCCAATGCCGACACACCTGCCGACGCACAGACTGCACGCAACTTTATGGCGCAGGGTATAGGACTGTGCCGGACTGAACACATGTTCTTTGATCCCGGTCGTCTGATCGTGATGCGCGAGATGATCTTCGCGCAAACCTCTTCGGGTCGCGCGGCGGTGCTGGAACGCCTTTTGCCGATGCAGCGCGAAGACTTTGTCGAACTGTTCCGCATTATGGAAGGCCAACCCGTCTGTATCCGCCTGTTCGACCCACCATTGCATGAGTTCCTGCCCACCACTCGCAGCGGTCAGCGTGAGCTGGCCGAAGCGCTGGATCTGCCGGTCTCGGACGTTGAACGCCGGGTGGACGCAATGACCGAATATAACCCCATGTTGGGTTTGCGCGGCGTCCGTCTGGGCGTGACCGTGCCTGAGATTTACGACATGCAGGCCCGCGCCATCTTTGAGGCGACGCTTGAGGCCAGCAAGAACGGCGCACCAGTTGTGCCCGAGGTGATGATCCCTCTGGTTTCGGCCAAGCGCGAGGTCGAGCTCGTCAAATCGCGCATCGACACGGTTGCCGCCTCGGTCGCGGCTGAGCGCGGGCAAGAGTTTGAATATCGGTTGGGTGTCATGGTCGAAACCCCGCGTGCCTGTCTGCGCGCCGATGAGATTGCGCCGCAGACTGCGTTTCTGAGCTTCGGTACCAACGACCTGACCCAGATGACTTACGGCCTGTCGCGCGACGATGCCGGACGCTTTATGTCGGCCTATGTCCAGCAGGGTGTATTCGCCGAAGACCCATTCCACGTGTTGGATTCGGATGGCGTGGGAGAACTGCTGAAACTGGGCGCTGAGAGGGGGCGGCAAGTTAAACCGGACGTGACCCTATCGGTCTGTGGTGAACATGGCGGAAACCCCGAATCAATCGCCATCTGCCGTGCGCTTGGATTCGACTATGTCTCCTGTTCACCCTTCCGGGTCCCGGTCGCTCGGCTGGCTGCCGCGCAACTGGCGATTTCGTCCAGACTTGGGGGTTGACAGCGGCACAGTCCGCTAGGATTAGTAGGAAACAAATCACACCGTCGTCATATATTTTTGACGTTACGGCGATTTTCCACTTGCTTTTTTTAGAAAACTGGACGTTTCCGATTCAATTCGGTATGAGCCTCGTCGCGCCCGCCGGGGGAGGGTATGGCGCCGAATGTGCCTGTGCGAGGTTATCTGAATGCTACGATACATACTGGCTGCTGCCACATTGGCGGCAACCGTGCTGCCAAGTGTTTCCGTCGCTGAGAGGGAAACCACTGATACTGCCAAGCGTGAACTTGTGACTCGGACTGAACTGCCCGGTCAAAACTTCCGCGAATACTTGAATTTGTTCAAGCCCCGAAAGGTACTTGAACAGCAGAAAATATCCTACTCCAAGGACTGGCTGGATGACCAGCCCGCCGCAACCGGGGATGAGCACTTCAAATGCCTGGCCGAGGCGCTTTACTTCGAAGCGCGTGGGGAAAGCGTGCGCGGTCAATTTGCCGTGGCTGAGGTCATCATGAACCGTGTAGACAGCAGCCGCTTTCCGGACACGCTGTGTGGGGTGATCAAGCAAGGGACCGGCAAGAAATACCAGTGCCAGTTCACTTATACTTGTGATGGCCGCAAGGAAGTGATCCGAGAGAAAAAAGCCTATGAGCGGGTGTCCAAAGTAGCCCGTGCCGCGATTGACGGCCTCAGCGATGCGCTGACCGAAGGGGCGACCCATTATCATACCAAGGCGGTGAAACCGTCCTGGGCGCGGGTCTACAAGGAAACGGCTCGGATTGGTGTGCATATTTTCTATCGCCACAATTATCGGACGGCTAGCAACTAACTGACGCACCCGCGCTGGAACCCTGATGGCGCGGGGCGTTGGATGATCTATGTTATGGGCCAGGAGGCTCATAATGCTGTTTAACCGTCGACAATTCCTGGGCGCGTCTGCTGCCCTATCTGCCTTTCCAAAAGTGGGCTTGGCTGCGTTTCCAGAACTAGTGGCGCGCGAAGCGGCGCAACAGATTGCGCCGGTGGAATTCCCGAAAACACCGGTTTGGGGCTTTGGCGGAACCGTACCGGGTACAGAAATCCGCGTACCGCAAGGCGGGCGCGTGCAGCGCAGGGTGTCGAATGCTCTGCCTCAGGCCACGTCAGTGCATTGGCACGGCATTCGAATTGACAATGCGATGGACGGTGTGCCGGGGCTGACGCAGGATGTCATCGAGTCCGGGGGCGCGTTCGACTATGACTTTGCTGTCCCTGATGCCGGAACCTATTGGTATCACTCACACAATCGCACGGTTGAACAGGTGGCCCGTGGCCTTTATGGCCCGCTGATCGTCGAAGAGCCTGACGCGCCAGACGTCGATCGGGATCTGACGTTGATGCTGGATGACTGGCGGCTGGACCAGGAAACCGGGCAGATAACGGATGATTTCGACAATGGACATGACCTCAGCCATGCCGGGCGGCTGGGTAATATCATTACCGTAAATGGTCAGTTGGATCCCTCGTATCAGGTGGGTGCGGCCGAGCGGCTGCGCCTGCGTCTGATCAACGCCTCGAATGCTCGGATATTCGATCTGGGTATAGATGGGCTGACCGGCTGGATCGTGGCGCTGGACGGGATGCCGTTGGAGACCCCGCTGGAGATTACCGACACCTTCCCGCTGGGGCCGGCGCAACGGGCAGACATGATCGTTGACGTGCGCGCCTTGGCCTCAGAAACCGCCAGCCTTGTCAGCTTTGAGCGTGACGGTGGTTTCGGCCTGGTCCGCTTTGACGTGTCGGGTGCGGGCAGAGCGGTGCGATCCGGCATCGCGGCGCTGCCGCCCAATCCTCTGCCGGTGATATCCACGGATAGTGCACCACTGCATCGGATGGAGATGCAGGGCGGCGCGATGCGTTGGCTCAGCTCGGCCAAGCTGGGCGAAACCGAGCTGACGGGGCAGGAACTGGCCCAACTTGGGCGGTTTTGGGCGTTGAACGGATATGCTGAACGCCCCAAGGACCCGTTTCTGGACACCCGACTGGGGGAAACCCACCAGATCAAGTTTGCCAACCAGACGGCGTTTCCCCATGCGATGCACATGCATGGCCATCATTTCCGTATCATCTTGTCGGATGGCAGCCTTGGTCCGTGGCGCGACACCGTCCTGCTGGGGCGGGGGCAAACCCGACAGGTCGCTCTGGTTGCGGATAATCCGGGCAGTTGGCTGTTGCATTGTCACATGTTGGGCCATGCCGCATCGGGGATGATGAGCTGGTTTCGCGTCACCTGACGACGCATTCGACGACTGGAAAGGCGTTTGTTGCGGTGCTATACGCGCCCGCAATGTCTAATTTGGGCAGATCAGTCCCAATGCCCGAGAAGGTCCGTCTTATGAGTTCTGAAATCCGCCTCGCCTTTGCGCACCCTTCGGAACGGTCCGAAGCGATGGCCGCCGGAGAGCCTTTGGATCGAATCTCGCTGAGGGATCACATTGTTGAGGTCGAGATCGGTGCCTTTCAGGCCGAACGTGGGACCACACAGCGCATCTGCTTCAACATTGTGGTCGAGGTGCGGCCTTTGACCGATGCGATTGATGACGATGTTGACCGCATCCTGTCCTATGACCGCGTGACCGAGGCGATTGCCTTTGAACTGGCTGCCGAGCGGTTGAACCTGCTGGAAACATTGGCAGAGCGTGTTGCCGAGCGTATTTTGCTTGAACCGCAGGCTGTAAAAGCTTTTGTTCGAATTGAAAAACTGGATCGCGGGCCTGGCGCACTGGGGGTCGAGATTGTGCGTGGCAAGGATGCTGTGCACCACGACGTGGTCGAGGAAGAACGTCCCCATCCACGTCTTGTCTTCCTGTCGAACGAGGCGATTGCCTCGGGCAATCTAACCGGTTGGATCGACCAGCTTGAGAACCGGCAACGCCCGCTTATCCTGTGCGTTGGAAGTGCAGACTTGGCTGTTCCCCAGACGGGTCATGCGATGACCCAGCGTCGGATCGATCTTTTGGCGATCGAACAAAATGCCTGGGTTCTGGCCGCGCGGGATCACCGCTGCGTTGTTGTCTCGACCCGGACCGAGCTGGATTGGGCGATGAAGAACGGGCAGATTTGCGTTTGGGCCCCGTCCAAGATCGTGCTGGATGCGGTTGATGGTCCCTCGGCCGCGCCGTCGGACGCGGTGGCGCTGGCGGCCTGGTTTGCGGCCACATTTGAAGCCAGCGAGATGATGGTCATTGGAGGCGCACTGCCAGACGACCCTAAAACACCATTGCGCGCTGTCTCTGTGGATCAGGCGCAACTGTGACCACCTACTACAGACCTTTGGTTCAGAACGGCGCTCGGCGTCCTGAAGGGGCCGTGACTTTGGCCGGACAAGCGCTGTGGTTTACCCATGTGGAACGCTTGAGACGGACGGAAAACGCCTCTGTTGTCGCAGTGCAGGACGTGCCTGATGAGATTCTGGCCATCCTTTCGCGTCCCCGCGCGCCCATTGCAGGGCTGGATATGAACTGCCCGCACATCATGGGCATCTTGAATGCAACGCCAGACAGTTTCTCGGACGGTGGGGTACACAATTCGGTGCAAACTGCCCGGGACGCGGCGGAGCAAATGGTTGGGCAAGATGCGACGATCCTGGATATCGGCGGCGAATCCACCCGACCCGGAGCCGCGTTTGTCCCAGAGGACGAAGAGATCGCCCGCACCAAGCCCCTGATCCAAGCGATCTGCGAGCGGACCAAAGCGCTGATTTCGATCGACACGCGCAAAGCCAGCGTCGCAAAGGCGGCGTGGCAGGCGGGGGCTGGCCTGATCAACGATGTCTCGGGCTTTACTTTCGATCCAGACTTGGCCCCGTTCTGCGCAGAAGTTGGGGCACCGGTCTGCGTCATGCATATGCAGGGCGACCCGACCAACATGCAGGACGATCCCAGATATAATGACGTGCTGCTAGACGTGTATGACTTCTTGAACGATCAGGTGCAGTATCTGGAGGCCCTTGGTCTGAACCGCAACCAGATCATTGTCGATCCGGGTATCGGTTTTGGCAAGTCCGTGGACCACAACGCAACTCTGTTGCGCAATCTCAGCCTGTTTCACGGGTTGGGATGCCCAATCCTATTGGGTGTGTCGCGCAAGGGGTTCATCGGGCAGATCGGCAAAGAGACGCGCAAGGACGCCCGCGCGCCCGGTTCGATTGCGGTTGGGCTGGCTGGTCTGGCACAAGGGGTACAGATCCTGCGGGTTCACGACGTGGCTGAGACCGCTCAGGCCTTGCGTCTGTGGGCTGCCGTCCGGTAATCCGGTCGCAGGCAAGAAACGACGGAGAGAGACCAATGCGCAAGCTGTTCGGAACCGACGGGGTGCGGGGCACTGCCAATACCCATCCGATCACGGCTGAGATGGCCCTGCGCATGGGAGCGGCCGTAGGCCGGTATTTCCGCCGCGATCAATCCGGTGCGCACCGCGTGGTTATTGGCAAGGACACGCGCCTGTCCGGGTACATGCTGGAAAATGCGCTGACAGCGGGGCTGACCTCGACCGGGATGAACGTGTTGTTGCTGGGGCCGGTGCCGACGCCTGCGGTTGGATTGATGACGCGATCGATGCGGGCGGATCTGGGCGTGATGATCTCGGCCAGCCACAACCCGGCCGAGGATAACGGCATCAAGTTCTTTGGCCCGGACGGGTTCAAACTGTCGGATCAGGCTGAGATTGAGATCGAGCGTCTGATCGAAGAGGGTGTCAAACCCGCGCAAGCGCAAAATATTGGCCGCGCGCGCCGGGTGGACGATGCGCGGTTCCGTTATGGTGAGCGAGTCAAATCCTCGCTGTCGCGCGATCTTCGGCTGGATGGGTTGAAGGTGGTGGTTGATTGCGCCAACGGGGCCGCCCACCGCACCGCGCCCGAGGTTCTTTGGGAGTTGGGGGCCGAGGTCATCCCGGTTGGCGTCACGCCAAACGGTAAAAACATCAACTTGAATTGCGGCTCGACCAAACCTCAACTCGCGGCTGAGACGGTTGTGGCCCATGGTGCCGATGTAGGCATCTGTCTGGATGGCGATGCGGACCGGGTCGTTATGGTCGATGAACACGGGCAGGTTGCGGATGGCGACCAGTTGATGGCTCTGCTGGCCGGGAGCTGGGCCGAGGCTGACCGCCTTAAAGGCGGTGCTTTGGTGGCGACAGTTATGTCCAATCTGGGGTTGGAACGGCATTTGAACGCGCTTGGGTTGCGGTTGGAACGGACGGCGGTTGGAGACCGCTATGTCGTCGAACGGATGCGCGAAGGCGGGTTCAATCTGGGCGGCGAACAATCTGGCCATATCGTCATGAGTGACTATGCCACCACTGGTGACGGGTTGATGGCGGGGCTGCATTTTCTGGCCGAGATGGTGCATTCGGGCCGCAAAGCCTCGGAACTTGCGGTGCAATTCGAAACGGTCCCGCAATTACTTAAGAATGTGCGCTACGGCGAAGGGCAAACGCCGCTCGATACTGCGAACGTCAAAGCGGCCATCGCTGATGCCGAGGCGCGTCTGAACGGGCAGGGGCGCTTGCTGATCCGCAAATCGGGGACCGAGCCACTGATCCGCGTCATGGTCGAATGCGAGGACGATGCGCTGCTGACCCAAGTCGTTGATGGCATCGTCGCCGAGGTCGAGGCTGTCGCCGGTTAACGCCCAATCAGCATTCGGCGTAGGCTGAACCATTGGCTGATCGCCAGCCCGGTCAGGATCATGGCCAGCGCGATGAAGAATCTCAGCGGCAACGCCTCAGACAGAATCCATGCGCCAAAGACCATCGACCAGATGGGCACCTGATAGTTAACCAGCGTCAGGAATACCGACCCCGCGCTACGGATAATGGACACGCGCAATAGGGTGGCGAAGGCAGTGGGTAGAAGGCCAAGCGCAATGATTGCCAGACCGGGGCGCGTGCCCTGCCACTGCGGGATGCCCTCGGTCAGCAGCATGACGGGCAGCAACAGAACCGCCCCCACCATCAGCGACAATGCCGCCAACGCGACCGGATCAATCGGTGGGCAACGTCGAGTGAAGATCGATGCGCAGGAATAACAAAGCGCCGCTCCGATACAGGCCAGTTGCGCCAGCGGTTCCGTGCCTTGTCCGATCTGCGTTAGACCTGGGCCGATCAGCACCAATGCCCCGGAAAAACCCAGCGATACGCCCAGAAATCTGCGTAGATTCAACGGCTCGTCCGAGAAGAAATGCGCCAGCGGTAGTACCATTAGTGGAATCGCTGCCATCGACAGCCCCGCAAAGGCCGAAGGCACATATTGCTGCCCCCAGCTCAGCAACAGAAAGGGCAACGCGGTCGATAGCAGGCCGATGATGGCAATGAAGGACCACAGCTTGGCATCGCCCGCAGGCAATTTGCGACCAGTCACAGCCATCATTGCCAACAAAGTGACTGCCCCCAAAGTGGTCCGCGCGGTTGCAACCGTGACGGGGCCGTACCCTTCCAACGCCATAGCCACGACCATGAAGGTGCCGCCCCATATCAGGCCAAGTGCGATGACGCCGCTCCAGTCGCGGGATGTGGGTTGATCGACCATGCGCGGCCTCCGATTGGGACAAAAAAGGCGACCCGAAGGCCGCCCTTTCGCGTGATCCCGTGGGGATCAGTTCTTTTCTTTGTCGACCATTTTACCGGCCGAGATCCAGGGCATCATGGCGCGCAGTTTTGCACCGGTTTCCTCGATCATATGCTCGTCATTGGCGCGGCGCGACGCTTTGATGGTCGGCTGGCCAACGGCGTTCTCCAGCATGAAGTCGCGGACGAACTTGCCCTGCTGAATGTCGCTGAGAACCTCTTTCATACGCGCTTTGGTCTCGTCGTATTTCAGAATACGCGGGCCGGTGACGTACTGGCCGTACTCAGCCGTGTTCGAGATCGAGTAGTCCATGTTCGCGATGCCGCCTTCATAGATCAGGTCCACGATCAGCTTCACTTCGTGCAGACACTCGAAATAGGCCATTTCGGGCGCATAACCGGCTTCGACCAGTGTTTCAAAGCCGCAGCGGATCAGCTCAACCAGACCGCCGCACAGAACGGCCTGCTCGCCGAACAGGTCGGTTTCGCATTCTTCGCGGAAGTTGGTCTCGATGATGCCCGAGCGACCGCCACCGATGGCCGAGCAATAGGACAGGCCGATTTCCAGCGCCTTGCCGGTTTCGTCCTTGTCGACGGCCACCAGACAGGGCACGCCACCGCCTTTGACGTATTCGCCGCGCACGGTGTGGCCGGGACCTTTGGGGGCCATCATAATGACGTCGACGCCTTCTTTCGGCTCAATCAGGCCAAAGTGGACGTTCAGGCCATGGGCGAACGCGATGGCCGCGCCGGGCTTGATGTTGTCATGCACGTATTTCTTGTAGGTTTCGGCCTGCAGTTCATCGGGCATGGTGAACATGATCAGGTCACACCAGGCGGCGGCTTCGGCGATACCCATTACGGTCAGACCTTCGGCTTCGGCTTTCTTGGCCGAGGCCGAGCCTTCGCGCAGCGCCACAACAAGGTTCTTCGCACCCGAGTCGCGCAGGTTCAGCGCGTGGGCGTGACCTTGCGAGCCATAGCCCAAGATCGCCACTTTCTTGTCTTTGATCAGGTTGATGTCGCAATCGCGATCGTAGTAGACGCGCATGTCGCCGGTCCTTTCTGTTTTCGATTGAGGATGGTTCTACTGGCTCATGCCAGGGAAGGCGATGGTGTTTTACTTGAATTATTCCGGCAGGCGTGAGAATTTATTCTCGCTTTAACTCCTTGGTGAAAAAATCATGCTAGATGATGTCGATCGCAGATTACTGCGGCATTTTCAGGCCGATCCCAGCCTCTCGACCGCAGAATTGGCGGAACGCGCGCGCATCAGCACAAGCCTGTGCTGGCGCAGGATCGAAAAAATGCAGGAGGCTGGCATTATAGAGGGGCAGGAGGCCGTCATAGACTGGTCGGCTTTAGGCTATGCTGTCGAGGTCTCGTTGCGGGTGACTTTGGACAAGACCCAGCCCCGTGCGTTTGACGAATTCACCGCAGCCGCGCGTAGCGTGGCCGAAGTGATCGAGATTCAGACCTTTTTGGGTCGTGTCGATGTACGCCTGTCCGTGTTGGCGCGGGACATGTCGCACTATCAGCAGCTCTACCGCGATCAGATCCTCACCTTGCCGCATATCGCGGATATCGAAGCGTTGATGCATATCGCGCGGGTCAAAAGCGACGTGGTGCTGCCGGTATGAACGAGTTGGATGAAATCGACCGCAAAATTCTGCGTGCGCTCGTGCGGGACGCATCCCAAAGCGCCGGGGCGCTGGGACGCAAACTGGGCCTGTCCCAACCCGCCACATGGAGGCGCATCCGTCGTCTGGAAGACGCAGGGGTTATCAAAGGCCGGCGCCTGCGCCTAACCGCCGAGGCGCTTGGGTTTGGAGTTACGGTGTTTCTGGGCGTCAAACTGGCCCGCAAGGGTCAGATCAGCCTGGAGGATTTCGAACGTGCCGTCAGCGCCATCCCCGAGGTTCAGACGGTCGAGCATGTTCTGGGACTATATGACTACCGTCTGCGCGTCGTGGCGCGCGATCTGGCCGATTTCGAACGGGTGCTGCGCCGTCGGATCATGACCCTCCCCGGTGCAGGCGATGTCGAGGCCAATGTTTTGCTCAGTGAAGAACGCTTGCCGGGGCCGATCGGCTAGTCAGTATTTGGTTCTGATGCAATAGCCGGGATGGTGCGTCATCCGAGCAAATGTCATGGGTTGACCATCTTTCCATGTCGTCCGCTCAAGCTGAATCATCGAGGTCCCCGCCGTCGTGCCCATGAACTCTGCCAGCCGTCCATCAGCAGAAATTGCGCAGAACGCCACCTCGGCCTCGGTAAAGGGGGCTGCGTTCAGCAGCCATTCATGCGGGCCGTGATCGTTCAGATTGGCGTGCTCGACCTCGGGGACGGCGTCGATATTGATCCAGCGTTCTTCAAGCTGAAAAGGCCGGTTGTCAGCGTAGTGCATACAGATGACGTGCAGAACTTTTACATCAGGCGATACGCTAAGCTGCGATGCCAACCAACCCGGGCTGGGGACCACATTCCTTTCGACAAGAGCGTATCGATAGGTTGAGTTCTGGCTTTCAACCGACTGACGCGCCAGCGAGAACTCCAGCTTAGCATGTTTGCTCGGCTCTTTTTTAACGCGCGTGCCGCTTTTACGTTTGCGTTCGACAAAACCCTGATCTGCCAATTCACGCAGCGCCCGGTTCACCGTCGCCCGCGCGCAATTGAACTCCTCGGCCAATTGCGTTTCCGTTGGTAGCAGCGACCCCTGTGGCCAGATACGGGTTTCGATACGCCGCTTTACTTCGTCACGTACAACCTGAAAACTGATCCGCTTTTGCGCCGTCACGATTAGAAATACCTTTCTGCTTCAAAGTGTGCGTATCTGGTCAGAAACACGTCAGGGTGTAAAGGGCGGCTGACACTGTTTGGCGTCATTTAGTGCCCGATTGAAAGAGAAAAAAGTAATTTTTTTGTTGAAGTTACCATCTTCCGTAGGGTCAATAGCCGGGACTGACCCTCAGGTGGTCGGGTGAAAATCGAAAGGACAAAATATGCCAGCGCTCTTGGATACTGTTGATCCCAATGGGCTTGAGGAGTTTTCGGTGGTGTTCACTGACCGATCTCTGAACCACATGTCCGCACAGTTTCAGCAGGTCATGCGCGACATCTCGGACATGTTGCGCGGTGTTTACAATGCCTATGGCGTGGCGGTCATCCCCGGTGGCGGCACCTATGGCATGGAAGCTGTGGCGCGGCAGTTTGCCCGCAACGCAAACGTGGTGGTCGTGCGCAACGGTTGGTTCTCGTATCGCTGGAGCCAGATCATCGAGACCGGCGGGTTGACGGCCTCGGCCACTGTGCTCAAGGCGCGGCAAACCGGCAATTCCAGCCCGTCTCCTTTCGCGCCGGCACCGATTGACGAGGTCGTGGCGACCATTCGCGATCAGCGCCCAGATGTGGTTTTTGCTCCGCATGTGGAAACGTCGGCCGGGGTTATTCTACCGGACGATTACGTGACCGCCATGGCTGCGGCGGCGCATGAGGTCGGCGCGCTGATGGTGCTGGATTGTATTGCGTCGGGCTGTGCTTGGGTCGACATGAAGGCGACAGGCGTGGACGTCCTGATCTCGGCCCCGCAGAAAGGGTGGAGCGCAACGCCTTGCGCGGGTCTGGTGATGCTATCCGAACGGGCCGAGACGCGGTTGGAACAGACCAATTCGGACAGTTTCGCCGTGGATCTGAAAAAGTGGCGGCAGATCATGCAGGCCTATGAGGGCGGTGGTCACGCCTATCACGCGACGATGCCGACGGATTCGCTGAAGGATTTCCGGGACACGATGCTTGAAACCCGTGATTATGGGTTTGAAAAGCTACGCGAGGCGCAGTGGGCGTTGGGCAATGGCGTCCGCGCGATGCTGAAGGACAAGGGCGTTGTCTCGGTCGCGGCTGATGGGTTCGGCGCGCCGGGCGTTGTTGTCAGCTACACGGGCGACCCCGAAGTGCAGAACGGCAAGAAATTTGCGGCTTTGGGGATGCAGATTGCGGCGGGCGTGCCTCTGCAATGTGATGAGCCCGAGGGGTTCAGTACTTTCCGTTTGGGTCTGTTCGGGTTGGACAAGCTCTATGATGTGGATGGCACAATCGCACGTCTGAAGCGCGTGCTGGATCAGGTGATCTAGGCGCGGGTCAGCGCACGCCCAGACCCATCTGCATCAGCGTCTTGCGCACCGGCGGCAGGGAATAGAGCGCATTCAACCCCATCGCTCGTGCGTCACGCAGCGGCCGTGCCTCGATCATCGAGGCGCGGTTCAGCAGGTCGATTCCCTTCACGCGCATCTCGATCTCGGTGTGGCGGGACTTGTGATAGGTGTCCAACATCTGCGCGTCGCCCAGCCCCTCGGGGCGGGCTTGCGCAAGGTCTAGAAGGCTGCGCAGATCGCCCAAGGACATGTTCAGCCCCTGTGCGCCGATGGGCGGAACCACATGGGCGGCCTCGGCCATCAGGGCGATACGCTCGCCTGACAGGCGCTCGGCCGATTGGCTGATGATCGGCCAGATCGTCCGGCGCGAGGCCAGTTTCAGCGGCCCGAACAACCCGCAGGACCGTTCGGTCATCAGCGCCTCGAACGCGTCGGGTTCAGTGTTCAGCAATTCAACTGCACGCGGCCCACGCTCCATCCACACAATCGCCGACGAAGGCTGACCCTGCCAGTCGGGCAGGGGAACCAGTGTGAACGGCCCGCCTGAACGGTGTATTTCGGTCGAGACGTTTTCGTGTGGGATCGGATGCGTGACGGCAAAGGCCAGAGCCTTTTGGCCGTAGCGCGTGGTGTGGATCTGGATGCCCGCCGCCTCGCGCATGGGCGAATTGCGCCCGTCTGCGGCCACGACCAGCTTGCAGCGGATACGGCTGCCGTCGCTCAAGCTCACGCGCGCTTCATTGGTGCGAGTGAACAGGCTGACCGTGCCGGTGCCGGGGCGAAAATCCACGTTGGGCAGTTCGGCCAAACGCGCCACCATCTCGCGCCGCAACAGCCAGTTGGGCAGGTTCCATCCGAAGGGCTGGTCCGAGATATCGGCGGCGTTGAAATCACGCACGACGCGGGGTTCGGGCACATCTCCGCCCGCGTCCACGATGCGCATGATCTGCAGCGGGGCGGCATGGGCATCCAGTCGCGCCCACAGCCCGCATTGATCCAAAAGCCCGTGCGCCGGTTGCAGGAAGGCCGTGGTCCGCATGTCGGACCCGTCCACGTCGCGTTCCGTCACCGGAGGGGTGGGGTCGACGCAGATCACGTCGAACCCGGCTGTTCCGAAAGCCGCCGCAGCGGTCAAACCGGCGATTCCACCGCCTGAAATCAGGATGTCACAGCTATCTGTCATGGGCTTGGCCTCCGTTTGGGCAGAACCTAGTGCGGTTCTGTGCGGGGTGCTAAGTGACATCCTGTCCCGTGCCTTACCCGCGTGAAATCAGGATGAGGATCAGGAACATCACCGGCACCATCATCACGGCGGGAATGTAGAGACCCGGCAGGCCGAACAACAAGATGGAACACCCCCACATGCTGAAGATCGCCAGGGCCGTATAACCCCAATCCTCACCGTCGCTCTGGGCCACGTCCTTGGCCATCCAGCCAAACAGGGGGATCGCAAACAACAGGCGCTGCCAGATGGGCAGGCGCCGAGGGACCTCGATCGCGCTCATGGTTTTCTCCGATTCTGTTCGTCGCTGAGGCGCATATAGGGGCGATGCTGCACCCGCGAAATACACAGATGGTCGCAGTGTGACAGCCTATCGCAGGCGGGCCAGAAACGCGGTCAGGTCGTCGGTGTGATGATGGATGTGATCGGCCTCTTGCGGCTCGGGCGCGACGTGGACGGTGCGCATTCCCATCGCATGCGGAGCGGCCAAATTGCGCGGGTCATCTTCGAACATGGCGGCTTGTTTGGCGTCGATCCCGTCCTTGGCAAAGATTGCCTCGAACGCAGCTTTCTGGGGCTTTGGTCGATAGCCCGCATGTTCGATCCCATAGATCGCATCAAACAGCCCGCTCAGACCGCGTGCCGCCAGAACCCGCTCGGCATAGGGCGCGCTACCATTGGTATAGACGATACGGCGGCCGGGCAGAGAACGGATGTGGTCGGCCAGTTCCGCGTCGGGGTCCATATGGCTCATGTCGACCTGGTGAACCGCGTGCAGATAGGGATCGGGGTCCAGATCATGCTCGGCCATCAGACCGGCCAGCGTGGTGCCGTATTCGCGCCAGTAATGGCCGCGCAGCCGATCCGCCTCGGCCCGGTCGACGCCGATGGCCTGCACCACGTAGTCGGTCATCAGCACCTCGATCTGATCGAACAGGCGCATATGGGGCGGGTAGAGGGTGTTATCCAGATCGAACACCCATTGGGTGACGTGAGAAAAGGCGGGTTTGACCATGGGCTTGGTTTAGGCTGCGCGCCAGCGGATTTCAATGCCACACTTGATCCGAAGGGGCGGTGACGGATAGACAGGTTCGAACGAGGAGACGAACCACCCCATGCCCCAGTCCAAACAGTCCAACAGGGACGCCTACAGCCTGATACTCGAAGCGATAGACGTGGGTGTGTATAAACCCGGCGACCGTTTGGTCGAAAGCGAGCTGGCAGAGCGTTTCGGCGTATCTCGCACGCCCATCCGCGAGGCGTTGCAACGACTTGAGACGCAATCGCTGCTTGAGCGGGACGGGCGGTCTCTGATTGTGGCCTCGCTGGACCACAACCAGATGGCCGAGCTGTACGTGGTACGGCGCGAGTTGGAGGGGCTGGCAGCCAGTCTGGCGGCAAAACACGCCACCGAGGAAGAGATCAAGGTGCTGCAGGATATGGTCGCTGCTGACGATGCGCTGGTCGATGACCCGACCGCGCTGTCGCGTGCCAATCGACGTTTTCACGAACAGATCCATCTGGCGTCGCACAATCGCTATCTGGTGCAGCAACTGGACCTTGTGCACCGCACCATGGCGCTGATGGCGACCACCTCGCTGGCTGTGCAGGGACGGGGAGAGATCGCTCAGAACGAACACAAGAGCATCGTCGACGCCATCGCTACGCGCGATGAAGAGGCCGCGGCTCGCGCGTTGAAGGAGCATATCTCGGTCGCCTTCATGACACGGCTGAAACAGGATGCTGTTCGGCGCGAATCCTGATCAGGGCGCGGTTTCTTCATGGGCCTGACCATGCTGGGTCTTGTCCCAGAAGAATGGATTGATCACCAGTTCCCACAGCGCCTTATATGCCGCCAGAACGCCCAAAGGGAAATATAGTGGCATGGTCGGGACCCAGGGCATTAGAAACCGCCTCTCACGCGCGGCGACGGCGAGCATTCCGGTAATCAGGTTGATGATCTCGGCTGTGATGAACAGGTAAATCAGACCTATCTGGATGTCGCCGGGCATGACCTGATCCAGCGGGCTGGTCAGGCCCAGGGTTGTAAGCCAGAACAGCCACAAGGCAGGGGCCAGCAAGAACTGCCCGACCGTGCCGAGGAAAAACGCTTGCACGCCCAGAAATCGCAGCGGGCCCAGTTCGGCCAGCAGGCGCAGGGGCGACCGCATGTGCACCAGATATGTGACCATGAACCCCTTGAGCCAGCGTGAGCGTTGCTTCACCCAGGGCCAGGTGCGGAAATTGGCCTCTTCATAGGTGGTTGTATCGACCATCTCGGTCCGGTATCCGGCGCGGCTAAGACGGACACCAAGGTCGGCATCCTCGGTGACGTTGTGGGCGTCCCAGCCGCCCAGTTCCAAAAGCTTATCGCGGCGGAAGAAGAAGGTTGTGCCGCCCAATGGCACTACAAGGCCCATGCGCGCGATGCCTTGCAGGATGACCCGGAACCAACTGTTATATTCGATGGTAAAGCAGCGCGAACGCCAGTTGGTGCGCGGGTTGTAGTAGTCCAAGACACCTTGCAGGCACACCACATTGTCATCAGCCTGCGCAAACTGGCGCACGACCCGCTCGATCTGGTCGGGTTGTGGCGCGTCCTCAGCGTCCCAGACGCCTAGAATGTCGCCCCGGCAAAAGTCCAGCGCATAGTTCATCGCTCGGGGTTTAGTGGTCAGGCCGTTCAGGGCGGGCACCTCGATCGTTCTGATCCAGCTTGGTAGATCGACTCGAGACAGCGTTTCGCGTGTGACGTCGTCAGACTGCTCAAGCACCAGAATGATGTCCAGCAAGGCTTTGGGATAGGTCAGGCGGTGCAGACGGCGGATCAGAGCATCCGCGATTTCGCGTTCCTTGTAGAGGGGCACCATGATCGACACGCAGGGCAGGCGATCCAGCTTGCCCTTCGGTAAGCGCGGTGGCTGCGGGACGGGCTTGAAATAGGCCAACAACCCGGCCAGCCGAAGGCATAGAAACAAAACCAGTGACCCGACAGCCGCGCCGACAAGGACTGATAGCCCCAGTGTCGGGCAGACCAGAAAGCCAGTCATCAGGGTCAACAGCATCACCGTTGTGCCGGTGCGGGCCCGCAAGCTCCAGGACCGGCAGCTTTGATCCTCGGACACGCGGGTTTCCGCCTTTTCAGCCAGGTCCTGCGCGTAAATGCGGGCGATTTCCTGGTCAATCGCGCCGGAGGAACACAGCACCGGCACAATGGCGCAATCCTGATCCTGCATCGCATCGCGGATTGCGTCGAAACGGTCAGGGCGTGCGGTGGCAATCAGCAGGATTGGACCACTCTGTTTCCAGGGGATGACATTGTGTTGCAACCAGAATTCGATGGGTTTGATCTGGCAGAGCCCATCCTGCGCCGGTGTCTCGGACAGGTTCGCCACCTGCAATCCGGTTTGATCCGCTAAGGCGCGCAAAACGTCGTCGCGGCTGACCCAGCCCTCGGTCACCAGAATCTCACCCAGCGGTGCCTGTTGTCGCGCTTGAAGGTGCAGTGCTTTTTCTAACTGATCCGGCGTGATCAGGCCCCGGTCGCGCAGACACGTGCCCAGAGGCCGCCTGACCCGCGTCGGAATGGGCGCGGCGCGTGCGAAATGTTGTAAGTTCAGTTCAACCACGAAAAAACCCTGACACGTTTGGCCGGTGTCAGGGTTCATCCATTAAGGTTAACAAGCGGTTAACCTTGATTCGCTTGTGTTATGCCTGTGCTTTTTGCGCGGCCATCGCCTGCGCGAAACGTTCAAACAAGTAGAAACTGTCCTGCGGGCCGGGTGACGCTTCGGGGTGGTATTGCACCGAATAGACAGGCCGGTCGGACATGCGGATACCACAGTTCGACCCGTCAAACAGCGAGCGGTGGGTTTCGACCACGCCTTCGGGCAAGGACTGCGCATCCACTGCAAACCCGTGGTTCATCGAGGTGATCTCGACCTTGCCGGTCTCCAGATCCTTGACGGGGTGGTTCGCGCCGTGGTGGCCGTGGTTCATCTTGACCGTCTGACCGCCCAGGGCCAGCGCCAGCATCTGGTGGCCCAGACAAATGCCGAAAACGGGCAAGTCGGTAGTGTCAAGAACTTCTTTGATCATCGGAACGGCATATTCGCCGGTTGCCGCCGGGTCGCCGGGGCCGTTGGACAGAAACACGCCGTCAGGGTTATGGGCCAGCACTTCGGCAGCTGTTGCAGTGGCAGGGAGGACGGTTACGTCACAGCCCGACGAGGCCAGGCACCGCAGAATGTTCCGCTTTGCGCCGTAGTCGATGGCGACAACCTTGTGCACCGGTGCTTCCTGGCGTGTGTACCCGTCCGGCCAGGCCCAACGCATTTCATCCCAGCGATAGCTTTGTGCGCAAGTGACGTCCTTGGCCAAATCCATTCCCTCCAACCCGGCAAAGCCGCGCGCGGCAGCGACTAACGCTTCGATGTCGAAATTCCCTTCGGGGTCATGGGCCAGCGCTACATGGGGTGCGCCTTGTTGGCGGATGGCGCGGGTCAGGCGGCGGGTGTCGACGCCACCGATGGCAATACGGCCACGGCGTGCAAGCCATGTCTTCAGTTCTTCGGCCGAGCGCCAGTTGGAGGGCTCGGTCGGGTCCCACTTGACCACCATGCCCGCCGCGACGGGGTCGCCGGTTTCGTCATCCTCGGGGTTTACGCCGACATTGCCAATATGCGGGAAGGTGAAGGTTACGATCTGACCGGCATAAGAGGGGTCGGTCATGATCTCTTGATAGCCGGTCATGGCGGTGTTGAAACACAGCTCGGCAACAGTTTGGCCGGTGGCGCCAAAGCCGATCCCGTAGAACAGGGTTCCGTCGGCCAATGCCAGACATGCGGTGGGCTTGGACGGGGTGTTCTGGGCCATGGCGCGACTCTCCTGCAAGGTAAACCGGCGCATACCTAAGGGGGTTACGCGTTTGGGTCAAGCCTGTTCAATTTTTGGGCTATGTAAATAAATCAATAACTTAACTGTTGTTGACCCCTGTTGTGTCACGCTTTTTGTTTCGATATGGTCGGGGTTCCTTTTCCATGGGGATGGACAGATCATATGGATATGCGATCACGGGTGAACTCTGCCCTGAAGCAAGCAATGAAAGACAAGGAGGCCGAGCGTCTGTCGACGCTGCGGTTGATCAACGCTGCGATCAAGGATCGCGACATCGCCTCGCGCGCTTCGGACAATGAAGAGGCCAAGGGATGCGGCGATTCCGAGGTGCTTGAAATCCTTGGCAAAATGACCAAGCAGCGCAAGGAAAGCGCCCGCGCCTATGAAGAGGGCGGACGGCTGGACCTGGCCGAGCGTGAACTGCGCGAAGTCGAGGTAATCGAGGAATTCCTGCCCAAGCAGTTGGACGAGGACGAGGTCTCGCAAGCGATCCAGACCGCGATTACTACTACAGGGGCAGGCTCGATCCGCGATATGGGCAAAGTCATGGGCGAGTTGAAGACGCGCTATACCGGTCAGATGGATTTCGGCAAGGTCGGTCCAATGGTCAAGGATCAGCTCTGCGCTGTGGCCAGCGGCGGGTGCTGACCAAAATAGCATCCTAACTCCGCATCTACTGCGCGACCGGGTCGCGCAGTTTTAGATTCAGATCGTCGTATAGGGCGATCCGTTCTTCTTCGGTCAGAAACGCGCCAATCTCAACCTCGCGCCCGTCACCGATGAGGGTGACATAGTTGGGTACGGGTCCGCCATGCTTGTGCATTTCGGGGCGGGCCCAATAGCGGTTGCAGCTCCACTCCTGTTTGCCGTGCCTAGGGTTGTGGTGCACCAACCGAGCTTGCACCTTGGTAAGTGTCAGAACCTCGAACACACTGCGGGCGCGGTAGTTGGCCTGTATCGCAAGCCATAGTCCAAGGACCGAGATCAACAGGAACGGCAGCAGCCCCCACAAAAGGGGGGACCCGAGCACCGCCATAAGCGGGATCAGGCCAAACAGAAACACCGCTAGTACCACTCGCACAGCCCAGCGGGGCGGCAGCGAGTTATGGGGCCACAACCTCAGTTCCTGTTCCGTGTCCGATCTTTGTGTCCAGCTATAGGGCATAAGGATATTCTAGCGTTTTTCTGGCCGGTGTCGATTGGATCGAAGGCAAATTTGTGTGCCTAAGAGGCAAAGAAAAACCCCGCCAGTTGGGCGGGGTTTTTTTGTGTTCAGGTCGGGATTAGTGGGCGTGGCCCTTGTCCCAGTCTTCCTGCTTGGGCAGCTGCTCGAACGTGTGCTCGGGCGGCGGCGAGGGCAGGGTCCATTCCAACGTATCCGCGTATTCGTTCCACGGGTTCGGACGGGTCTCTTTCGCGCCGCGCATCAGGGCGTAGATCACGATGCCGAAGAACAACAGGAACGAGGCGAAGGAAACGAAGGCACCGATCGACGACACAAAGTTCCACTGGGCGAATGCCTCGGGGTAGTCGATATAGCGGCGCGGCATGCCCTGACGGCCAAGGAAGTGCTGCGGGAAGAAGGTCAGGTTTGCGCCGATGAAGAACATCCAGAAGTGGATCTTGCCCCAGAATTCGGAATACTGACGGCCCGTCATCTTCGAGAAGTAGAAGTAAACGCCGGCGAAGATCGCAAAGACTGCACCCAAGCTCATCACATAGTGGAAGTGCGCAACCACGTAGTAGGTGTCGTGATAGGCGCGGTCGACGCCAGCCTGCGACAGAACCACACCGGTCACACCACCAACCGTGAACAGGAACAGGAAGCCGAACGCGAAGAGCATCGGAGTTTTGAACTCGATGGAACCGCCCCACATGGTCGCAATCCACGAGAAAACCTTAACGCCGGTTGGAACCGCGATGACCATCGTTGCCAGCATGAAGTAGGCTTGCTGACGCAGCGACATGCCGACGGTGTACATGTGGTGCGCCCACACAACAAAGCCCAGCACACCGATTGCGATGATCGCCCAAACCATCGGCAGGTAGCCGAAGATCGGTTTGCGCGAGAAGGTGGCGATCACGTGGCTGATGATGCCGAAACCGGGCAGGATCACGATATACACTTCCGGGTGACCGAAGAACCACAGGATGTGCTGATACAGGATCGGATCGCCGCCACCGGCCGGGTCAAAGAAGGTGAAGCCAAAGTTGCGGTCCATCAGCAGCATGGTGATCGCGCCTGCCAGAACCGGCAGCGACAGCAGAATCAGCCACGAGGTGACGAAGATCGACCAGCTGAACAACGGCACCTTGAACAGGGTCATGCCCGGGGCACGCATGTTCAGAAAGGTGGTGATCATGTTGATCGCGCCGAGGATCGAGGAGGCGCCCGATACGTGCACGGCAAAGATCGCAAGGTCCATGGACATGCCGCCCTCGGTCGTGGACAGCGGCGGATACAGAACCCAGCCAACACCTGAACCAAGCTGGTCATTGCCACCGGGGCTGAGCAGCGAAGCCACACCCAGCGACGTACCAGCGACGTACAGCCAGAAGGACAGGTTGTTCATCCGCGGGAACGCCATATCAGGCGCGCCGATCTGCAACGGCATGAAATAGTTGCCAAATCCGCCGAACAGGGCCGGGATGACCACGAAGAACATCATCAGAACACCATGATAAGTGATCATAACGTTCCAAAGGTGCCCGTTAGGGGTACACGGGTCGGCCATGAACCCTTCGAGGCACATGTACTGCACACCGGGGTGCATCAGTTCGAGCCGCATGTAGACGGTCATCGCCACCGAGATGAACCCGGCCAGCGCCGAGAAGATCAGGTAGAGAATCCCGATGTCCTTGTGGTTGGTCGACATGAACCAGCGCTGAAAAAAGCTGCGCTCGTCTTCATGATCGTGACCATGAATGGCTGCGTCTGCCATTAGGTGCCTCCTGTTGCAATTCGACCGCGCAGCCGGACCTCTCCGACGCGCGGGATTCCTGCTGGTTTTAGAATGCGAAAGAGGCACCTTCAATGGCCGAGTTTGATCTGGATCAAGAATAATTGTCGCGGGTCCCCGAGGCGCCTGCGATTTTTCGACCATGAACAGCCGCTATTTGGGCATCGGTGGCGAATATTCAAGTGTCGCGCAATCGGGAGCAAATCGCGGCTTGACCCGCGCCGGGGCGCGCCTCAGAACTAAACGCAACCCCGCATTTGGAGACCAGACATGACCGCCTATGACACCGACAACATCTTCGCCAAGATCCTGCGCGGCGAAATCCCCTCGACCCGCGTCTACGAGGACGATGACACTTTGGCGTTCATGGATATCATGCCCCGCTCGGACGGGCATCTTCTGGTGATCCCGAAAACTCCGTGCCGCAACTTGCTGGACGCCACGCCCGAGCAACTGGCCGCGGTGATCGCGACGGTTCAGAAGATGTCGCATGCCGTGATGGCGGCGTTTGATGCAGACGGAGTAACCGTTCAGCAGTTCAACGAGCCCGCTGGCGGGCAGGAGGTATTCCATTTGCATTTCCACGTCCTGCCGCGCCATGAAGGCGTTTCGGTGCGGGCACCGGGGACGATGGGTGATTTCGAACTGATCGCCCAACATGCCGAAAAGATCAAAGCGTCTTTGGCCTGATCGGGCCAGAGCGAGAAAAAGAATTGCCGTTCCGATTTGGGGTCGGAACGGCAGACTCGTTACCAAGAACTTGTCCGTATCCGAGGGCGGACCCTCGATGATCGGATGAACACACCACTCACTCTAGAACGGTGAAACCATCTTACCCGGTTGCGGCTGCGGTGTATCGAATTGAGCGGATTTACCGTTAATTTTCCTTAACTGGCCTGGAATTTGCCCTCGAAAAACGCTTTGCCCGGAAACAGAACGGGTTGAGATGCTTGGATTGTTGAGGCCTGCGGCGAATTCTGTCGATTCGATACTGACGCCTCAAACCCGTTCGGTCGCGAAGATTTCCGTAAAGGTCTTTTGCAGCGCAGTGTCCACATCGGCCATTGTCACAGGCAGGCCAAGATCGACCAGGGATGTCACGCCATGGTCTAAGATACCGCAAGGCACGATGCCTGAAAAATGCTCCAGATCAGGTTCGACATTGATTGAGATACCGTGAAAGCTGACCCACTTGCGCAGGCGTAACCCGATCGCGGCAACCTTGTCTTCGGCTGGATGACCTGTGGCTGTCAGGGGTTTGTCGTCGCGCTGCACCCAGACACCGACGCGCCCGTCGCGGATTTCACCGCGCACGTTGAACTCTGCCAGTGCCGCAATCACCCAGTTTTCCAGCTGCTTGACAAAGCGCCGAACATCCTTGCCACGCTTGTTCAGATCCAGCATCACATAAGCCACGCGCTGACCGGGGCCGTGATAGGTGTATTCGCCGCCGCGTTTGGTCTGGTGGACAGGAAATCGATCCGGGTCGACCAGATCCTCGATACGGGCAGAAGTGCCTGCGGTGTAAAGCGGCGGATGCTCCAGCAGCCACACGCATTCCTCGGCCTCGCCCGCAGCAATAGCGACGACGCGATCTTCCATAAAGACCACGGCATCCTGATAGTCAGTCAGCCCGTCAGTGATTTTCCATTCCATGGGGCCTCTTACAATGGTGGTTGGCTGGGGAAAAGGGGCTAGGCGGCTTCGGTCAGGCAGCGCTGCAGGACCTGTGCATAGGTTTCGGCCCCTTGTGCGCCGGTCAGCAGGTACTTGCCACCAAACACCATGGACGGCACGCCCGAGATTCCGCGACTGGTCCAGAACTGCTGCTTCTCACGCACAGGCGCGATGTGATCCCCGGAGGCCAGCGCTGCACGTGCGACTTGAACGTCCAAACCAGCGGCCTCGACCGCGTTCAGCAAAACGTTCACGTCCGAGACATCCTGTTGCTCGGTGAAATAGGCGTGGAACAGAGCCATTTTCAGCGGATGCTGGCGCCCCTGCGTTTCAGCCCAATCCAGCAACTGATGCGCGGCGAATGTGTTTACGATTCGGCTGTCATCCTCGAAATTGAACTGAAACCCGAGTTCCGTCCCGATCTGCACCAGACGATCCCGCGATTGCTGGCTTTGCTCGGGGGTTGACCCGTATTTCTCGATGATATGCTCGCGAAGGTTCTGTCCTTCGGGCGGCATGTTGGGGTTCAACTCGAACGGATGCCAGCGCAGGCGGGCCAGAACGTTCTGAGACTGCAGCGCCTGATCCAGTTGTCGAAAGCCCACTATGCACCATGGACACACAACGTCCGACACGATGTCGATCTGGACGACGGGGCGGGTATCGGTTTCGGTCATTTAGGGCTCCTGCATGGGCGATAGGCTGGATTTGACGCTTTAGATATGAAGCCCCGAACGGAATTCAAACCACCCTTGTTTTTGCCTCTTCACATCCCCGCGCGCAGCGTCTATACGCGCCTCTACCAAGTCACTGGCAGTGCGGTCGTGGCGGAATTGGTAGACGCGCAGCGTTGAGGTCGCTGTGGGGTAACACCCGTGGAAGTTCGAGTCTTCTCGACCGCACCAGTTGAATTAGGAAAAATCCCGCAAAAACTGTATCCTGAGCTGCGGTCGTCTACTTCCTGTCTACCGAAAAGTCTACCGTTGTAAATTCAGGTAAAAAACTTTAACCTAGTTGGGTCGGTGTCTACCGGCAGTCATTCAAAGCCAGCGATGACACGAGAGCCGACTCGAAGGCTCGCTTATTTCTCGGTGGCCCCAATGCGCGAACTGCGCAGAAAGGGGCTATACATGCCTAATCAAAAAATGTGGACCGCACAGGACATGGCCGATTACCTCGGCGTCGCGCCGAACTCATTGTATCGGTGGCGCGCGGCTGGAGTAGGTCCGAAATGGATCAAGGTCGGCAAGGTCATCCGTTATTACCCCATCGAAAAACTGCACGGCACACTGAGCTATGCGGCAGTGGATGAGGAGACCGCGCGATGAAACCGCGGAAAATGCAAAACGACCCGCTGCGTGTGCATCGGGCCGTTGATGCAAATGCCTCCCAAAGGCTGGACACTCTCTATATGAGATTATGAAAATGTTACCACAAGATATTGCTAAAGCATACGCCGAGGCCACTCACTTTCGCGCGGGAAGGAAAGCTTTGAGTAAATGCGGATTGGAAGACTTTCATTCCAACATCGCTCGGAAAACCAATGAGACCATCCGTCTGCAGATCGTGAGTGCGTTCTACAATCGCTGCGACACGCGTAAACGGGTCTTCCGCAATCTAGGCCGCGAACATTGTGCGATGTGCGATGCCGAGGAAGCGGTGCCCTCAGCCCAATTGGTGCACTATCCCGACAGCGTCACAGAGTTTCGTCACAACCCAAGTAGAATCCTTCGAGAGTTCTTGCGCAAACATCCGCGTAAAGGGGGCTAATGATGGACTGGAAAGAAAAGGCTCGGGGCGAAGGTCGCCCGGTATTCCCGATTGCGATCTTCTATGATGAGGATGCGAGTAAATGGCGGAAGAAACCGCTTACGCAACATGGTCACAAAGACGCATCAACGGATGTCGAGCAATTCGACTGGAGTAGAGCCAATGGTTATGGGATGCCAACAGGCGACGGCCTCTATGTGATCGACGCCGACGCTTACAAGGATGACGCCGATCCGTGGGTATGGATTGAGCAACACCAAATCCCAACCGAAACGCGCATTCACACTACCGTCTCAGGCGGTAAGCAATACCTCTTCAAGTTGCCCGAAGGGTATAAGGACTTGCGGACCCGCAGCAACGTGGTCACAGGGCTGGATACGCGGGGCGCTGGCGGCTGGATTGCGTTCGGTGAGGGGTACAGCGTTGTTAAGGATCTACCGCTTGCCACATTACCGCGTGAGGTTTGCGCCACGCTGGACAAACGCGCCCAGAGCAAAGAGTTCAAGACCCAACAATATGACTTCGGCTGGAACGAGCCGGATGATGCGCTCAAAAAGCGTGTGGACCGTCTACGGAAGGGCAATCAGAGGTTCGACAAGGCCATGGGCTACGATATTAGCGACCGCAGTGCGGCACTGTCCTCAATCGCCTACCATCTCAAGTCCGGTGGCTTTAAGCCGCATGAATACGCCTCAGTGGTGATGCAACTCAGTGGGAACGCCCGCGCCCACGTCGAGGAACAGCGAAGCGAACCGGAGCGAGCGTTGCAACGCGCTTGGGAAAACAACAGCGCGACCACGCCACCTGACCCGGAAAGAGTAGCCAATTTCGCCAAGTACGTGGCCGAGGCTCGCGGCACTAAAACATCAGAAATCGAAATCACAGATTTCTCAATTGATGCGCTCGTGAATTCGGACGTTCGCGCCCAGGAGCCATTGATCGAAAACCTTGTCTCTGCGCACCTCACCTACCTCGTGGGCGACCCAAAGGCGGGCAAGTCGTTCGTTGCGATGCAAATGGCTGAGGCCATCAGTTTGGGTAAGCCTCTGTGGGGAAACAACGCCACTAAAGCCACGCGCGTTCTCTACTTTGCCCCCGAGAACGGGTTGCAGGTGACCGTTGAACGTCTAAGGCAAATGGACCTGACCGGCGATGTTCATTTCCGGTTCAAGGATGTGAACATGGGGCCGCTGCCGGAGAGCATTGAGGACTTGATTGAACTCCTGTCCGAGGAATGCGGCAAAGAACCCACCATCGGGTGCGTTGTTCTAGATACGCTGCGGTGGATGTCAGGCCCGCCCGTCGCCATGGAAGGAAATGCCCAAGACAAGGATTTTGCGAAACTGGAACCGCTGCAAAGCTGGTGCGTTCAAACCGGGGTGGCCGTCATTGCGGTGGCGCACACTAACAAAGACCCAAGTGGGCGAGTCGGTGCCCGGTCACAACTTGCTTCCGTCGCAGGGTCCAACCTCATTGCTGGGACCGTGGAGGGCCTGTTGACGGTCTCTCGAGTCCTCGACCCCGAGACTAAGGTCCCGACATCATATGGCATGATCCAGCGTATGGGGCGGGGCTTCAAAGAGGATGCCGCAATCCGAGTGCATTTCGACAAGGACACGGCACGGTTCCAGCAGATGACCCCCGCGCAGGTTCGCATGGCAGAGATTGTCAAAAACACGCGCAAGAATGGCAGTTCACGCTCAGACATTGTTCAAATTTTGGGCGAGTTTCCAGAGGGACGACGTCGCAGTGAGGTTCGGGACGAGGTCATGCGCAAACGAGATGTATCATCCCAAGCGGTTAATAAGGCCATCGGCGACCTATTGCTGAGCAGGCGCATCAAACAAACCGTGGATAGCGATGAGGTATCGTGGCTGAGGCTGACAACCTAGTCGACAACTGATGTTTGTGATGTGTGTAAACCCAAGGGGGTATAGAATACCCCCCCAGACCCCCTAATCACACATCACTTGTCGCTTTAGTTGTCACCTTGGGTAAAAGGTTTTCAGTTTGGTCGACGCCTGGAAGAGGCGCACATGGCTGTAGTGCCGAATGGTGCGGGAAGCTTACTCGAGCTGAAGTACAGACCTTTTTGCGGGTTCGGATTCCCAAGGCAAAGAACTTTCATCAAACACCCCCCCACCTCGCCTAAAAGGGGCAGGTCAGTGGAGCATGGAGCCCCCACGCTCCAAGAATTTTCCCGAAGAAAAATCATGTTTCTGTTCGATAGTCCGAGCCGTATCAGGATATTTCGGTCTGGCAAATGCTCGCAAGAGCTTTGGAGAAGTCAGCGGAATTCAGTTCCGCGCCCGCCTTGCGCACAGGATGGCCGAGGAGGTCGAGTTTCCCAAGTGTTTGGATAATTTGGCGCTGCGCAAGCTGGTGTCAGGGCTAAGTGAGCTACGTCTGCGTTTTTGAGAACTGGTTGACTTCGTCTGGCTATCCCTGATTTTTGGCGCAAAATCACATGTGCTGCCTTATTTCTTGTCTTATATCACGCGCGTGGATCATTGACTGTGCGCATTGACGAAGGACGGGTGGATTCCACCGTTGCAAAGAGGCCAGAACTGAAGCTCCATCGACGTATGCTCCATTGACTATTCTCGACGGCTGCGCCACACAACTTCATTCTATCGGGACCCAGAAAAAAGGCATTGAAGTGGATACCCTGCACGTAACTCACGATCTTTCCACGCTCGAGATCGAAGTGGCCGAACTAATTGTAGAATCCCTGGAGCTGGACGATATCACAGCACAGGAAATTGATTTCGATGCGCCTCTATTCGGAGACGGGCTGAGTCTCGACTCTATCGACGCTCTTGAGATCGCATTTGCAATTGGCGAAAAATACGGGTTCAAGCTGCGCTCGGACGACGAGCGCAATGAAGAGATTTTTGCCAACGTCAGATCATTGGCGCGGCATATTTTCGAAAACCGCTCACTATAGTGAAGTGTGTCAGGGGATTGGGGAAATTATCTGATCTGGGTCGCGGTGCCTATCTTTTTGGCGACGTGGATTCTTGCGCCAGAATTGTTCAATTTGCTTTTTGGTCTTCTGTCCCTTTTGGGACTTGCTTCATTCTTTGCCGGACCATGCAATCGAAAACGGTTGGCCTGTTGGGTTTTCTTGATCGAATTGGCTCTTATTTCCGCTGCTGTCCTGATTGATCCCAGCGTCCCGTTCTGGCCGTACCTAGCTCTTGCCAACGGAAATCTAGCTGTGGCTTACGTATTTAGCCACCGAATTATTCAAGGGCGTTCTTCTTTTCTGGCGCATTTCGTTGAGGTGGCGCATGAGGGACCACCGATGTCGAGCATGTTTATACGCTATCTAAAGCGACAGTGTTTCGTATGGATGGGGTTTGGCACGACAACTGTAGCGCTCAGTGTTACTGCTATGGTCTCATCAGAAGCACGAGGTGTGATCAACCATGCGCTTTGGGCTCTTTTGGCAATTCAGATTATTTGGTTTTGCACCTCGCACTTATTCGCGCAAATTTGGTATGGGCGCCCAGAACGTTGGCAGGTTACTCTGCTGCATATGACGCGGCACGAAACCTGGTCAAAACTTAAGATCTAAGAATATGTACTCTTCCGACCACACGATGTTTTTTTCCACGAAGGGCACCGTCAATGCCGCGCAGTTTGCCTCTGCGACAAGGTCGCTTCAGCCAAGGATTGGTGAGTTTTCTCATGTCTGCAATCTTTATCAGGACAGGCTGAGATTCTCGCTAACCTTGGCCGCAGCAATGCTGAATGGGCAGATTACCGTACTACCGCCGTCAGACGCACCCGAAGCAGTTTCAGCGTCGCTGTTGGGCGCGGAAGATCCGTTTTATGCTAGCAGGGCTACCCTGCCTGTCGAAGATCCCGCTCCGATTGCGAATTTAAGTTCAGTGGATTTGGATACTCAAACGAGGCAATTTTTTTGTCGGCTTGCGGCATCTCAAAGCGAAATTAGTGTATTCACATCAGGGACAACCAAACGCCCCGACCGGGTCGCAAAAACTTGGAGTATTCTGAACGCGGGAGCGACCGTTACCAAGCTGATTACAGATCGCCTTGACGCTTCGCCAGACAAAGTTGCGCTATTGGGCACCACACCTCCACGTCACATGTTCGGGCTAGAGGCAAATGTCTTTGCTACCCTTGGACAAGGACTTTGTACCTATAGAGAAACAATATTCTACCCAGCTGATCTAGATGCGGCGGTTGCAGCGGCCCGTGCTTTGGGGCGAACACGGATTGTACTGGTTACAAGTCCTGCGCACTTGCGGTTTTTGGAACGAACAATTCTGAGAACGCCTGAGATTTGCTGCGTGCTTTCCGCTACCGCTCCGTTGTCTGTTCCTCAGGCTGAAAGGCTTGAGGCGCGCGGTAAGCTGCGCGTTTTTGAGATTTACGGCAGTACGGAGACAGGGTCACTGGCGTTCAGACGAACGTCTAAAGAAACTGCTTGGACGATTGCTGCAGGTTTTGAAATGCGACAGCATGGAGATTTTTGTATCGCACAGGCACCACATCTACCTGATCAAGTGATACTTGGTGATGAAGTCGAATTGAAATCTGACGGTCAGTTCCTGCTTCTCGGTCGCAAGGGTGATACTGTTAGCATCCGTGGAAAACGCAACCATCTTTCCGCCTTGAATGCTATACTGGCCGAGGCCCCGGGCCTGTCTGATGCTACATATTTACATATGAAAGCGGAGACTGATGATCAGTTGGCGGTAGCAGTTGTGCCGGGTGATAAAACCGTTGGCGAGAGTGAAGTAAAATACCGAATCCGGAACTATTTACTAAAGCATTTCGATCCGGCGTTTGTACCAAAGCGTGTCCTGATTCTAAACGAGATTCCACGTACACCGACGGGTAAGATTTCTTCAGAATCCTATAAGTTCCTTGCTAAAAAAGCAGGTATTGGCTGAAGGGCAGAATCTAGGCGACTTGTGACGGAACCTGGGGGCACGTCGGAGGCTTGGTTTTAAGCAGCTTCGCGGCCTCGGTGCGAATGGTTTGCTCGATCTTATTCGAAAACTCCTGTGGTGGAAGACCGGGATCTATTGGCGCCAGAAACCTTAGGGTGATCACACCGGGGTATTTTATCGAATATCCCGGAGGCCAGGATAAACCTGCGTTCGTTACAAATGGGACAACCTTGACCTTGCAGTGTTTGTAGAGGGTCTCA
This sequence comes from Ruegeria sp. F12, assembly GCF_056533885.1. Classification (NCBI taxonomy): domain Bacteria; kingdom Pseudomonadati; phylum Pseudomonadota; class Alphaproteobacteria; order Rhodobacterales; family Roseobacteraceae; genus Ruegeria; species Ruegeria sp. F12. Next base: position 208,732 of record NZ_JBQFOV010000003.1, on the reverse strand, counting down.
AACCCGCGTGCATACTCGCGTGTTTGCCCAATAGGCACGCGAGATCCTTCGGGAAAGATCACAATGCTGCGGCCCTCTGCTATTGAGGTTTTGCCACCGCGCAGTAGACCACGGATGTTTTTGCCGGGAGCGTCGGGGTCGATGTAGATCATCGGTGCATGTTTCAATCCCCACCCAAAGACTGGAATAGAAAGGGCTGTGCTTTTGGTCACCATATTCACGTGCGGAACCAGCACGGTCATCATGATCGATTCCCAAGCGGTTTGGTGGTTGCCCATGTATATAACAGTTTCGTCGGGGACATTTTCCAAGCCTTCCAGCTTGTACTTCACACCAAGAATGTATCTAGCGCCAAAAATGAATGATGCGGACCAGAAGCGCAGAAGCCAACGAACGTGGCGCGGTGTCTTCGTCCATCGCAAATAGACTAAGATAACAAGCCCGCAAATGAGGCTAATTAAGAAAACGAACAACTCATTGAGGCGGGTGCGCATAAACGCAATGATTGTTTCCGGTAAGGTGTGGTTGGATTCTGTCTTGCTGCTCATTGTTCAGAAATCATTCGCTTAGGCCACATTCCCAAAAAGCGCACTCCGGCTGTGATTTATCCTGTGTAGCTTTGGATGGAAAGACCGACCGGCTTGAAAATTTATTCCGGTTTGGGCTTTTTTGTACCTTCCATTCTTGCAATAAGGATCTAAAAAACAAGTTGCTGACGCGGCACCCCAAGCTAAGAGAGCACCTAATTGCCTGAGGAAAACAGACCAATTGTGGTTGGAAGCTACTACGACTCCGCAGATGGGAAACAACCTTTTCTACGGGACGTTTTTGACGATACAGCAAAACACTATGAATTCATTGCCAAATGGGGATGGTTCGGGTCTGGCGATTGGTACAGAAAAGAGGCGCTGAAGCGTCACGGTGTTACTCCGGAGATGCAAGTTCTGGATGTTGCAACCGGAACCGGACAGGTTGCCCGCGCTATCCTGAGCATCGTCAACAGCCCTGATCAAGTGGAGTGTGTCGAGCCATCCGGCGAGATGATCCGCGAATCGCTGAAAACCGTACCGGTTGTCCACCATCAATCCACTGCCGAGCAGCTACCGGTTGATAGTGACAGATTCGACTTTCTGACGATGGGTTTTGCGTTGAGACACGTGGATAGCCTCGAAGAAAGCTTCAAAGAGTTTCATCGAGTTCTGAGACACGGTGGCCAGGTGCTGATCATGGATGTTACTGTGCCTAGCGGAATTGTTTCCCGGCAGATATTTAAAGCCTATTTTAAGTATCTTCTGCCGTGGGCATCAGGATTGCTTACCTGGGATCGCAATTCGTATCGTTTGATGCGGTATTACTGGGACTCCATGGATCAGATGGTGGATCCGGAGGCTATTCTAACTAGCCTGAAGCGGGCGGGGTTTGAGGTGGCCGAACACAAGATGCTTTTGGGCTGCTTCTCTGAATACAGCGCCAAAAAGTAACCCTATCCGGAATGCTTGAAACCGTTGCCCTGATCCCTGCGCACAATGAAGCGCTTACTGTTAGGAAGGTTGTGGATGCGACTGTACCGTTCGTTGATCAAGTGATTGTCATCGATGACGGCTCCACGGACGACACGTCTGGCTGTTTGGCTGGCAGCGATTGCAAGGTCATTCGCCATGAAGAAAACCTTGGAAAGGGCGCGCGGTTGGTTGAAGGACTGGACTACGCACTAAGAATCGGGGCTGATGTCGTTGTTGTTTTGGACGCCGATCAACAGCATGATCCCACAGACATTCCTAATTTTATCAATGCACATCGTAAAGATCCCTCAGCGTTCATTCTAGGCGATCGTTCGGGGGATATGAAACACATGCCCAGCCATCGTCGGCGCGGCATAAAATTCGGCAATTTCTTCATCGGCTGGGCCTGTAATAGATCTATCCCGGACGCGCAGTGTGGAATGCGGGCCTATCCTTGTTCGATGTGGCAGCGACTGAAAATACCAGTGCAGCATACACATGGTTTCAAGTTCGAAACCGCGGCTCTCATGTACGCAGCGAAACTTGGCACGGAATTTTCTTATGTGCCGATAAAAGCCCGATACGATGGTTACGTTCTACGACCGAGTCACTTCGACCCCATGCGAGATTTTTCGCGTTTGTTCGGGTTGGTCACGGTGTTCCTCTTGAGTAACCGGCTTTGTATGCCTGGTCTTCTGCGGGCAATTGGGCTGAAAAAAGAATAAACTAAGGAGTAGTGAACTATGAGATCAATCTTCAATGCTTTGCGAATTGCGGTGGTAGCGACCTTACTCGTAAGTACACCGGCGTGGGCGCTTAAGCCGGTTCAACCAATCTATACAGATATTGAAGCCGCTAGAGGCAAGCAGTATTCCGCTGCACAGGTGCAGCAGGCTTTCAAGACGTGCGGTGCTCAACGTGGTTGGCGGTTTTCGCCCGATGGGGCCGGAAAAATGGTTGGGACATTGACTGTTCGGGGCAAACACTACGTTGCGGTCGATATTCAGTACAGCGGCAAAGCATTCAATATTACTTACCGCGACTCCAAAAACATGAAGTACAACCCTAGTAAGAACACGATCCATAACCGCTACAGTAGTTGGGTCGAGAACCTAAGCAACGACGTACTTTTTTGCCTCAACTAAATGCTGATCTTAGCGGGAGAGTGGTATGATAACGTTTTCCTTCCCCCGCGGCATCGCCAGTGACGCGGATTGCCTGGATGGGCATTTTCCAGGCAATCCAATAGTACCGGGCGCGGTGTTATTGGGGCTTGCGACCCAAGGCCTATCATCGAAGGGCTACAGGATACTTGCCTTGACCCGCGTCAAATTTCTGAGTCAGCTGACTCCAGAAGTTCCATTCGAAATCAACTGTAAGATAGAGAAAGACTCAGGACGCATCGCTTGGGTTGCATGTGGTGATCTTATAGCCGAAGCCCGGGTGCGAATTGGACGCGTTCATGACTGACAATCAAGCCGAATGGGCAATTAGCAAAGAGGCTGGCTCGGCCTGGCAACTTCGTTTCATGCGTTTTCTGGGACTTAGAGCGCCACGCATAGTCAGTTCCCCTGTACTTTGGGTAATAGCCTTGGTTTTCGCCGCCGACCGACGCCGCGAAACCACTCGGGCGTCCGAGATGTACCTGAGCAGGATTCTGAACCGTCCTCCTACTTTCTGGGAACGCCATCGCCACAATCTTACATTTAGCCATGTGTTCTTTGAAAGAGTGGGTTTGTTGGCTCAAGGGACCTCAGAATATTCTGTTTCCCTCCGGGGGGGCGAGATTGTGCAGGAACGCGTTTCTAAAGGTCGAGGGGGCGTTCTGTTGGGCGCTCATTACGGGAGTTTCGAAGCATTAAGGGCGTTAGAACGTGATCTGCCAGGGTTGTCTGTGCGTTACCTGATGTTTCCCGAACATGCCGAACACAGCACCCGCCTTCTTGAGGCGCTTAATCCCAAGTTGGGCGACAGGGTCATATCGCTTGCAAACGGACCTATGGCAATGTTTCAAGTCTACAGTGCGCTAGAGAACGGCGAGTTTGTTGCCTTTCTGGGCGATCGCGTACCTGATGAGTCGACCCGCGCTGCAACAACTGTTGAGTTTTTGGGCGGAGAGATCAATGTGCCGACCTCGCCTTATCTAACCGCCATGGCAGCTGAGGTGCCAATCTTTCTTAGCTTTGCGACCTGGAACGGAGTGTATTCCTATCAGGCGGAGTTTTCTGAATTATATGACGGAGCGCACGTAGCGCGCTCGGAACGGACGTACAATGCGCAAAAATTGGCAAAAAGATATGTTGCGGTTCTCGAAAGCCATTGCCGGCGCGATCCTTATAATTGGTTCAATTTCTTCGATATCTGGCGCGAATGAAGTCGTTTGCACGCAACCGCCGCCTGCCAATGCGCAAGCCGCCTTGAGGGCCGAACCTCGATTGTCCGGGGAGCTTCTGCCTTACCGCGAGGCGATTACCCACAAGGCATTTGGCAGCACGCTGAAGGCCAGTGGCGTATTTCTGGTTAAAGATGATGAAACAGTGTTGCGCCGACAAGACGTACCCAAACGCGAAGAGATGGAGATAGGTCCGGGTTGGATCAGGGTGCGCCGAAATGGGACAGACGAACACAGACCAATTCCCGAAAAATTACAGCCTCTGCTCAGGCAACTAAGGGCAATTGTACTGGGTGGGCAACAACATCGTGACACTGTGCTTGTTGGTACACTTGAGATCAGAGACGATGGTTGGAAACTTCCGATCTCTCGGCAGCCGGGACAGACTCAACAGATCATTCTTGTTGGGTGCGGCGCTGAGCTTTTGGGTATCGATTTTATTGTGTCCAATACTCAAAGCCGAGCAATTCGGTTCGGCGAAAATTGAAACCTGCCGCTCTGATCCTGTGGTCTTTGGGCCTGATTCTGACCATTATCTGGTCAGGCGTAGATGTGCGCTCAGATCTTTCTGGGCTGTCCTCAGCATCTTCTGAAACCCTGATCACGCCGGACGTGGACCTTGATCTTATTGTCGCGGTGAAAAGCGACACGGTTTCGAATTCGCGCGAGTCGGCAAAAACGTTGGCTGATGCCTTATTGCAGGACGATAGGGTCGCCTGGGTCAGCGTGGGTCCACAAGCGCCCAGTGAAACGTTTCTTGATTGGCTATGGGACAAAAGGTTTCAGATCATACCACCACCGCCCGAAGCGTTTCTGCCCGAAAATATGACCCAGCGCCTTGGTGAGGCAATAGCAGTTTTCGATAGTGCTGAAGGTATCGCTATTGGCGACCGTTTGTTGCTGGATCCAACAGGCAGTTACTATGAAATCCTATCCCGGTTCGAGTCTAAGAAGCGTATGTTGTTTGTTGAGGATGGTATTTGGCAATCTAGAAACAAACAGGCGTCGTTGATATTTGTCACCCACGCGAACACCCCGTTCGATGCCAACGAAACGCGTGAGTTGGCAAAGGACATAGTGAACCTAGCGACGGATCACGGTGCGCGTGCGGTTTTGCTGGGAACTCGTTTTATTGCCGCCGAGACAGCCTATGCAAACGCTCGGGCTTCGGCGGTGGCATCCTCGGTTGCGGCGGGCCTATTGGTGTTGTGGCTAGTCTTTGCTGTGAGATCAGTGTCCGTGGTTTTGATCTTTATTCCGATGGCGATCGGTTTTGGAACCGGGCTTTTCGTCGTTCAAGCTGTTTTTGGTTTTGTTCATGTAATTGCATTAGGATTTGGTGGAGCGTTGATTGGTTTGTCGCTGGACTATCCAATGCACATTATCAGCCATCCGAGATGGCAACGGCAGCGCGTGATCCGCCTTGTGTTTTTAGGGGCTGCAACCACAAGCATTGCGTTTCTGGCGATGCTTGGTTCGGGTATTCCAGCACTTGTCCAAACCGGTGTCTTTATTTCGTCTGGTTTGATGGCTTCGGCTATTTCAGCCGCGCTTCTGAATCTGCCCGAAGTTAAACGTTTGCACGTATTTCGCTTGTCGCGATTTGTTTGGCACTTGCCTGGAAAGCCGATAGTGGAAGCAGTGATAATCCTGCTCGGTTGTGGGTATATTTTTGTTCAGTCCGGCCCCGCCGAAATCTCCCTATTTGCGCCGCCAGATCATGTAGAAAGCGATATCGAAGAGATGCGCGAGCTTCTTCTGCTACCTTCAGGACGGTACGCGATCGACGTAGCTGCGGAGAATTTGAACGAATTGTTGGCGGCTGAAGCAGCGCTCAAGCCAGTTCTGGATACCGCAGTTAAACAAGGACGTTTGCAAGGTTACGATATGTTGGCGGATCTTATGGAAGCGCAAACAGGAGGGTTGCCGGATTTGGCAACATATAAAGACGCTGTGGAGAAGTCGCTTAAAGCTTCGGGTCTCTCTCCCGATTTTTCAACTTTCCAAGTTGAGTCATTTCTCGAGGCGCAGAACGCTGATCGAATATCATCCGAAGAACTCGCGGAACATGCTGAAATACGGCATTTGACCCGTCGGGTTTCGCAAACAGAAGAAGGGTGGAGAGAAATAATCCCCCTTTACTTACCAACGAATGTTGCACGCCCGAGTTTTGAGCTAAGCGGCAACAACGCGGTTCTGATGGACAGGCTCGAACCTATTCGGCAAGCAATAACCAATTTGCAGAACCAACTGTCATTGTGGCTGTTGGTCGGATTTGTAATTGCGACTTTGTTGTTGGCGAAAGGTTTGAGCAATTGGTTGAGTGCTTTACGGATAATGCGGACGGCAATCGCTACGCTTGTGATCACGGCTGTAATTCTGGTCGCAATTTATGGATCAATCAGCATTTTTCATATGGTCGCCTTGGCGCTTGTCCTAGGAATTGGGGTGGATTATAGCCTGTTCTTTCAGGCTATGAGTGATGATGAGGAAGTGGATTCGACAAGTTCAGCGGTGAGCTTGTGCGCGACCTCAACTTTGATAGCCTTCACAGTGATGTTCCTTTCCGATGTTCGGATACTTCAGCAGATCGGAGCCACTGTTATTTTGGGGTTGTCGGCGATGCTGATTTTGACCTTGGCGAGGAAAGAATAGAGGACGAGCAGTGACAGCCGAGATTTGGTCTCAAGGAACGGGTATTACACACCAGAGCTTGGTAACTTGCCTAGGTCGCGGTCGTCAAACTCATGTTGAAGCCCTTCGCAGTGGGCGCACGGGGCTCGCTGCTCCAAAAGAGTTCGATGTGCCGTTTGATTGTTTTGTCGGCGAAGTGTCCGAGCTGAACTTGCTGGCATTTCCGTCTAAGTGCACAGGTTTTGACAACCGCGCAAACCGCTTGGCGTTGTTAGCCCTTCAAACCGACGAATTTGAGGTGGCAGTGCAAAAAGCCATAGGAAAATGGGGGGTGGCAAGGTGTGGCATAGTTCTGGGAACATCGACATCTGGCATGGAGCACCTAGAAGGTGTTTACGGAAAGCTGCCCGAAGGCGCCACGATGCCTTCAAACTATCGGCCTGAACATCATGACAGCCAACACGCGATTGCCGCGTTTTTGCAAAGTTACCTTGGGCTTGAAGGCCCCGTATACACTGTTTCCACCGCGTGTTCTTCGTCCGCAAAGGCCCTGATCGACGCCCACCAGTTAATTGATTTGGGTATCTGCGATGCGGTTCTAACCGGCGGTGTAGACAGCCTGTGCCTGACGTCCTTGGCTGGGTTTGAAAGCCTTGAACTCGTGTCACGGGCTCCCTGCAAGCCCTGTGACGTGAATCGTGATGGCCTTTCGATTGGCGAAGCCGCAGGACTTGTGCTTGTTGAACGAGGTGCAGGGGAATGTATCAGGCTGCGTGGCTATGGTGAAAGCTCTGACGGAACTAACATGTCGACTCCACCTGAAGACGGGGCAGGGGCGGCAAAAGCCATTGGGCAAGCCCTGAAATCTTCAGGCTTTAGTGCGGATGCCATTGACTATGTTAACCTTCATGGGACAGCCACACCCGTAAATGATCCAGCTGAGGCTCAGGCAATCCGCTCCGTGCTTCGTCCGGGAGTACCAGTGTCTTCGGTCAAGGGAGCAGTGGGTCATACGCTTGGCGCAGCTGGTGCTGTAGAGGCGATAATCAGCATGATCGCTATCGAAGAGGGCTTGATACCGGGCAATACAGGGCTGGAAAATTTGGACCCCTTGGCTATGCAGAACGTCACGGCAAACTGTCGGGAAGCCGAGCTACGTGCAGTTTTGAGCAACTCGTTCGGATTTGGGGGAAACAACTGTGCTTTGGTGCTCAGCCGATGAACGTTCTGTCAGTCTTTGTAAATGGATTTAGTCTATATACGCTGAAATCCGCAGTTGGAGAAAGACTGTCGGACAGTCTTCCACACGAGTTTTTTGCCGAGGCGGTGGAAGATTGGCAGCCTAGCCCAGCTTCGCTTTCGCCCCGCTCGCGAAAAAGATTAAGCCCGCAAACTCTACTAGCGATAGCCGTGGCTGAGAGGATCAGCCCTGCGTTGGAGTCTGATGCGTCTTGGGTGTTTGGATCGGCATATGGAGAGGGAGAAACCCTCAAAAGCATTCTGGACGCGTTAAATGGACCTGAAATGGCTGTTCGACCGCTGAAATTTCAGAATTCTGTTCACAATGCCGCCTCAGGGCAGTGGACAATTGTTCGAAAATCACAAGGTGCTGCAACAAGCATTTGTGCGGGAGCAGCGACGGCGGCCGCAAGTCTGCTAAAGGCATCGGTCCAGGTTCGGTTCGAAAAGGCTTCTGTGGGACTGGTACTTTTTGATGCTCCTTTGCCGTACCCGTTGTGTACTTCGCATCATGTGAGTGTGCCGGGTGCAGTGGCCTTGGCGTTGTCACCATTGGCGACTGATTCAACAATTGCGAGGCTGGATGTCGAGTACCATTCCGGAGATAACATGCAGCACATGAACCAATCGAACTCTAATGATAGCAACCCGTCCTTAGCAATGTTGCCTATTTTGGAGCGGTTGTTAGATATTGAATCGGGGCCAGTCGCGCTGCCTTTCCATGCGGGTGCATCGTTAATCGTCGAGGTTACCTGATGTCGAATTTTCAGCGCGCGCTCGATCAAATGCCGCATTCGGGTCGTATGCGCCTAATCGACAAGATCCTTATGGCGGACGAACGCTCGATTGAGTGCAATGCGATTGACCACAATGATGATAGTTTTCCGCTTTTGATGAACGGAGTTCTATACTCGACGGTTTTGTGTGAGCTTGGAGCTCAGGCTGCAGCTGCCCATCAGTCTCTGTATCAGATGCAAGGCGAGCATAGGGGACTGCTGGTCGCGCTACAGAACGTAAGCCTATTTTCAGACGTTGTGTCGCGGGAGGGTAATTCATTTAGAATATCGGCTGAACAATTGCACAGTGATCTTGGTGGCGCGATCTATGCATTTTCTGTTTGCATTGGGGAAACCGAATTGCTTGCAGGAAGGGCACTGTTGAAACTGGAAGGAAACCAGTCTTGAAACGAGCATTGGTCACAGGCGGGTCCAGTCCAATTGGAGCCGCGATCTGCCGGAGGTTGGCCTCCAGCGGCTTGCATGTGATTGTCCATGCAAACTCACGATTGGACAAAGCGAAGGCTTGCGTAGAACAGATTCATCAAACTGGTGGAAGTGCTGAGGCGATTGCCGTTGACCTGTGCGCCGGTGAACCAGCTTCAGAGACTTTGGCGCAACTATCCGTCGACCAGCCGGTGCAGGTATTTGTCCATTGTGTGGGACGGCAGAAGGATATGCCTTTTGCAGCCATGTCTCCGAACGACTGGACTTCGGTCATTGATACTAATCTTAACACCTTTTTTTCGGCGCTTCGCCCTTTGATTTTGCCAATGATTAGGTCCAGATGGGGGCGTGTGATCGCTGTTTCGTCCCTTTCTGGAGTAAAGGGTAATAGGGGTCAGGCCAACTACGCCGCTGCAAAGGGAGGTTTTCTGCCTTTGATGAAGTCGCTGACTTACGAATACGGATCCCGTGGGATTACTGCAAATGTAGTGTCTCCAGGCCTGATCGAGACTGAAGAAACTGCGGCTTTGGAAAACTATGAAAGGCTTGTCAGCCAGACTCCCGTTAATAGAGCGGGGCATGTTAGTGAGGTGGCGGCGTTAATCGAGTTTTTGGCTGGTGAGGAAGCTGGTTTTATTTCAGGTCAACAGATTTGCATCGATGGTGGCGCGTCGTGAAGGTCCGTTTGGGTTGTCTATTAAACGTCGGTACGCTTCTAGTAATCATCGTATAAAATTCGGTGCCGTTGACAGTTTTCGAATGCAGTGTACCACCCGGTTGGACTTCAATAAGAACCACTGAAACCAACCGCGTGGTGGAACTATCCCTCCACTTTGCTGAGATTAAAAATGAGCGATATAAATTACTTTTTGAGCAACTCGGAATCCTCGGAAAGCCTAGGTGATGCACCGGTTTTCAGAGTACGCTACGTCGACTGCACTGCAGATTTCTCTCCAATCAACGAGCGCGAAATGAGCGTGGCCATGGGCACTCCGACACACAGAGTTAATGTTTGCGAAAACTGGTGGACAGATGCGGGCGGGAACATCCAAGACGGAAGCCTATCCAACGGCGACCTCCGATACATAGACGTTGGCGAAGACGTCATTGTGTTTGGTAGGCTAGGCACGATCGAGAATGTCGAGGCAACAGTCAATCATGCCTACAATGAATTATTTTCGTACTTACTAGATTCGGGTTTCACCACTCTACTTAGGTCTTGGAACTTCATTCCGCGGATCAACGAGGTTCCAGAGGGAGAAATTGAGCGATACCGCTCGTTCTGCGTAGGTCGGGCTAGAGCGTTTGAGGCATTTCACCTAAGCGAAAATTTAATGCCTGCGGCAACTGGGATAGGTTCGCACTCTGAAGACATCCTTGGATACATTGTCGCATCAAGAAATTGTCAGTACCGACATATTGAAAACCCTTTGCAGACTCCTGCCTACCAATATCCCGGTTGCTATGGCCCCAAATCCCCCAGCTTTGCCAGAGGTACGGTTCTCAAGGAGTTGAACCAGAATGATGCGCTCAGAACCAGTCTTTTCCTTTCAGGTACTGCCAGCATCCGAGGCTCTGAAACCGTTGGTGAAGGAAATCTAATAGAGCAGATCGACATCATGATGGAAAATGTTCAGTGGATGCTTTCTTCCGTCGACGCAAGTGAGACCGGCAGGTCAAAGGGCTTTACCTTGGAGGATATGGATCACTTCAAGGTCTATTTCAGGCACGCTTCAGACTATCCTTTGATTAGCGAGATTTTGACGAAGAAATGGAAACTGGATAAACGGAAGCTGTTTTTCATGAATGTTGATATTTGCCGCAAGGATCTGCTGATCGAAGTCGAAGGCTGCGTGAATCCGAGAAACGGTCTAGCACTGCGAATTTGCTAATTAACATCGGAAATTTTTAGCAATGCTTTTACTGCAAGCGACGAACGCGGTTGTTGCTGCTCATCCTGCCCGGGCTCGCGCTCTCAACTGTATTGCGATGGTTCGAGCCCTGCATAATTGCCAATTTCATGGCGAACTGCGGGAACTGCTCTCTGACGAAGCTGAGCGAGAGGCAATTAGCTGACTTGGTGCGTCATAGAATACCGAAGTATACAAAACAACGCATTGCAGGGAGATGGTGCACAAAATCGGAGGAGTGGCCTATGGGCAATGAATTATCGCCACAAGCCCAAGAGCGGATTTCCCCGGCGCGGGTCGAGGTCGAGTATTACGAGGATGATGGGCGTTGGCATGCAGTGCGGCCTACGTGGTGGCAGCGTAATCTGTACGACAGCTTTAAGCGGTTCGACGGAGTGCGGATGCCGCGTTCCGCATATCTGGTGCCGAATAGCAAGGCCCGGATAGTTAGCATGCTTACACGCTTGGAAATAGATGGCTTCCTCTGCCAACACTGCGGTGAGCGCATCCCTTTCTACAAGAACGCAAACAGCAAGTATTGCGGCCCTCAGTGCGTCCAGATGGCAACCAAGTTGCGCCGCTCACCAAACAAACACCGCTGATCCGGTTTTTCAGGCGACACATCTCCCTCCAAAACACCCCCCACCGCCACCTAAAAGGCGAGGCCGAGAAAGCAAGGCACGCCCAAGTCCCGAATTTTCCCTGATACCCGCATTTCATATGCCCCTCTACGACAGCCATTGCTACCAGGGGAAAACCAACCCATCGCTGTAATACCTCCACGGGTTTTCAGGTTGCTGGACAGTCGATTTTCGGGGTTCGAAGGTCGGATATGCGTCTAGGTACTGGTATGGGGGAGGTTTGGATTTGGGGCGCAGGCCACGCGCCCGCGCATGATTGCCCTATAGGCCACTAATTTAGGCTCATCTTGATACCGCTGCAATACATCTCTATGCTGACCGGCCATTTCCAAAAAATTTGAATAGGAGGACCTGCATATGTGGGTAGCATTCTCGACGCCCGAGGGTTCGGGCTTTTTTTCTGCCGTCGCAAAGGACAAGGGCGGCAACATTAGTGGGCTGCACATGGGGTCTCCCATCTGTCTACGGTTCCGTCGCGCTAAGGACGCCGAACTTCTGCGCGATTACGGTATGGATGGCGAGGTGATCGAAACACCTAGCGGCGATTATCGTTACCGAGCATTCATCCCGCGCAATCACTTCGCGATGATGATGGAAAAACTGGCGCGGGCTATGGCCTATCCGAACTTCAAAGATAGCATCCCTGTGGATGACATGGCCCTATCAGATGCCTGTCATCAGGCTTGGGGAGTGTTCGGTGAGCTGCAAAAGGGTGGACCATATGGAATGCGTGACTACCCAAGAAGAGATTAAGAGACGTAAGAAGTCAGCCTAGAAACGACGACCACTCATTCATCAAAGCGCGGCGCGGTTCCAATAGGTCGGAACGTTGATACGACCGCTGAACCTTGCCGCCAACCCGGTGATCCAGCGCTACCTCGGCCAAGGTCCAATCCTTGCCGCTCTCAGCCGCCCAATCCCGAAAGCTGGATCGGAAACCATGCGGACGATAGCTCAGGTCACATCGGTTCATGTATTTCGCCATCGCCGCGTCGCTGATCGGCTTGCCTCGTCGCGCGCAGAACAGGAACCCATCGCGCGCCAAAAGGGTCGATGTGTTTACAACACGCTGCGCCTCGGCGCTAAGAGGAATGCGAAATTCCGCGCCGCCTTTCATGTTCTCGGCGGGTACCGTCCACGTATCACCATCAAATTGGTTGATGTGTGCGAACCGTACTGGGGCTGACCGACTTGCAGTAAGAATGAGCAAGCGCAGAGCCAATTCCACGACGTCATCACCGAGGCTCTGGTAGAACTCAGGCACATCCGACCACGGCATAGCTGGGATGTGGGTAACCTTGTGGCCCTGCGAACCCAGTAGTACCTTTGCATTCGGCACCACCGTTGCGTCTACTTCCCCCGGATATTTTGCCGCCGCGTGTCGCATCGTGATCCCGAGGCGATCGAGGGCCTTTGATGCGGCGCTAGTTTTGGTGCGCCAGATTGGGGAGAGGGCGTCGCGCACCTCAATCGCCGTCAACTTTGTTACGTCCTTTGATCCGAGTTTCGGTATGATATGCGTGTCAACTGGCGACATCCAGCGACCTGCGGTCCCGCCACCTTTCAAATCACCTCGAACAGCGTCAAATGTCTCGGCCACCAAAGTAGCCACCCTGCGGTCGGTCTGCGATTGCTTAGGGGCAACACCCTCGGCGATGGCCCTCCGTGCCTCCTCTCGTCGCTCTCGGGCTTGTGCGAGCGTAACGTCAGGGTAACGCCCTAACGAAATCTCATTGCGCTTGCCGTTCTGAGTGTAGCGCAATGTCCAAAGACGCGATTCGCCCCGAACGAAAAAGTAGAGGCCACGCCCGTCCGAATGCTTGCCCTCACCCAGCTTTTTCAATTTTGTTGCTGTTAGTTTGTCTACCGACATGTCTACCACTTGCCTCGTCAACGGGTATCTACCGTAAGCTACTTTGAGATGCTTAGATGGTGATTAATTATTATTTTACAATTGGTAATGTATGTGGATGTCGACGGTTGTATATGAAGGTTGGTGCGTCTCGACCGCACCAAATCTTCATATTTTTGATACTAGATGCGCACTGAGTGCGTGTCGTTTTGCCTCGTTTGGCTTTGGATTTCCGATACGCGCAATTCACGTCTCGCCCGTCCGGGTTCGGACGTGTATGACGGTGAGTAAGAGCAGTCGGAAGGTGCAAATGTCTCAGACCATTACCGTATTCACAACGATGAAGAACGAAGGCCCCTATATGCTGGAATGGGTCGCGTTCCATAAGTCGTTGGGCGTGGATCACTTTGTGATCTTCACCAATGATTGCGAAGATGGCACCGACGAGATTGCGCAGCGTTTGCAAGCCCTGGGCCTTGCCACCCATGTTAACAACGAAGTGAAAGAAGGCGGCAATCCTCAACACCAGATGCTGCGACGCGCGCGCCGTCAACCCAAGGTGAAAGAGGCCGATTGGCTGATGTGTCTCGATGTGGACGAATTCTGGAACATACGCTGCGGCGACAACAGCTTTCCCTCGTTGATTGCCGAGGTAGAAGAACGGGCAGGGCAGCCGGTGGATGCGATCTCGTTTGCCTGGAAGCTGTTTGGAAGTTCGGGCAATCTCAGCTTTGAAGACAAACCCGTGACCGAGGCGTTTTCGATGGGGGATCAGGAATACCCCTATCACTCGGGCCGGGCTTACGGGTTGAAGACACTGTTCAGGAATAACGGTAAGTTTCGCCGGTTCGGACCGCATCGCCCGAAAGGGTTCGAACCCGACGAGGCCGCCGATATCGCCTGGTCGGATGCCAGTGGTAATCTGTTTCCGGCTGAAAAGGTGGGCTGGCGCGCGTGGCGTCGGTTCGATCATTCATTCGGGCGGCTACACCATTACTCAGTGCGGTCGCTGGACGGTTTCCTGATCAAACGCGACCGGGGTCGGACCAACCATATCCGCATGGATCAGGGTCAGTCCTACTGGCAGGACATGAATGTCAACAAAGAGCAGGACCAATCCATTCTGCCTGCCGCACGGCGGGCCACGCCTCTGCTGGACGAATTGAAAGCAGATACGGAACTTGGTGCGCTTCACGCGACGGCTTGCGACTGGCACCGCGCCAAGATCGCCGAGATCAAGATGCGGCCGGATTGGGTGGAATTCCGGTCTTGGCTGGCTGACAATCTGACGTGACGCCCATGGCAGACGATCTTTCGAAAGAGCAGCTTCAACCTGAACATCCTGATCGCAAGACCGGGTACGAGCGCATCTTGACCGATCCCGCTCCGCCGTGGTTCGTGGAGCTTTACCCCGGCGGTGATGGCACCGGATTTCTGGAAAAACTCGACCGCCACTCGATCCTGTTTCATCGGCGGTCTGCATCGCAACTGGTTGTTAGCTTTGACAATATTGCCAACGCAAACGACCTGTCCTTTGCGCGCGAACCCTGGGGGTGGAAGTTCTTTCGCGATGAGGGGTGGTCGCATATGGGGGTCTTTGCCCGCGCCAAAGCCTGGTATCGCGACCCCGAGATTCTGACTTATTTCGAAGGTAAGGCTGCCGCAGGCTTCTTTAACGGTTTTGACCGGGTCGTGTTTGCCGGGGCCTCGATGGGCGGGTTCGGCGCGCTGACTTTCTCACAGCTTGTTCCGGGCGCGCATGTGATCGCGTTTAATCCGCAAACCACGCTGGATGAGCGTCTGGTGCCATGGGAAACCCGCTATCGGTTCGGCCGGGTACAGGATTGGGATCTGCCCTTGAGCGATGCGGCGCAGACGGTGGGTGCGGCTGGGCGTGCCTATGTATTTTATGACCCTTTCTTCGATCTGGACCGCAAACAGGTCGAGCGTTTGCAAGGCGACAATGTGTTGTTGCTCAAGACCTGGTTTTCCAACCATTTTGCTGCCCCGATGCTGCGTAAACTGGATATCCTGAAACCGGTCATGCTGGGCGCGATGGACGGCACGTTGGAACCGGAAGGGTTTTACAAGATGATGCGCGCGCGCCGCCGTTTGCCCTTGTATATGCGCGGCATCGAGAGCATGGCAGGCGACCGCCATGACGCATTGGTCCGGCAGGCGCGCCAACGGTTTCGTAGGCTGCGCCGTTCCGCGATGGCCGCCGCAAGCGACGCGTCATGACCGCCGCGCGGGGCGTCTTTATCGGTCAGCGCAAGGATCGCATGGGCGCGCGTCTGCTGATGATGCTGAGCTGCATTCGTTTGGCCGAGGATTTTGGCGCCGACTATAAGGTCAACTGGTTTCCCAAAGGCGCCGACGCCCCCGAGTTGGACACGCCTTCGGAGTTGTTCACCCAAAGCTGGATGGACACGCATTTTCTGGATGCGGACGCGTTCGAGACTTTGACACAGGACGCTTTGCCAGTCTGGTCGTTTCTGGGGGACAAATCCCCTGATCGGTTGCAGGCGCATCTGGTAGCAGGCCGCTCGGTCTTGGTCGAAGAAGGGTTCGAGGTCCTCGCTTTTCCATGGGAGGATATCGAAGCAATTCGCCCTCGGTATCGGGATTTCATCCACCAGATCGGATTTTCCGAGGATATCCGGGCCGTCATGGAGCAGGCTGATGCACGGCTTTCGGGGCAGGGGGTGTCAGCCTATCACATACGCCGTGGCGACATTCTGAATGGCGAGCCGTGGAAGCACACCACATGGCCCGCCAAGATTGAGCCCGAAGAGTTGTACCAGGCGCATCTGGAAAAGACCAAGGGCCAAACGGCAATCATTTTCTCGGACCAACCGGAACTGATCGCCCGGTTCCAGAGCAAGTTCCCGCAGCTTTTGCAGATGTCTGATATCGCCGACCTGTCCAACCTGTCCCGCGCCAAGCGCGATTTCCTGGAACTTTATGCGATGTCGCGGGCCGATCAGGTGATTGCGCCAGCAGTTTCAGCATTCTCGATGGCAGCATCGCGGATCGCTGGGTCACAAAGCAAAATGTTCCGTGAGGTTCTGTCCGAGAGCGAAATGACTGAGGCTCATGAAAAAGTGGTCGAGCGTCTTCGAAATGGACCAAGCGGATTTATCAACGGCTCGGAAGCGGCGCATATTTATGCCAAGGCCACGTTTCATTTGTATTCATTGCATTCGGCTGACCGTGCGCAGGAAGCGGCAGACATAACCCACGCCTTATTGGACACAGAAGCGGACAATGCGTTCCTGCCCTTGTTGCAGGCCATAAATTTTTTCTATCTCCAACGTTGGGGCGATGCCCTGCGAATGGCGGACCTCGTTCTTGAAAATCCAAACACCTGGCCAGAAGACTACGCGGTGGCAAGAGCCTTGCGCGCAGCGACCTTGGGTGGGCAGAAAAAAAGATGGAACGCTGCCCGAGAATTCTCTCAGGCTTTCTGGGCCAAACCGCTGCGGCCCGACATAACGATTTTTGGCTCGCGCTTGTTGTTTCGGGATCAATTGGCGTATCGCGCATTGCCCCCGGCAGATTGGGCCATGCAAAGAGCTATCAGGCGGTCTTGGTTCAACTACAATGCGCATATCGCGCAAAGGAAAGTCATTTCGCGCAGGCCCTGCAACTTTGATTTGCTGTTGCTTGATTGGGCTTTTTTGTCCGTGGACGAAAAAGCGCGTCGGTTACCAAATGACAGGGACCGTTTGCAGATATTGCAAGATGGTCTGTTGAACATGACAAATCTGTCCCCTTTGATACAAATCCCTGAAAATAGCCCAAGCTACCAAAGTTTATCTGGCGCACTGCAATTGCGGTTGGGTGAAACCAACCTGACCACAGAAATCGATCAAGCCCGAAGAGTTTGCAAAGATTGTCCGGATAATCCTCTGTTTTATAAGAGGCTGTGCGATTTGTACGAAGCTGACGGAGAAATTGCGCAGGCCAGGTTGACCATGGCGGAGGCTTTGGCCTGTGACCCGGACAATCCGTTCCTGATCTTCGCTATGGGACAGTTTCTGACACGCAACAACGCAGTTGAACAGGGGCAAAGCCAGATCATTCAAGCGGCGGATCTGGATGACAATACTGCCGCAATTCAGGGCGAGGCAGGGCAAATCCTATTGCGGCGCGGAGATCGGCAGCAGGCCCGCAGATACCTGAAACGCGCGCGTGACCTGTGTCCGACCTTCAAAAAATTCTCGAACCAGCTAAAGCGGGCAGGCGGCGATGGGTGAGTTTTCCGCTTGGTGCCCCTGCCAAAAATTCGTAGTTTGTTCGCAAAATCTAAACGATCCCGCGACGAAGCTCCGGGCAACAAGAAAGCAGCAGGGCAGTCTTTCATGACCGATCAGGATCCACGCTTTATCAGCATTACCCCTATGAAAAACGAAGGCCCCTTCGTGCTGGAATGGGTGGCGCATAACCGGGCGATAGGCGTGGACCAGATCGTCGTGATGACCAACGATTGTACCGACGGCACAGACGCTCTGTTGGGGCGGTTGGATGAGCGTGGGATCGTCACTCATGTAGACAACAACTCGCGCCGTCGGACCAGCCCACAGAAACGCGCCTATAACGCTTTCATGCGGATGGAAATTGCGCGCCCGCAAGACTGGGTCATTGTGATTGACGCGGATGAACATATCAACGTCAAGACCGGCGACAACACGCTGCGCGCGCTGACGCAGGCGATCCCCGAGGCCAGGACCATCTCGATGACATGGCGGCTTTTCGGCAATGCGGGGGTCGAACGGTATGAGGACCGGTTCCTGTCGGACCAGTTCCGGCAGGCCGCGCCCGAGCGGATTTTTCGACCTCCGCAAGCGTGGGGCTTTAAGACGATGTTCCAGCGAGAGCTTTGGGACGCGCTGGGCGTGCATCGGCCCAAGCGCCCAACGGTCGAGACGATGGAGGAATGCCATTGGTATAACGGCTCGGGTCAGCGGATGCCGGACCGGTATTATGACAAGAGCTGGCGTTCAGCGCGGGATTCGGTGGGGTATGACCTGGTGCAACTGAACCACTACGCACTGAAATCCTGCGAGAGCTATTTAGTAAAGAAGATGCGCGGGCGGGCGCATCATTTGGGCGAAAGCCTTGGCATGGAATACTGGAACATGATGAACCAGAACGCCGAAACAAACCTATCCATCGATGCCGTTCTGGATCGCAAACGGACGATTTACTACGAGATGCTATCCGACCCCGAAACGGCGCGTTTGCATCATAAATCCTGTGACCTGCATCGCCAGCACATTGCCCAGCTGCGCGAACAGCCTGAAATGCGGGAATTGATGCAGCAGATGACATCGGGGTTCGAGGTCAGCCAGCCGTGAGGCAGGGTTTGGGCAGTAAGGCGAGGGCGCTCTGATGCTGTGGCTACATCTGGGCATGCCCAAAACCGGCACGACCGCTTTGCAGGGGTTTTTGCGCGACAATTCTTCGGCTCTGGCGGATGCGGGTCTGCACTATATGGAGGCCGGGCGCAGGCGGTTGGAGGGTAAAACCCGACTGGTGATGAGCCACAACATCATCGCCTTTCACATCAACCAGACCAATGAGCCCATGGACCCGTTCCGCGCAGCCATGACCAGCGAATTCGACGATCATGCGGATCGGACCTGCCTCGTGTCCTCCGAAATGTTCTATTCGGTCGATTTGGCGCGTTTGGCACAAGTATTCGCGGAAATCCCAGCACGGCAGCTACGGATCACCTTCTATTGCCGCCGCTATTCCGATTTCTTCGAGGCCGACTACAAGCAGCGCGCCAAGAACGGTCGTTTGGTGAATGCGGGTTCGGGCTATATCAAGGCGCAGCTTGCGCAGATCGAGGCCAATCCGGCGCAGTATAGTTTCGCCGCCAAAGTTGCCGACATTCGCACCGCTTTTCCCGGTGTCACCGTGGTGCCGATGCTATATGACCGGGCTGAGATGGCGAATGGCCATGTGGTGGCCGATTTTTTGACGCGGGTCGGGACTCCGGTCGCGGATGACCTGATGGGCCAACAACCTGCCAATCCGTCCCAGTCACGTGCCGCGAGCGAAGCCTTTGGTATCGTGACCCGCGCAATGGGGCGCAGGAAAAGCCGTCAGTTGCGGCGGACCACACTGGATTTTCCAGTCATGGTGCGCCGCAACGATGTGCTGGAACCGGACGAGCGCGCGTGGTTGGATGACTACATGGCTGGCCAAGACTTGTCCTTTCAGCGGGAATTCTTCCCTGATCGGCACAGCCTGTTTTCGCAGGTCGAGTTGAGCGCGCAGGAACAGGCCTTTCGCCGAGACACGCCGCAGGAATATGAGGCGCTAAGGAAGGCATCCGAAATCGTGTTCCGGTTGGCGCTAGAGGCGCAGCCTTAGGGTAAAGTTACCAGCCAGTCAGCCAGCTTGTCACCGATTAGGTGCGGGTTGTCTTCCTGTATGAAATGAATGCCCGACCCGATATCGACGGTCTGCAAGTTCTGGATGGTCTCGCGGCACCACGCGACGCCGTCTTCCCGGATCGTACCACCAGGGCTGGCATAAAACAGCAACATCGGTATTTCGGTCTCACCCATCCATTGACTATAGGCACTGACGATCTGGTGCATGTCCGAGGGAGTGCCATCAATCGGTATCTCGCGGGGCCATACCCGCACTGGTTGGCGGCTGCGCGCGGTTGGGTAGGGCGCGCGGTAGGCGTCCATCTCTTGCTGGGTCAGGTCGCGGACAATGGCGCTGGGCAGGATTTTTTCGACAAACATGTTCAGACCCGAGATCAGCGCCCATCCCAGTCCCGGTGTGCGCATCATCTTGAATCCGGCGCGGAAATCAGAGGGGAATGCGGCCCATGTCATCGGGCGAATGATCCCTTCCATGAACGCGATGCCGCGGATGTTTTCGGGATGTCGGCTTGCGTAGTGAAACCCAAGGGCCGAACCCCAGTCGTGGATGACCAGTATTACATCCGTCAGACCCAAGGCCTTGATGAAACCATCGACAAAGGGGACATGATCGACAAAACGATAGGGAATGTCGGGTTTGTCCGATTTGCCCATACCGATCAAATCCATCGCGATGGCGCGATGACCCTTGGCTGCATAGGGGATGATATTGCGCCACAGATAGGAGGAGGTCGGGTTGCCGTGCAGAAACAGAATTGGTGCACCTTTGCCTTCATCCACATAGTGAATTTTCTGACCCTTGACCTCGATATATTTAGAGTCGAACGGAAATTCGGCTGAGATCGGCTTTTCGGAATGCATTGAGAGGGCCTTTCTGAGGTGCGCGCATGCGGGATCGCTGCGGATGCGCGACCATAGCAGCCCTTTTGGGCAGCAGCGCAAACAATTGCGTTAGTAGTCAAAGGCGCTGGGCGGCATGGTCTTCCGATTGTAGCATTCGTCTGCCCCTCTGGTCGAGGTCGCAAACAGGAAGGAGCAGCCCGTGGTCGATATCCCGAAACCCTCAGCCCGGATTGAATTGCTTTCGCGTGCGGCACATCCCGGTTTGATGGATGCTGCGACCGATCCCGATTTGCTGATCGTACTGATCCTGGCCAATCTGATGAGCGACCGGCTGTGGCATATCCGCGATCAGATCCTATCCCGCGTGGACCCGACGGGTCGGGACCTCGCGCCAACCAGTCAGATCACCCATGAGATGCTGGAGTATATCGACCGCCATTTCACCCATGACTTCCCCATGGGCACGGCAGATCGTGTGGGGCTGCTGAACCTTCAGGATGAAAGGGACCGGCTGGGGGCAGAACCTGTCGACCGCATCAAGGCGCAGCTTTGGCGGCACGTGACCCGCCGCCGTTCGGACGGGTTGTTGACCCCCGCGCTGGACATCTTTCCGGTGCTCGAACGAGATCAGTTGCCGCTTTACATCTACAATACAATCGATGGTTTGCATGCTATGTCGCGTCTGATGGGCCATAAAAAGCACCGGCCTATGGGTGTCACCGTTTGCGCGGATGAAGCTACGCTGACAACGTCGCTGGCCACAATCCTGCACGGTATTTCGCTGGTGGATGCTTTTATGGTCGGCTCTCCGGGCCACTACACGACGTTGTTGCAAAAGGACGGCCAGCGGTTCTGGTGCAACGGAAAGCCGGAGTATTTTGATCAGGCCGGGTGGCAGAGGCTCACGAACGGCCCGGATGCCGCCGACCCTCTGGCCGAGTTTGACCGACGCGTGCCCTATGCCGACAGGTTTATCACCATGTACGGAACCTTGGTGCTAGACGGCAGGCCAAGTGCGATTCCGTCAGAGCAATTGGATCGCTTCAATGCGGATTGCAGGGCGTTTTTCGGGATTGAGCTGCCGCCGTTCCGAACACTTCGCCACCAAGGCGTGAGCTTCGTCCCTAGCCGGGCGACAACCGAACAATTGAGGCGCTTTGACACGCTGAAAGGCGCAGACGAGGTGCGCAGCCTGTTGACCGAGCTTGCGGCTTCGGATGATCTCTCGGTCTTTGGAAAGGCGCGGTATTGCTATCGGGATGTGTCGATTCAGGCGCCGGGGGCGTATCTGGCAAACTCTTTGCGCGGACCAAAACTGTGGCAGGCGGCGCAGGAAGTTGATGGGGTAAAGGCCGCGTTGGACCGGATCAGGCGGATCGCGGGAGATGTCAGTATCTATGGCCGCCGCGAGAGGATTGCGATGGCCGATGAAGTGCTGTTGTTTAATACAGGTGATGATGTGGATCGGGGGCTGTTGCTGCTATCGTTGCTTCTGGCCTCGCCAGGCATCGACGCAGAAGCGAAGCGCGCCATGCAACTTATCGCTACAGAAGAGGGGACGTTTCTGACCTTGGGCCATACCGTTCTGGATGTCGCAACGTTGAAGCAAACCGATGCAGCGGTTGGCTCGACCCTACTGCGGTTGAGCGTTGAGTCGCTGACCGCGATCTAGGGCTACTCCACTACGATCTCTTGCCGTTGCCGTCCGGTTGCCTTGTCGAATATCAGGATGCGGTTGTCGTCCGTGACCACGGCGTACCAGTTGTTCCCGATGGTGACCGCCTGCGCCTTGGCGCCGTTTGGCAGCTCGATCTGATCGGGCAGGGTGGGGGTTCTGTCCGATAGCCGGATGACAATCAGCGCGAATGTCACTAGAACGCCGCCAATCATCACCGCGGTCAGCAGCATGACCATCCGCCGCAGCAATCGAAGCTGAGGCGTTTCCTGCGGTTCTTGCGGTTCGGAAGGGACAGTCATGGGCACTCGCCAGATTGAATTTCAGATCGCGGCAGATCCGCCGCCACGCCTTGATAAGGCGCTTTCGCGCGATGTGCCACCCGAGGAAAATCTGTCTCGCACGCGTCTTGCCCGATTGATCGAAGAAGGTGCCGTGTGGATCAACGGAACCGTAGCCAGCGATCCCAAGGCAAAAGTGGCCGAGGGCACATCTGTCACGATTGCGGTGGCCGAGGCCGAAGACAGCCATATCGGCCCCGAGGATATCCCGCTGGAGGTGGTGTTCGAGGACGCCGATTTGATCGTCATCAACAAACCCGCAGGCATGGTGGTGCATCCCGCACCAGGCTCGCCCAATGGAACGCTGGTGAATGCTCTGCTGCATCATTGCGGAGATGACCTGTCGGGCGTGGGTGGCGTAAAGCGTCCGGGTATTGTGCATCGAATTGACAAGGAAACCAGCGGCTTGCTGGTCGTCGCTAAATCAGATGCCGCGCATCACGGCCTGGCCGCCCAATTCGAGGCCCACACGGTCGAGCGCTATTATCGCGCGGTGTGCTACGGTGTTCCCGACGCCAACGATCCCCGTTTGCGCGGTGTGAAGGGTGTCAGTTTTGAGCCCGGCAACATCATGCGCCTGACCACGCAATTGGCCCGGCACAAGACCGACCGACAGAGACAGGCGGTTCTTTTCCATGGCGGGCGTCATGCCGTGACGCGGGCGCGGGTGGTTGAGACATTTGGCGACCCGGCGGGATTGGCCTTGATCGAATGCTGGCTGGAAACGGGCAGAACGCACCAGATTCGCGTGCATATGGCCCATGCGGGACACGGTTTGGTGGGCGATCCCGTCTATGGCGGCAAACGCAAGCTCGCGGCCAAAGCGTTCAGCACTGATACCGCCGAAGCGGTGCGCGCCTTCCCGCGACAGGCTTTGCACGCCGCGGTTCTGGGGTTCGAGCACCCTGTCACTGGCGATATTTTGCGGTTTGAGGCTAATTTGCCGGAAGACATGGAGAAACTGATTGATAAGCTGCGCGCGCCGTTGTCATAATATGCGCACACTCGTGAGTAACGCGTTCTTATCTTTTCTTTATCGTTGGTTAATACCACTCTGTTAGCGCTGCCTCTTGAATGAATCGGGACGACCTCCCATATCCTATGTTAACAACTTAAACATTTGTCGGAGGGACATGAATTATGGCAAATTACGCAAATCTCCCCGCGCCGACGCCCGAGGGTGGCCTGAACCGCTACATGCAGGAAATCCGCAAGTTTCCGCTGCTGGAGCCGGAAGAGGAATACATGCTGGCCAAGCGCTGGGTCGAAGAGCAAGACACTGAATCGGCTCATAAAATGGTTACGTCGCATCTGCGCCTGGCAGCTAAGATCGCGATGGGTTATCGCGGCTACGGTCTGCCGCAGGCCGAGGTGATTTCCGAGGCCAATGTAGGCCTGATGCAGGCGGTCAAACGGTTCGACCCGGAAAAAGGGTTCCGTCTAGCGACCTATGCGATGTGGTGGATTCGCGCCTCGATCCAGGAATATATCCTGCGGTCCTGGTCGCTGGTGAAACTGGGCACGACCTCGGCGCAGAAAAAGCTGTTTTTCAACCTGCGCAAAGCCAAGGCGCGTATCGGCGCGTTGGAAGAGGGTGACTTGCGCCCGGAGAATGTCGCTCAGATCGCCAATGATCTTGGTGTGACCGAAGAGGAAGTCATCAGCATGAACCGCCGGATGTCCGGTGGTGATGCCTCGCTGAACGCGACCGTCGGGTCCGAAGGCGAAGGCACCATGCAATGGCAGGACTGGCTTGAGGATGAAGATGCCGATCAGGCAGGCGACTATGAGGCGCGCGACGAGTTGGACGCACGCCGCGAATTGCTGGCCGCCGCGTTGGAGGTGCTGAATGACCGCGAAAAGGACATTCTGACTCAACGCCGCCTGATGGATCAGCCGGTGACGCTGGAAGAGTTGAGCACGCAGTATAATGTCAGCCGCGAACGCATCCGTCAGATCGAGGTGCGGGCCTTCGAAAAGCTGCAAAAGAAAATGCGCGACCTTGCGCGCGAGAAAGGGATGCTGGGCCAGATGTAATCCGGCCGCTGCGAACCAAAGCCCGCCTGAGACGGCGGGCTTTTTTGCGTCCAATACCGTTTAAGGTCTCGCTCTCTGATAAGTGATGTGTTGACGTCAGAAATGGCCAAAAATGCCTGACTTCGCGCCCAGACGTTGCTAAAAGAGCCGAGATTGAACCGTTAGCGATAACGGCGATACTGAAATTTGGGAGGGACTTATGCAAGAACCGGTTCAATGGGGTGTTCTGGGCGCCGCGAATTTTGCGCGTCGGTTTATGGCACCGGCTATTCACGCGGCGGAAGGCGCGCGGCTGGCCGGATTGGCAACGTCAAGCCCGGCCAAGGCCGAACCGTTTCAGGCTTTTTGCCCCGATCTGACCGTTTATGACAGCTATGATGCGCTGCTGGCCGATCCGCAGATCGATGCGGTTTATGTCCCGCTGCCCAATCACCTGCATGTAGAGTGGTCGCTAAAGGCCTTGGATGCCGGTAAGCACGTGTTGTGCGAGAAACCCATGACGATGCAGGCGTCCGAGTTCGATGCGCTGATCGCCAAGCGGGATGAGACAGGACTGTTGGCTGCCGAGGCCTATATGATCGTGCATCACCCGCAGTGGCAGTTCGCCAAAAAGCTGATCGCGGATGGGGCCATTGGCAAACTTATTCATGTGACCGGTGTGTTCACCTATGACAATCGCGCCGACACAGGCAACATCCGAAACCGCCCCGAAACTGGCGGCGGCGGGTTGCGCGATATCGGCGTTTACACGATCGGCAGCGCTCGGTTTGTCACTGGGGAAGAGCCGGTCGAGGTCCGCTCGACGATCCGATGGGAAAACGACGTGGACGTGTTCACCGAGATTAATGCGCGCTTCCCCGGATTTACCTATTCGACCTATGTGTCGACCCGGATGCACCCGCATCAGGCGATGGAGTTTCACGGCGAGGGCGGCGTGATCCGTTTGACCGCACCGTTCAATGCGCGGGTTTTTGACGTGGCTCAGGTCGAGTTGCATCGTCCGGGGCTTGAAGTTCAGATCACGCGCTTTCCCGGTGAAGATCAATACATATTGCAGGTCGAAGCCTTCGGTCGATCCGTGCGGGAAGGGGCGACCTATCCGTGCCCGTTGGAGTTCTCGCGCGGGACGCAGGCGATGATTGACCAAGCGTTTGAGGTGGCGGTCTCACGCTGACTTGCCACGCGCGGGTCCGGCAGCCTAGTCTGGTCGTCACCTGAACAGGAGACGACAATGGCAGGCGGCTGGGCGCGCGACGGCGCGGTGAGTGAACAGATCGAGGCGTCGATATCCGACGAACTGGCCCGGATGCAGGCGCAAAAGCGCCCTCAGGGCGAAAGCCTGACCCATTGCGCAGAATGCGAAGAGCCGATCCCCGAGAAACGCAGACTTGCCTTGCCGGGGGTGAAACTCTGTCTGGATTGCCAGCAGGATAGGGACGGTGCGTTCAAAGCGCGGTCCGGGATCAATCGGCGCGGGTCCAAGGACAGTCAGTTGAAATAGTCCATGCCTGAGCCCATGCCAAAACAGCCCCTGTTGCAGAATGGATTGGTTCTTGGGTTCCTGGCTGCGTTCTTGTGGGGCACGCACAGCGTCATCGTGCGCTATCTGACCAGCGATCTGGGCGGGTTGCAAATCGCGGTCTTGCGCCTGTTCATCGCGGCGTTGGCGATCTTTTGTATGTTGCGGCTGATGCGGGTTTCCGTCTCGGTCCGGTTGAGTGACTGGAATTTCCGTCTGGCCGTATTGTCGACCGTTGTGAATTACATCCTGTTCCACATCGGGCTTGAATATACCGGCGCGGCCAACGCGATGGTTTTGGAGAACACAGCGCCCTTTTTCGTGCTGGTTTTCCTTTATTTCTTTGCGGATACACCGGTCACGCGAACCGATGTTCTGGCCACAGTTTTGGCCATTCTGGGCGTTTTCCTGACCGTCTTCCGGGATTTTCAGGGAGGTGGAGAGCCCTTGTTCGGCGATCTTCTTGAAATCGGGGCCGGGCTAAGCTGGGCGGTCTTCCTGATTTCAAGCAGTCGGGCTATGCGCAATTCGAAATCGACCGGAGAGCGGCTGAACTTCCTGTTCGGCATCTTCTTGTGTTCCGGGGCACTCCTGCTGCCGCTGGCCGCGTTTTCGATGCAGGTTCCGTCCGCCAATGACGTGGTGTTCCTAATCTTGCTGGGCGTGCTGCCGACCGCCTGCGCCTATTACCTGTGGTACGAGGCTGCTGCGCGGGTTTCGACTTTAACCGCAACCTTGATGTTTGCGGCCTCGGTCGTGTTCACCTTTGTCAATTCGGCGCTGTTTCTGGGGGCCGCAATCACGCCGATTGCAGCCCTTGGGGGTGTGCTGATCGTGTTGGCCGTGTTTCTGACCACCAAAAACCAGCAATGATCAGCCCTCCATCGCCTCGAGTTCGTCGATAAAGCCCGAGATCATCGACAGGCCCTTGTCCCAGAACTTGGGATCGCTCGCGTCCAGCCCGAACGGGGCCAGCAATTCCTTGTGGTGCATCGAACCACCGGCGCGCAGCATGTCGAAATACTTGTCCTCGAACCCATCGGACCCGCTTGCGTAGACGGAATAGAGGGCGTTCACCAATCCGTCGCCAAACGCGTAGGCGTAGACGTAGAAGGGCGAGTGGACGAAGTGTGGGATATAGGACCAGAAGGTCTCGTACCCGTCCATGAATTCGAATGCCGGGCCAAGGCTTTCGGCCTGAACGCTCATCCACAGGGCGTTGATGTCGTCAGGTGTCAGCTCGCCTTCGCGGCGGGCGGCGTGGAGTTTGCATTCGAAATCATAGAACGCGATCTGGCGGACGACCGTGTTGATCATGTCCTCGACCTTGCCCGCCAATAGCACTTTGCGCTGTTCGGGGGTTTCGGCCTGATCCAGCATCTTGCGGAAGGTCAACATCTCACCAAAGACCGAGGCCGTTTCAGCCAGTGTCAGTGGGGTAGAGGACAGCATCTCGCCCTGACCGGCGGCCAGTACTTGGTGGACACCATGACCCAGCTCGTGCGCCAGGGTCATCACGTCGCGCGGTTTGCCCAGATAGTTGAGCATCACGTAGGGGTGCACGTCGGTCACGGTCGGGTGGGCAAATGCACCCGGCGCTTTGCCCGGCTTCACGGCCGCATCAATCCAGCCCTTGCTGAAGAATGGGGCCGCGATTTCGCCCATGCGCGGGTCAAACGCGTTATAGGCATCCATCACGGTCTTTTCGGCCTCGTCCCAGCCGACGATGCGCGTGTCTTCCATCGGCAAGGGCGCGTTGCGGTCCCAAACCTGCATCACGTCCAGCCCCAGCCATTTGCGCTTGAGCTCGTAGTAGCGGTGGCTCAGCTTGGGATAGGCGGCGACAACGGCTTCGCGCAGAGCCTCAACCACTTCGGGTTCCACATCGTTCGAAAGGTGGCGACCGGTTTGAGCGGTTGGCATATTGCGCCAACGATCAACAATCTCTTTCTCTTTGGCCTGTGTGTTGTGAACGCGGGCAAAGGTTTTGACGTTGTCCTGAAACACCCGCGCCAATTCGCGGGCGGCGGTTTCGCGTTTGCTCCGGTCCTGCTCGGTCAGTAGATTCAGGGTGCCTTCGATGTTCAGCTCTTCGCCTTCGATGTCAAAGGTCAGGCCGGCGATGGTTTCGTCAAACAGACGTTCCCATGCATCGCCGACAACACCCAGATCGTGCAGGAATTTCTCCAGCTCATCCGACAGTTGATAGGGCTTCATCGCGCGGATGCGGCGGAAGACGGGTTCGTACCGGCCCAGATCCGCGTTGGCGTCGAACCGGGCTTTCAGCGCGTCATCGTCGATACGGTTGAGCTCGAGCGTGAAGAACACCAGCGGCGTGGTGAAGATGGTAATCTTTTCCTGCATATCCGACAGGAACTTGGCGCGGTCCGCATCGGTGGTCAGCTGGTAGTACCGCAGACCGGCGAAGGACATGATCCGCCCGGCAATGGCGTTGATCTTTTCGTTGCGCAGGACGCAGTTCAGCAGACCATCAGCGTCCAGATCGGCCAGCTTGCCCTCGTAGTCTGCCGCAAAGGACGCACATTCGCCTTCCAGCCAGTCCAGATCGCGCGACAGTTCCGGCGCCTCTTCCGAGCTGTACAGATCCGTCAGGTCCCATTCCGGCAGGTTGCCAAGATTGTCGGACCCGCCGACTGCGTTTGCGTCACGGACGGGGAAGGGAAGGTCGCGCATGGATCACCTCGAAATAACAGCTTTTGCCAACATCTAGGCGTGCCGGGCGGGGATCACAAGCGGGGTGTTAGTCAGACAGGGCCGGTTCGCGTTCGGCGGCCATGAAATGCGCCGCCAACTGGTCGAAAACGGGGCC
Organism: Ruegeria sp. F12; assembly: GCF_056533885.1. Lineage (NCBI taxonomy): Bacteria > Pseudomonadati > Pseudomonadota > Alphaproteobacteria > Rhodobacterales > Roseobacteraceae > Ruegeria > Ruegeria sp. F12. The sequence goes on along the minus strand of NZ_JBQFOV010000003.1, from coordinate 179,687 downwards.
GCGGACCTCTGGAGCTTCCATCAAAACCTCGTGTTCGCCGTCGGGGATTTCCTCGAGCGTGCCGCTGGGCCAGTTGGCCATGCGGGCGCGGATCGCTTTGCGGTCCACGATCTGTTCATGGGTTCCAAGGAAAGTCAGACACGGAATGGTGGGGGCGGTCTGCTCCATCAGCCAGGCGCATTCGTCCAGCGCCTCGCGCAGCCAGATTGTTGAGGGTGCGCCTAGCGCCAACTCGGGGTGGGCGTTCAGCTGATCCTGCATCATCTGGTACATCGCTGGATCACGCGTTAGCACGTTGCCTTCAAACGGTTGCGACAGGACGTAGCTTTCCAAAGATGTCGTAGGCGGGGTTTTCTCACCCAGCCCGAACCGAGGGCCCCAATAGGCGGTCAAACGGCTCAGCGGTTTCATCAGCGGCGTGAAGAAAATCCCCCACATCGGTCCCGTGAAGGCGCAGGTGGCAAACTTGTCAGTTTCAAGTACAGCCCGCAGGCCAATGGCACCGCCCATCGAGTGACCGATGACGTGCCACGGTTTGGGCAGGTCGAGCTCTGTGGCCAGCGCAAAAGCGGCCTGAGCATCCATCTGATAGTCCGGTATCGTATCGACATGTCCGACACGCGGATCGTCCAGAGGGCGATCGGCCAGTCCCTGACCACGCCAGTCGATCGCCAGAAATGCAAATCCACGCCCGACGAACTCGGTCGCAGTATTACCGTACTTCTCGATATACTCTGTACGGCCAGGAAACATGAACACTGTCCCGACCGCATCACCCTGTGGCAGCCAGTGAGCCACTCGGATGCGAACCCCGTCAGAGGTCGTCAGCCAATGGGCCTGTCCACCGGCGGGTGCGCCGGCCACGTCTTCGAACAAAGGGGCCGACGACATTTCCATCAGGCCAGCGCCGATGCCAGTTGCATGGCCACACCCATGTCACCATCGACGGTCAGCTTGCCGGACATGAAAGCACCGGTCGGGTTCAGCTCACCGCTTAGGATTTGTTCGAACGTGTCGACATCCGCGTTCATGGTGACGTCAGCTTCTTCGTCGCTGACACGCGCGCCGCTGCCGTCCAGAACAATCGAACCCACACCTTCAATGGCGAACTTGGCGGATGCGCCAAAGCCGCTGTCGGCCAGTTTTTCGTTCAGCGCCGCTGCGGCTTTTTCCAGAGTGTCGCTCATGGTTCTCCTCACTTTGATTTGAGCACAGGGAATGGACATCCTCCTGCGCTACGCTACACTGACCGTTGTTATGAGCATTGCAAGCACCAATCTCAAAGGTATCGTCGCGGCAACCGCGCTGCTAGTCACGTTTTCCATCCCTTGTCTTGCACAGCAGGCAGATTCACGGGATGAAACCGAGCTATTGCAGCAACTGGCGCAATCAACACCCGATCAAGCGATTGGCATTGATCGTCAACTCAAGTCTCTGTGGTCGTTATCGGGTTCAGCCTCGGCTGATCTTTTGCTGGAACGGGGACGTGAGGCGCTGGATGACGGTGACACAAAGGCGGCTATCGAACATCTGACGGCGCTGACCGATCATGCGCCTGACTTTGCAGAAGCGTGGCACGTACGCGCGTCGGCATTTTTTGGGGTTGAACGGTTTGGCTTGGCAGCCGCTGATCTGGAATATGCGCTGACACTTAACCCGAACCATTACGAAGCGATCTATGGCCTTGGCCTGATCTTTGAGATTATTGGCCAACCGGACAAAGCGCTGGCTGTCTACGAGCGTGCATTGGCTATACATCCCCATCACGAAGAAGTAACCAATGCGGTGAATCGACTGAAGCCTCAGGTCGAGGGCTCGTCCCTCTAAGGGGCAGGGGGCAAGAGTGAGCGGGTCATCCCGAATCGTGGCCGTACTGGGTCCGACCAACACAGGCAAAACGCATTACGCGATTGAACGTATGCTGGGCCACCGGACCGGTATCATTGGCCTGCCGCTGCGTCTGCTTGCGCGCGAGGTTTATGACAAGATCGTCGCCATTCGCGGGCCGTCGGTCGTGGCACTTGTCACGGGCGAAGAGCGCATCGTGCCGCCACGCACCCAGTATTGGGTCTGTACGGTCGAGGCGATGCCCGAAGGCATGGGCGCCGATTTCGTGGCCATCGACGAAATCCAGCTGTGTACCGACCCTGAACGCGGCCATGTTTTCACCGACCGTCTGTTGCGGTCTCGCGGTACAAGCGAGACGCTGTTCCTAGGCTCGGACACCATGCGTGGTCCCATATCAGCGCTGGTACCCGAGGCACAGTTTGTACGGCGCGAACGGATGTCTCAACTGGTTTATGCCGGATCGAAAAAGATCAGCCGGATGCCTCCACGCAGCGCCATCGTCGGGTTCTCGGTTGATAACGTCTATGCCATCGCGGAACTGCTGCGTCGTCAAAAGGGCGGGGCGGCCGTGGTCATGGGTGCGCTCAGCCCGCGCACTCGGAATGCGCAGGTGGACCTCTATCAGAATGGCGAAGTTGATTATCTGGTCGCCACCGACGCCATCGGTATGGGCTTGAATCTGGACGTGAATCACGTGGCGTTTTCTTCGCTGACCAAGTTTGACGGTCGGCGGATGCGGCCCTTGGCCCCAAACGAACTGGCCCAGATCGCAGGCCGGGCCGGGCGCGGCATGTCGGATGGCACGTTTGGCGTCACGGGCGAGGCCCCGCCGCTGGATGACGGTGTGGCGCAGGCCATCATGGACAGCCGCTTTACGCCGATGAAAAAGCTGAACTGGCGGAATGCCGCTTTGCGGTTCGGATCCATCGAGGCGCTGATCAACTCGCTTGAAGTCAGCCCGGACAATGAAAACCTACTCAAAGCGCGGCCCGCCGACGATCTGAACGTGCTGAAATCCCTGTCGCAAGTGACCGAAGTGATGGCCCGCGCAAGCGATCCGCAATCCATCCGCTTGTTGTGGGATGTATGCCGAATCCCCGATTTTCGCGGCATCAGCCATTCGGAACATGCCAGCCTGCTCGAGGTGATCTACGGCCATCTGCACGAACGCCAGTCGATCCCTGATGACTTCATGGCGCGGCAAATCCGCCGGATTGACCGGACAGACGGAGATATTGATGCGCTGTCCAAACGGCTGGCATATATTCGCACCTGGACATATGTTGCGCAACGAAACGGATGGGTGCGTGACGAATCCCATTGGCGTGAGGAAACGCGCACTGTAGAAGACAGGCTGTCAGATGCATTACATGACCGTCTGACCCAACGATTTGTGGACCGGCGCACATCCGTTTTGCTGCGGCGGCTCAAACAGAAGGAGGCCCTTTTGGCCGAAGTAAATGACAAGGGTGAAGTGACCGTCGAAGGCGAATTCGTCGGTCGTTTGGAAGGGTTCCGGTTCATTCCGGACAAAGCTGCGCAGGGGACCGAGGCGAAAGCCTTGAAATCGGCTTCGCTGCAAGCTCTCGCGCCGCAATTCCATCTGCGTGCCGACCGCTTCTACAACGCGCCGGATACAGAAATTGATTTCACCGAACAAGGTGGCCTGATGTGGGGCGAATATGCCGTTGGCAAGCTGGTTGCCGGGGCCGAGCCGCTCAAGCCTATGGTCGAGGTTTTCGTAGACGAAGCCGCAGGCCCCGATGTCGAACAGAAGGTGCAGCGCCGGCTGCAGCATTTCATTGACCGTAAGGTGGCCGCGCTGTTTGAACCGCTGCTGAACCTGTCGCGAGACGAGGAACTCAGCGGTCTGGCCAAGGGCTTTGCATTCCGCATGGTCGAGGCATTGGGCATCTTGCCGCGTGCGCAGGTCGCGCAAGAGGTCAAGGATCTGGATCAGGACGCTCGCGGTGCGCTGCGCAAGCACGGCATCCGCTTCGGTCAATTCACGATCTTTATGCCGCTGCTGCTGAAACCCGCGCCGACGCGCTTGCGTCTGGTTCTGTGGGCGCTGTCCAGCGGCTTGCAGGAATTCCCTGAAGCGCCGCCTCCGGGTCTGGTTACGGTCCCCGTCGCTAAGGACGCGCCGCAAGGGTATGACACCATGTGCGGTTACCGCGACGCCGGTGAGCGCTCGATCCGTATTGATATGCTGGAACGTCTGGCAGACATGCTGCGGTCTGAGGACAGCCGGGGCGGGTTCGAAGCCAAGCCCGACATGCTCTCGATCACCGGTATGACTCTGGAACAATTCGCCGACCTGATGCAAGGCTTGGGTTACAAGGCCGAGCGTGGCGAGCGTGAAAAGGTCAAAGCCGCTCCTGCTGAACAACCTGCGGCAGAAGCGTCCGAGCAACCTGTGACTGAGGAAACCCCGGCAGACGCAGGTGCGACGAATGAGGCCGCCGCACCCGCCGAGGCGCCAGCCGAGGCCACCGAAAGCACCGAGGCGGCAGCCGAGGCTCCGGTCGTAGAACCCGCAAGTGATGAGCCCGAGGTCGAGGTGTTCTATACCTTCACGTGGGGCCGTCAGCGTCAGCAAAATCGTGGCCCGCGCCGCGAGCAGGGGCAGGGCAAGGGCAAACCGCGTGGCAAACCTCAGGACAACCGCCGCCCGCAGGGCAAAAAGGGTGGCAAGCCGCAAGGCGCGAAATCTTTCTCGGCCCGTCCGCCCAAGAAAGAGAAAGCCATTGATCCCGACAACCCCTTCGCCGCTGCGTTGATGGGGCTGAAGGACGGCAACTAAACGCGCATGTCCGAGGCCAAGCTGCGGATCGACAAATGGCTGTGGCAGGCGCGGTTCTTCAAGACCCGCAGCCTGTCGGCCAAACAGGTCAGCGGCGGCCATGTGCGTGTCAACGGTAACCGGGTTCTGAAACCGGCGACAGCTATCAACCCCGGCGATGTTCTGACCTTTCCTCAGGGCCGCATTGTGCGTGTTGTGCGGGTGGAAAAACTGGGTGAACGGCGCGGTCCAGCCCCCGAGGCACAAACGCTATATACGGATTTGACCGAAAAGCAGGACAAGCCGCTGCAAAATCCAAGCTTTGAAGGAAAAGGTCGTCCAACTAAGAAAGATCGGCGCGCGCTTGACCTTTCTCGCTATCAAGATAGCTGATCCTATCTTGAAGCTGACGCCATACTGATTTAGCTAGACGCCCAAAGCGCAAACGGGAATCCGACCATGACCTACGTTGTCACTGAAAACTGCATTGGCTGCAAATATACCGACTGTGTCGAAGTATGCCCGGTGGATTGTTTCTACGAAGGTGAGAACACGTTGGTCATCCACCCCGATGAATGCATCGACTGCGGCGTGTGCGAACCCGAATGCCCCGCCGACGCAATCCGCCCCGATACCGAGCCGGGTATGGATGAATGGGTCGAGTTCAACCGAAAATACTCGGAAATGTGGCCGGTCATCGTGACCAAGAAAGACCCCTTGCCAGAAGCCGAGGAACGCGACGGCGAAGAAGGCAAGATGGAGAAGTACTTCTCTGAAGCGCCCGGCGAAGGTGGCTAAGCGATTCGCTCTCTGAACTCAGTGGTTTAGATGCCGAAAAAAACGCCGCAACCTTATGTTTAATAATGATTTTATCGGCTCATTGGTCGGTAACGCTTTTGTGTGTCGCATTTTTGTGATATACTTCGTAGCTGAATGATGACTGAGCTGGGGATGACTCCGTAAGTATGGACGCTTTGGAGTTCTAATTTTTTGACAAACAAACTGCCTGACCGGGCCTTCAAGGCACGGTTTTGGGGTGTTTTGTCGTTTTTTGTCTGGCTCTGCTAACCAAGGATGAACCTGAATGTCTAAGTCGAAAAAGCTTGAGTTCCGCCCGAACGATTATGTGGTTTACCCCGCGCATGGTGTGGGTCAGATTATCTCGATCGAGGAACAGGAAGTTGCCGGGTATTCGCTTGAGCTGTTTGTGATCTCGTTCGAGAAAGACAAGATGACCCTGCGTGTTCCGACCAACAAGGTGACCGAATCCGGTCTGCGGTCGCTGAGTTCGCCCGACGTGATCTCTCAGGCGATGAAGACGTTGAAGGGCAAGGCCAAGGTGAAGCGCGCGATGTGGTCGCGCCGGGCGCAGGAATATGAACAGAAAATCAACTCAGGCGACCTGATCTCGATCGCAGAGGTGGTCCGCGATCTGCACCGCACTGACGATCAGCGCGAACAAAGCTATTCCGAGCGTCAGCTCTATGAAGCTGCCTTGGAACGTCTGACCCGTGAAGTTGCAGCCGTATCCGGCGCCGGTGAAGTGTCGGCCGCCAAGCAGGTGGATGAGGTGCTGACCTCGCGCGCTGCCTGATCGCATTGCTTTGAATAGTTTGGGCCGCTCCTGTTGGGGGCGGCCTTTTTTATTTTCTACCTCTTCGTTTGGGGGTATTTTCCCAATAGGTAGAGGCGTCTAGATGGCCCAGATAAAGAAAACGCTCAAATATCTCTATATCGGACATGACCCGGTTTCGGTCTGGTTCCGCTACGGGCTGATCCTGTTCGACGCGGTGACAATCGTGTTTTTTGTCGCCACTGCGCATATTTCACACGGTCCTGGGATCACGATCGCCAGCATGTTCGTCGGGTTCCTGATCCTGCTGGACTTTTCGGCGCGCCTATGGATCGCGCGGGACCGGCGCAAACTGTTCTTCAAGATTTACACCCTAGCCGATCTGGTTGTGATCGTGTCGCTAATGCTCGACCCATTCCTTTCGGGCAATCTGGCCTTTCTGCGGATTCTGCGCGCTCTGCGCCTGATCCATTCCTTTCACTTACTGCGCGATCTGCGCCGCGACGTCCAATATTTCCGCACCCATGAAGACGCGGTTATTGCCGCCATCAATTTGCTGGTCTTTGTATTCGTGACCTCGACTGCCGTTCTGGTCTTTTTCATCCCCGAGGACAGCCAGACCCCCTATATTGACGCTTTGTATTTCACCATGGCGACGCTGACGACAACGGGGTTCGGCGACATCACGCTGGACACACCGGGCGGTAAGCTGATTTCGGTCTTTATCATGGTGGTTGGGGTGGCGCTGTTCGTGCGGCTGGCGCAGGCGATTTTCATGCCACAAAAAGTACGGCACAAATGCCGAAGCTGCGGCTTGTATCGACACGACCCAGACGCTGTGCACTGCAAACATTGCGGCGAAGTGTTGCGGATCGAAACTGGAGGCACGTCCTAAAGCGCCGCCGCCAGCGCTATCAGAATGGCAAGCTCGGTCATCACCTGCGTTGCGCCCAACACGTCGCCGGTCTGTCCCCGAATTTTGGATCTGGCGACCAAACCGATGGCGAACGTAACAATAGCGGCGACAATCAAAGCCTTAAATGCGGTGGCACCAGTCAAGATCAGGGCCATTGCGAGGGCAAAGGCAGCCCCGATCCCAGTAGTGGACGACAGGGGAGCGCCGACCGAATGGCTCAGACCAGCGTTTCTGGCGTTGGGCAGGGCAGTCATCAATATCGGCATCATTGCGCGCGACAGGATGCAGGCAGTCAGTATGCCTCCGAAAGCGCCAGTTGCCAGCAAGGGGGCGATCAGCGCAACGCGCAGGGCTTGCGACAAGATCAGGGCAAGAACGCCATAAGTGCCGATGTGGCTGTCTTTCATGATCTCAAGACGTCGGGCCGGGTCAAACCCGCCCCAGAACCCGTCTGTGGTGTCAGCCAGCCCGTCCTCGTGCATGGCCCCGGTACACAGGATCAGCACTGCAACCAGTATGACGGCGCAGGCCAACGGGGGCAGGCCCCAAGCCGATCCGACCCATCCCGCCGCACAGGCCAGAGCGCCGACAACGAAACCGGCGAACGGAAACGCCCAGGCGGCCAAGACCTGACGATCAAAAGCATCCTCGGGCAGGCGCGGGATCGGTAAACGCGTCAACAGGACCAGTGCCAGCAGTATATCCCAGTGGGAAATGAGTTTGGTGTCGTTTTTTAGCACTCCCGCGCCTTTCAGGGTCTTGTTGCTTTGGTCGCTTCGGTTAAACACACAGGACCACTCTGATGCAACGAGGCTTTGGATGCTGCCAGACCTGACCGACCTGAATTCTTTTCGTGACGCCCTTTCTAATGCGCCCGGATCCGATGGCGACGCCCGTCAGGGTGCCGCGGACCGGAACGGACAATTGACCAAACCTCCAGGTGCGCTGGGGCGGCTGGAAGATCTGGCGATCTGGTATGCGGCCTGGCGTGGGGACGCGCGGCCGCAGATCAATGCGCCGCAGGTCATTGTCTTTGCCGGAAACCATGGTGTTACGGCGCAGGGCGTTTCGGCCTTTCCGCCCGAAGTGACCGTGCAGATGGTGATGAATTTCGAACATGGCGGCGCGGCGATCAACCAGTTGGCCAAAGCGGCGGGAGCAACGATGGACGTGCACGCGCTGGAGCTTGACCGTCCGACCGTGGATTTCACCACCGGTCCGGCCATGTCCGAGGACGAACTGTTGCGTGCGCTGCAAACCGGCTGGAACGCAGTGAACCCGGAAGCTGACCTGCTGGTCGTGGGCGAGATGGGGATTGGCAATACCACCCCCGCCGCCGCGATTGCCTGCGCTCTGTTCGGAGGCGAAGCCGCCGATTGGACTGGGCGTGGAACCGGCGTGGACGATGCTGGGCTGGCCAACAAAACCCGTGTGGTGGCAGAGGGCGTAGCCCTGCATGGCGGCTCGGGCGACGGGTTGGAGGTGCTGCGCTGTCTGGGCGGGCGCGAGATTGCGGCCATGGCTGGGGCGATTGCTGCCGCCCGCATCCTGCGCATTCCGGTTGTTTTGGACGGGTTCATCTGTTCAGCTGCTGCGGCCTGTCTGGCCCGCACGGTCGACGGGGCGCTGGATCACACCGCGGCAGGCCATCAAAGCGCTGAAGGCGCGCATGGCGCGGTGCTCGCCCAGCTTGGCAAAGAGCCGCTGCTCAGCCTCGGCCTACGTCTGGGTGAAGGGTCTGGTGGTGCTTTGGCGATCAATATCGTTAAAAGCGCTGTCGCCTGTCATTCCGGTATGGCAACCTTTGCTGAAGCTGGCGTGTCGGACGGCTAAGCTGAAGGGCCTGACCGGGGAACGGTCAGGCTGATTTCTGGGCGTGTTTCTCGGCCAGTTCCAACAGCTCGGTCTCTAAGTCCTTTTCAAGCTGCCGGGCCCGATCGATATATTTCTTGTTCTCACCGGTGGGCATCCCGGGGATCCACAGTTCGGCCAATTCCCGAACAGCGGTCCGGTCGTGGTGGTAAAAGGTCTGCTCGGCCTGCGCCGCCTCGTAGTCGCTGAGGCCGATATTCTCGAGCACATAGCGTCCAGCCCGGAGCGATCCGTCAAACATCTCGCGCACGATGTCATTGGCCCCGGCCTGATACAGCTCGTACACATGGGTTCGGTCATGAGCGCGGGCGACGATATGAAGGTCGGGACGCTGGCGGCGGGCGAAGCTGACCAGCCGCGTGACTGTCTTGGGGTCATCCATCGCAGCGACCAGAACCGAGGCTTTCTCTAACCCGGCGGCACGCAGCAGTTCTGGGCGGGTGGGATCGCCCAGGAACCCTTTGACGCCAAACCGACGCATCAGCTGGATGGTTTCGATATCGTGGTCCAGAACGATTGTCTTGAACCCGCTGGCACGCACCAGCCGGTTCACGATCTGACCAAACCGACCGATGCCTGCGATGATCACCGGGCCTTTCTCGTCGATCTCATCGGGTTCGGGGGCGGGCCCGCCATCGCTGATCCGGCGCGAGAGCAGGTCGTAGATGATGAACAAAAGTGGCGTAATCAACATTGTAAGGGCGATGATCATCAGCAGCTTTTGTGACAGATCGGGCGGGATGACGTTTTGCTGTGTTGAGAAGGCCAGCAGAACAAAGCCAAATTCACCCGCTTGCGCTAAACCCAAGGTGAATAGCCAATGATCGCGCCCGCGCAGTTTGAAGGCACGGCCAACCAGAAACAGGATGATGCCTTTGGCCAGAATGACCAAAAGGGCAAGGCCTATCAGATCAAACGGGTCGTTGAAGAAATAGGCGACATCAATCCCGGCCCCCACGGTGATAAAGAACAACCCCAAAAACAGACCTTTGAACGGTTCCAGGTCGCTTTCCATTTCATGGCGGAACTCCGAACTTGCCAGAACCACGCCTGCCAGGAATGCGCCAAGGGCAGGCGAAAGGCCGACCAACGTCATCAGGAAGGAAATCCCCACGACGATCATCAGCGCCAGCGCCGTATACATCTCGCGCAGGCGGGTGGCATGGATGAAGCGAAACAAGGGGCGGGTCAGGTAGATGCCGGCAAGAATGACGAAGGCGATGGCGGCCAGTGTCACCAGCGTCACAGCCCACCCGGGCAGGCCTTCGACCAGGGACAGGCTGTGATGTGCCTTGTCATGCAGATCTGCCGCGCCCCGCTCGATAGATCCGTCATTCTGGATGTGAGGCACCGCAGGCAACGCTAGCAGAGGCAGCAAGGCCAGCATCGGGATCACCGCAATATCCTGCGTCAACAGAACTGAGAACGTAGCCCGGCCGCCATTTGTCTGCATCAACCCCTTTTCCGACAGGGTTTGCAGCACGATCGCGGTTGAGGACAATGACAGGGTCAACCCGACAGCTAGCGCCACCGACCACGGGTGGTTGGCATACATGGCCACGCAGGCAATCACCGCAGTGGACAAAAGAACCTGCAGCCCACCAAGACCCAGTAGCCGTTCGCGCATATCCCACAAGGCGCGAGGCTCCAGTTCCAGCCCGATCAGGAACAGCATCATGACAACACCGAATTCGGCAACATGTTGCAGGCTTTCGGTCTCGGCCCCCACCAGTCCGAACATCGGACCGATGACAATACCGGCGGCCAGGTATCCCAATACCGACCCAAGACCCAGGCGCGCCGATAAGGGCACAGCGATCACGGCAGCCGCCAGATAGATCGAAGCCTGGTATAGGAAATCGTCCATATTATCCTCTCGGGTCAGGTGGGCAGGGGCGCATCGCGCTTGAGTTGGTCCATCACGATCTGGCTTTGCACCCGTGCCACCGCAGGATGCGGCAGTATCACTTGATGAAGCAAGCGATTGAGCGCGGAAAGATCGTCGCAATAGACATGCAGCAGATAGTCAGCCTCGCCGGTCATCGTCCAGGCGCTGGTGATCTCGGGTCGAGTGTCAACCAAACGGGCGAAACTTTCGGATTGCTCGGGGCCATGGGTGCCCAAATGTACCTGGATAAAACCTTGCACCTGCAAGCCCAACTTTAGTGGGTCCAGCCGCGCGGCATAGCCGGTGATATACCCCTCGGCCTCGAGCCGTTGACGGCGGCGTCCGGCCTGACTGGGCGACAGGTTCAGCATCTCACCCAATTGATGGGCCGTCAGGTGCGCATTTGTCTGAAGCGCCGACAAAAGCCGTGTGTCTATTGAATCCAACACCTGCACAAATTCCTCATAAAATCATCAAAACGTGCGGATTTTTCGCACTTAAACTTAGTTTACCCGAAAACAATGCGCAGAAACAGCGCTGAATAAGACTTATTTTGGAATCAGCAAAGAAATTCCTGTTTTTACGGAGACGCGCCATGGGACCCTTCCCGCATAACGCCCCGAAATCTGTCATCGGCCCCGAAAATCCGGCCGGAACCGACGGGTTCGAGTTTGTCGAATTCGCCCACCCCGAGCCACAGGAACTGCGAGACCTGTTCGCCAAGATGGGGTTTGAGTTGGTCGGCCACCACAAGGACAAGCCCTCGGTCGAGCTGTGGCAGCAGGGCGACGTGACCTATATCCTCAACGCGGATCCCGAGAGCTTTGCCGCCAAGTTTGTCGCAGAACATGGCCCTTGCGCCCCGTCGATGGGCTGGCGAGTTGTGGATGCGAAAAAAGCCTTCGAGTATGCCGTCAGCAAGGGCGCCGAGCCCTATGATGCTGCGGACAAAACGATGGACGTTCCCGCGATCAAAGGGATTGGCGGATCGCTGATCTATTTCATCGATCAATATTATGACACCTCGCCCTATAATCAGGAATTCACATGGACCGAACAGTCCAAGCCGCGCGGCGACGGGTTCTATTACCTCGATCACCTGACCCACAACGTCTACAAGGGAAATATGGACAAGTGGTTCAAATTTTACGGCGATTTGTTCAACTTCCGTGAGATTCGTTTTTTTGACATTCAGGGTAAGTTCACCGGGCTCTATAGTCGCGCGCTGACATCCCCCTGCGGCCGTATCCGCATTCCTATCAACGAAGACCGGGGCGAGACGGGCCAGATCGTGTCCTACCTCAAGAAATACAAAGGCGAGGGTATTCAGCATATCGCGGTCGGCAGCGAGGACATCTATGCCTCGACCGATGCGATTGCCGAAAAGGGTCTGAAGTTTATGCCGGGCCCGAACGAAGCCTATTACCACATGTCCAAGGACCGCGTGGCCGACCATGAAGAGCCGCTGGACCGGATGATGAAACACGGCATTCTGATTGACGGCGAGGGCGTGCTGGACGGGGGCGAAACCCGGATCTTGCTGCAAATCTTCTCGAAAACCGTGATCGGCCCGATTTTCTTCGAGTTTATCCAACGCAAAGGAGATGACGGGTTTGGTGAAGGAAATTTCCAGGCTCTGTTCGAATCCATCGAGCGCGAACAAATCGAATCCGGTGAAATTTCAGCCGCTTGATCCTGTGTCTTAACTTGATCTCGGGGGCGGCCTGCGCCCCCGGTGATCAACTTCTGGGCAGCCGCAATGTTACGTTCTGGCCGCGTTTTTGATAGCGCAGTTCGGAATCGCCAATCGCCACCACATTGCCGCCGTCCAGCCTGTCTCCGACTTTCAACTTCTTGTAGCGCCCACTGGGCAGACGCACCAAGGCGCGTCGGTTGGCAGGCGTCCCATAGACGCCGATCAGGTTCAGCTTGCGCAGGTTGATCGCGTTATCGATTGTCGCCTGCCGCGCGACCGAAGCAGAGGACGGGATTTTTGGCGCGACCGCTTTGGGCTGGAAGGACTCCGCCTCGTCAACGGATTGCGCAACGGCGGCGGTCGATCCCAAATTCACAGTGTTGACACGCGCGCTACGAGCTGCCCCGGCCGGGCGCGGTTTAGGGCGCGGGACGCGAACTACGGCCAGTGCGGTGGGTGTGTAGTCAATCTCTGGCGGCTTCAGGGACGCAGGTCGCAGTTTGGGGCGCAAGACTGCCAGTTCCTGCAATGTGCGCCCGCCAAGCTGCTGGCGCTCGAACTGGTCGATCAGGTTCTCGGGGCGCGGCTTTGGTCGCAGTTCGGCCAGACGTGATGTCACCTCATCAGGGACAGGCTCTTCCTCGAACCGCACGGGGACATCTGGGGGTACTTTCGACGGGCGGCCGAGATAGACGATAATGCCGTCCGGGTTCAGCGTGCCCTCGGCAGTGGGTGTCACCAATCCGCGCTCATCCAACTCAAACCGGGTGCCTGCAGCTGAGGGTTGCGCGACCGGTTGGAATTCCAGATCGGTGTCAAACCTTGCGACCTGTGGCAGGGCAACCGCGTCACGCGACAGGTCCGACGGGTCGATGGAGGCCAGATAGATATCTTCGGCCTCAACAGCGACAGGGCTGTTCAGGGGCTGAGGTGTTTCAAACCGCACAGCGGGCAGCAGCGGTTGCGGCTCCGGTTCGGGCGCGATCGGTTCAACAACGGTGGGCGCCACTTTCAGCGCCTCGAGGATGGCGACATCTGTGGCGGAAAGCGCAGGTTCTTCTGGTTCGGCAGGGGCCGGAATTGGTTCGGACGCGGCGGTTTCTATTTCAACGGGGTCACTTACGACCGTTTCTGTCGCGCGCGGTTCATCTGGTTCGGGTTCCGCGAAGTCCGTCACATCCGGATCGGCCTCCACAGATTCCAATGGTTCAGGCGGGGCGACCGCAATCTCGGGATCAACCTCGATTTGGGCGGTTTCCGTCTCTTGGACTTCGTCGTCGGGATTGCCGCCAAGCGCCCAGACTAAAATGGCCACCGCTGCAACACCTGCGACTGCTGCGGGAACCGTATATTGCGTCAGGTTCGCTGCATACGGAATGGACCGAGTCTCGGCTTCAGGGACCGACCGGAAATCCGCAGCAGCGGGAGAGGGCGCTACGACATGTACAGCTGGTTGCGGAGTGTCGGGAACGGGTGCCGCGATAGGCTCGGGTGACAGGAACTGAGGCGCTTCGGGATAGTCTTCACCATCGGTTGGTGCCGTGATCTGAACCGGTACGAATCCATGTTCAGTGGCAAACTCGCGGGCTTCGGTTAGCGTTTGTTTCGCCACAGCGGCGACGTGAATGATCTGGTCCCTTGTTGCGGTATCATAAACCAGCTCGTCCAACGTGTAAGGCGTCGCGCTGGTCAGAGCCGTCTCAACAGATCCGTCCGCGCCATCGGCGTCGACAGCCAGATAGCGTACCTGATCTTTCGGCAGCACCAGCGTACAGCTCAGCTGCGTCTCAAGCGCAAAGGCCTTGTCGCGTAGCGTGGCAAGCTGCGTGCCCAGATCCGGCTCATCCACGAACACATCACCAAGCCAAAATGAGTCATTGTTGGCCAAATGGTGCAAAGAGATTCCGGTAGACGAAAAAATCAGCTCAAAGGCAGGTTTCATAAGCCGGACGAACCATAGTTATCAGGGTCAAAACAGACAGGCATCCCGTCCGCAGACCGACATTAAAGCAGGATCTTGCCGAGGGAAAGAAAAAGCCGGGTTTCCCCCTTGTTCGGCAGACCCTTGCCACCCCATCTTGACAGTAACGAAATCGGAGGGAAGACCTTGAAGAAATTCGCTTTTCTGGCGGCCTTGATGGCCGCAACTGCGGTTGGCGCAGCCCATGCGGAAGAACGTCGCATCACCGTTAGCGCAGCAGGCACTGTGCTGGCTGAACCGGACATGGCCACCATTACTCTGGGCGTTACCAATGAGAATGAGCAGGCCGCTGCTGCGATGAAGGCCACGTCAGATGCTGTGTCGCAAATCCTGGCACGGCTGGACCAGATGGGGATCGACGCGCGCGATGTGCAGACCCGCGATCTGTCACTGTCACCGGTCTGGGCGGGCCGTGGCAACCAAGCTGGAGAACGGCCTGAAATCTCGGGCTTTTCAGCCTCAAACCGCGTGTTTGTGCGGGTGCGTGATCTGACGCAGTTGGGCGCAGTGATGGATGCGGTCATCCAAGACGGGGCCAATGATTTCGGCGGTCTCAGCTTTGGTATTCAAGACCCCAAACCGCTGGAGGCTGAGGCGCGTGCCAAAGCCGTGGCCGAGGCGACAGCCAAGGCCGAGCAACTGGCGCAGGCAGCCACGGTCACACTGGGCCCTGTTCAGCAGATCAGCGAGCAGGTCGGCGGCATCCGGCCTGCGGCCCAGATGCGCGAATTCGCGGCGGCGGATGCAGGTGGAATTCCGGTGGCAGGAGGCGAGGTCTCGGTCTCGGTCAATGTCACGATGGAGTTTGGGATTTCCCAGTAAGCTCAGCGTGATGCGCGGGCTTGCAGTGACTGACGCTGCTGGCCCGTCTGGTCGAAGTTCTCAGGGGTCAACCATGCCTCGAAAGCCGATCGAATACGGGGCCATTCGCTGTCCAGAATCGAATACCACGCGGTGTCCCGGTTGCGTCCTTTATAATGGGTTGCTTGCCGGAAGATGCCTTCGAAGGTGAAGCCTAGCCGCTCGGCCGCGCTGCGCGACGGTGCGTTCAACGCGTCGCATTTCCATTCGTACCGGCGATAGCCCAGTTCGTCGAAGACCCGCCGCATCATCAGATACATCGCTTCAGTCGCCACGGGCGTGCGCTGCATCAAGGGTGAGAAATGGATATAGCCGACCTCGATGACGCCGGCGTCGGGGGTGATACGCAAATAGGTTGCGTGGCCAACCGGGGTGCCGGTTGCGTCCAGAACAGTGTGAAACATCGGGTCTGCGCTACGTTCGGCCTGTTTCATCCAATCTGAGAACGCGGGCTCGGATGTGATCGGCTCTTCTGGCAAGTAGGTCCAGTTCCGACCGTCTTCGTCCTGCGCAAACGCCCGGTAGAGGCCGGATGTATGCTGTTTCGCATCCAAAGGAACCACTGAACAAAACCGCCCCGGCATATCGGTGCGGGGGGGCATCGGGCGTGGAAACTCACCCGACACCGGCGCGCCGATAGGTTGGCCAAAGGCGTTGGTTCGGTGGTCCGTCATCATTCAGGCGGTGGCTTTGGACAGAGCCTGATCCAGATCAGCGATCAGGTCATCTGCATCCTCAATCCCGATCGAGACACGTACAACGCCGGGACCTGCCCCTGCAGCTTCTTGCTGTTCAGGGGTCAACTGCCGGTGCGTGGTCGAGGCCGAATGGATAATCAGCGAGCGCGCATCGCCGAGGTTCGCAACATGGCTGAAGATTTCCAGTGCGTTCACAAGTTTGACGCAGGCGTCATAGCCGCCCTTTACAGCAAAGGTGAACAGGGCACCGGCACCCTTGGTGTATTGTGCCTTGACCCGATCGTGATAGGGCGACGAGGGCAAGCCCGCATAGGTCACATAATCGACGCGGTCATCGGCCTCCAACCAGGCTGCAATCTTCTGCGCGTTCTCAACGTGACGCTCCATCCGCAGCGACAGGGTTTCGATCCCCATCAGCGTATAGTGCGCCGCCTGCGGGTTCATGGTCATGCCCAGATCGCGCAGACCGATGGCGATACCGTGGAAGGTGAAGGCCAGCGGCCCGAAAGTCTCGTGGAATTTCAGGCCGTGATAGGCGGGTTCGGGTTCGCTGAGCGAAGGGAACTTGTCATTCGCTGACCAGTCGAATTTGCCCGAATCCACGATGCAGCCGCCGGTGACGGTGCCGTTCCCGGTCAGGTATTTGGTGGTCGAGTGCACCACCAGTGTCGCGCCCTGTTCGATGGGGCGGCACAGGTAGGGCGTGGCCGAGGTGTTGTCGACGATCAGCGGAATGCCCGCCGCGTCCGCGACATCTGCCATCGCACGGATATCGGTGACGTAGCCACCGGGGTTCGAAATGGACTCGCAGAACACAGCGCGGGTGTTTTCGTCAATCGCGGCCTTCACCGCCTCGGCGTCGTCCATATCGACGAATTTGGCCGACCAGCCAAAGCGTTTGATGGTCTGGCTAAACTGCGTGACCGTGCCGCCATACAGGCGGGTCGAGGCCACAACGTTGCAGCCCGGTCCCATCAGCGGGAACAGCGCCATGATCTGCGCGGCGTGACCTGACGAGCAGCAGACAGCGCCCACGCCACCCTCAAGCGTTGCCACGCGCTCTTGCAGCACGGCGACGGTGGGGTTGGTCAGACGGGAATAGATGAAGCCCACCTCTTGCAGGTTGAACAGCGCGGCCGCGTGGTCGGCATCACGGAAGACATAGGCCGTGGTCTGATAGATCGGCGTCTGGCGCGCGCCTGTGGCCGGATCGGGCCGGGCGCCTGCGTGAATCTGAAGCGTGTCAAAGCCGTAGGTGGGGCCGTCAGACATGGTCAAAATCTCCCTTTGGAATTTATGTTGCAGAATCTCTAGGCGATCAGGGGCGTGCGCACAACAACGCAGTCAGCGCATCCACAATCCCTTCGCCTTGATCTTGTTGCGGATAACCTGCTCGCGTTGCGGCAGGTTCTCGCGATCAAACATCGCGCGAATTTTGTGACCTTTGCGCTGAATCACCAGTTTGCGGATCGGGTCATAGCCCTTGAGCACTTTCTTGATCCGGTTTGGGGCCGCCACTGTTTCCAGCACCTCGACCACATGATCGCTTTCACGGGCATAGAGCAGCGGAAACAGTCGGTAGTGGCAAGTGACAGAGCCGTCCAACAGGCCAGCGGGCAGGGCATCGCGTCCTCCGCCCAGTGAATGAATGACCAGCGGCAGCGCCACCTGATCCAGCCAGGGGTCCAGCACCTGACCGGCCAGTTCCGGGATATCTTCGTCGCGTATGGCCCGCGCGTAGTCACGGAAACGCTCCCCAAAAACGCGCGGGCAGGAATAGAAAAAGTAGCCTGCGTTGAAATACAGATAGCGCCGCCAGTAGTCATGCGGTTGGCTGGTATCCAGCGAACTGTCGAAATCCAACCCGAACCGCTGGTAGAGCGCCCGCCAAATTCCGTCGAAACCGGGGCCGTAGAGGGTCGGGCGGGGCCATGTCCCCTCGACCTTCAGCGAAGCGCTTGGGCGGGAAAAATCGAAGGGGACAGTGTTCAGATCACCGGTGAAGAGCGTGTCACTGTCGAAGAACACAAAGGGCTCACCTTCGGGAAGGGCCAGCAAAGCCTCGATTTTGTTGCCGTAGGGATAGCTTTCGCCAAATACCTGGGAGTCGAAGGGCAATATCTCGACATCCAACTGGCGCAGCGCGTGCAGGATATCTTCGTTCTGAATGCTGGGGTCTTGTGACCAAAGCGGGCCGGGTTGGGGCACGGCGACGAACACACGACCGGCAAAGTCGGGGCTGCTGTGACGGAGTGAGGTGGCAAACAGTAGCGACTCGTATTGCAGGCGGTTGTTTTGTCCGATCAGGACGATGTTGAATGTCTTGGGGGTGGCCTGCATCGGTGTCCGGTCAATCACTGGGGTATTTCGGTTGGCGGCACATTACGCAGGGGCGGCGGGCAAAACCAGATGTGAACTCCACCTTGAGGCGCAAAATTTGAAAACCGGGACCGTGCCCCCATCTTATGCCAAGATGCCGAAACAGGAGATATCTCAAATGAGGGTCAACGCAGATTTCACCAAACGCGTCGCCGTTCACTTTGATCAGAGCGAATGGGTCCAATCCCCCGCCGCCGGGGTCGAGCGGAAGATGCTGGACCGTATCGGTGAGGAGGTCGCCCGCGCCACCACGATTGTGCGTTTTGCTCCGGGCAGCGCCTTTGCCGCGCACACCCATGATGGGGGTGAGGAATATCTGGTTCTTGAAGGTGTCTTTCAGGATGAAACCGGGGATTTCCCGGTGGGCAGCTACGTGCGCAACCCGCCGACCTCGTCGCATACGCCTTCGGCCAAGGAAGGCGCGACGATTCTGGTCAAGCTGCATCAGTTCGATCCAGCGGATCGCACTGAGGTGCGGCGATCGATCAACGGGGCAGAGAAACTGCAACTGTTCAAGGATGCCCAAGAGGATGTCAGAGTCCTGAGCCTCGCCGCCGGTGAATCGCTGAACCTGGATTCAGAGCAAGGGCTGGAGTTGTTCATCATTGAGGGGTCTGTTTCAGAAGCAGATGAGGAATTCTCGGCCTGGGATTGGCTTCGACTGCCGCCGGAAACCCAGTCTGTTGCGACCGCCGGGACCGATGGTGCCCGCGTGTGGATCAAGTCTGGGCACCTCTCTGGCATGGTCTGACCGACAGCGACGCTGTAATTTTAGGCAGTATTTTCTGGAAACCGGGCCGTCGAGCCCGGTTTCTTAATTTTTTGACCATTTGGCAAATTTTACCAATTGATAAAATTTCAGACTGTGGCAAGCTGAGAGTACAACAACCATATCTACAGGGAGTAGAGCGATGGCACAGGGCCAGATGGTCCCCGGCATTGTCTCCGGGCGGCTTTCCAGCGATGAGCTGACCTCGAATTTCACGGATCTGCATCCGCCATTGGCCGCGCATGAGGCCGCCGTGGCAGCAGATCGGTGCTACTTTTGCTATGACGCGCCATGTGTGACAGCCTGTCCGACGGATATCGATATTCCGTTGTTCATGCGGCAGATTCAGGCCGGTCAGCCCGAAGCGGCGGGTGAGACCATATTGGCGCAGAATATTCTGGGCGGCATGTGCGCCCGTGTGTGTCCCACCGAGACATTGTGTGAAGAAGCCTGTGTGCGCGAAGCAGCTGAGGGCGCTCCGGTCGAGATTGGGCGTTTGCAGCGTTATGCAACCGATAGTGTTATGGCAGACGGGGCGCATCCGTTTGTACGTGCCGAGTCGACCGGCAAAACCGTTGCGGTGATTGGGGCAGGGCCTGCAGGTCTGGCCTGCGCACACCGGCTGGCGATGCTGGGGCATGAGGTTGTTATTCACGAAAGCAAGCCCAAGCCGGGCGGCCTGAACGAATATGGGATCGCGGCCTATAAATCGACCAACAACTTCGCGCAGGCCGAGGTGGATTGGCTAATGCAGATCGGTGGGATCACGATCGAGACAGGTTCGGTTCTGGGCGACACGATCTCTCTGGAGGGCTTGTCAGCAAATTACGACGCAGTTTTCCTATCCATTGGCTTGGCCGGAGTGAACGCTCTGCGCGCGGGTGGCGTTGATATGGATGGCGTGCGGGCTGCGGTCGAGTTCATCTCGGATGTACGGCAGGCTAGTGATTTGACTGACTTGCCGGTAGGGCGCAATGTGGTCGTCATTGGCGGTGGCATGACCGCCGTGGACGCGGCGGTGAAGTCCAAGCTGCTAGGGGCGGAACATGTCACTATCGCTTATCGCCGGGGACGTGATGCCATGGGGGCCAGTCGGTACGAGCAGGACCTTGCGGCCTCGCATGGGGTCAAGATCATGGCCAATGTGCAGCCTGTGGCCGTGCACGGAAACGGCGCCGCGGCTGAGATTGAGTTGGAGTATACCTCGAGCGAGGGCGGTCAATTGACCGGGACGGGCGAAGTGATCCGCCTACCTGCGGATCAGGTTTTGAAAGCGATTGGTCAGACGCTGGAAGGCGCGCCCGAAGGGCTAACGCTGGACGGCAACAAGATCGCTGTCACTGGCGCGGGTCGGACCTCGATGGCGGGTGTCTGGGCCGGGGGTGACTGCGCGGCTGGTGGTGAAGACCTGACCGTGACCGCTGTGGCCGAGGGTCGCGATGCAGCAATGGACATCCACGCCAAACTGACGGCGTGAAACTGTGATTTTGGATGCTAATCGGCATCAGGAGGGTCGGATAAATGGCTGATTTAAAGACAAACTTTCTGGGTATAGAAAGCCCGAACCCGTACTGGCTGGCCTCGGCGCCGCCGACTGACAAAGAATACAATGTCCGCCGCGCCTTCGAGGCCGGTTGGGGCGGCGTGGTCTGGAAAACGCTGGGGGCCGAGGGCCCTCCGGTCGTGAACGTAAACGGGCCTCGGTACGGAGCGATTTATGGCGCGGATCGGCGGCTGCTGGGGCTGAATAACATCGAACTGATCACCGATCGGCCACTGGAGGTGAACTTGGAAGAGATGGCCCGGGTCAAGGCCGACTACCCGGACCGCGCGCTGATCGCCTCGATCATGGTGCCGTGCGAGGAAGAGGCTTGGAGAGCCATCCTGCCTCGCGTGGCTGAAACCGGTGCTGACGGGATCGAGTTGAACTTCGGCTGTCCCCACGGCATGAGCGAGCGCGGGATGGGATCGGCCGTCGGGCAGGTGCCGGAATATATCGAGATGGTCACGCGGTGGTGCAAGAAACACTATGACCGTCCTGTGATCGTGAAGTTGACACCCAACATCACGGATATCCGCAAACCTGCCGAGGCTGCAAAGAATGGCGGCGCGGATGCGGTGTCGCTGATCAACACAATCAACTCGATCACGAGTGTCAATCTGGACACATTCAGCCCCGAACCTTCGATTGACGGCAAGGGCAGCCATGGTGGCTATTGCGGTCCGGCGGTGAAGCCGATCGCTCTGTCGATGGTGTCAGAGATTGCGCGGGCGCAAGCAACGCATGGTCTGCCGATCTCCGGTATCGGTGGCGTGACTACATGGCGTGATGCGGCCGAGTTCATGGCCTTGGGCTGTGGCACCGTTCAGGTCTGTACGGCTGCGATGACCTATGGGTTCAAGATTATTGATGAACTGACGGCGGGCCTGTCCAAATGGATGGACGAGAAGGGGTATAAGGACGTCTCGGAGATTGTTGGTCTGGCCGTGCCGAACGTGACGGATTGGCAATATCTGAACCTGAACTATGTGGCGAAGGCCAAGATCGATCAGGACCAATGCATCAAATGTGGCCGCTGCTATGCCGCTTGCGAGGATACCAGCCATCAGGCGATTTCCATGTCTGATGATCGTGTGTTCGAGGTGATGGATGACGAATGTGTCGCCTGCAATCTATGCGTGGATGTGTGCCCGGTGGATGGGTGCATTTCGATGGTCCCGATGAATGCGGGCGAAATTGATCCGCGTACCGGACGGGAAGTGCAGCCTGACTACGCCAATTGGACGTCACATCCGAACAATCCGATGGCGAAAGCTGCGGAATAGGAGATTTTTCGTCGAAAAATCTTGGATCAGAAAATTCGACGAATTTTCTCAGAACAAAATGTCGATGGGGCCGCTGTGGCAGATCACGATATATTGGTTGGCGGTGCGGATCAGGTGGTATCCACGCCGCCTTATTTCTTGCTGAAACGTCTCATGCCCTACTTCTCTTTCCACCCAGCTCGTGGACCTGCGCACGACCGCACCGCGTTGCGCGGATTTGGTGGAAAACAACTGGTCGAGCCAGGGATCGGGATAGGGGCGAACGGTAATCATGGGCATATGCTGCCGCAATTTGGTTAACTGGACCTTAAGGCATAAGGAGTTTCCGGTAGAGCGTGTCTACAAAAGGTTCCGCGCCTTCAAAAGGATCTTCGTCCCCCAAAATCGCACGAACCTGTACGTCGAAATCGGCGTAGTGCTGGGTCAGCGCCCAGATCGAAAAGATAAGGTGATACGGATGAAGTCGCGCTATTTTCCCCTGATCCATCCAGCCGACAAGAATCGCCGTTTTCTCATCCACCAAGATCTTGAGGTCACTTGAAAGCGAGTCGTGAATGCGCGGCGCGCCTTGCACGAGCTCGTTGGCGAATAGGCGGCTTTCGCGCGGCAGATCGCGGCTCATTTCCAGTTTGCGTCGGATATAGGCGAGGATTTCCTCCATAGGGTCGCCATCGGCATCCAGTTCGTGCAGAGGGGCCAGCCATGTTTCCAGCAATCCGGACAGGAGCGCGGTGTGAATGGCCTCTTTTGTCGGGAAATAGTACAGGAGGTTTGGCTTGCTCAGGCCTGCCTCGGTGGCAATCTGGTCTACGGTCGCGCCGCGGAAGCCATGGGATGAAAACACGTTCAAGGCAGCCTCGAGAATCGCTGCGCGATTCTTTTTCTGAATTCTGGTGGGGGCGCGGTCTTTGGACATTGTTCCAGACTGTCTCATTTTACGGCAAGTGGGCGCTGGATAGGCCAAAAAATCTAATGGCGTCCTGCAATTTCTTGACTGATCTCGAACCCGTGATAGCGTGAGTTTGACCAGATGGTCAAATCAAGACACCAAAAGCGAGCCAAATCGCAAGCAACAGGGAAGAACAAGATGGCAGCTCCGGCGCAGAACCTCAGGATCAATGGCGACAGATTGTGGGACAGTCTGATGGAGATGGCCAAGATCGGCCCCGGTGTTGCGGGCGGCAATAACCGCCAGACCCTAACCGATGAGGACGCTGAAGGCCGCGCCTTGTTTCAGAAATGGTGTGAGGATGCGGGTTGCTCCATGGGCTTGGATCAGATGGGCAATATGTTTGCTCACCGAGCGGGAACAGATCCCGACGCTTTGCCGGTTTATGTTGGTTCGCACTTGGACACGCAGCCGACAGGCGGGAAATACGACGGCGTCTTGGGGGTTCTTGGCGGTTTGGAGATCATCCGAACGTTGAACGATTTGGGGATCAAGACAAAGCATCCCATTGTGGCTACGAACTGGACCAATGAGGAAGGGACACGCTACGCGCCCGCTATGTTGTCCTCGGGGGTGTTTGCCGGGATGCACACGCAGGATTGGGCCTACGCGCGTGAAGATGCTGAGGGTAAGGCCTTTGGCGATGAATTGCAGCGGATCGGTTGGCGTGGTGAAGAGGAGGTGGGCGCGCGCAAGATGCATGCCTTCTTTGAACTACATATTGAACAGGGACCCATTCTTGAGGCGGAAGGTAAGGACATTGGTGTTGTCACCCACGGTCAGGGGTTGAGTTGGACCCAGATCACGGTGACCGGCAAGGATGCCCATACCGGCTCGACCCCGATGCCGATGCGCAAGAATGCGGGTCTGGCGATGGCGCGGATTCTTGAGAAAGTGGACGAGATTGCCTGGTCCCATGCGCCCCATGCCGTTGGGGCGGCGGGGCATATCGATGTGTTCCCGAATTCGCGGAATGTGATCCCTGGCAAGGCGGTGTTTACGGTCGATTTTCGCTCGCCCGATCTGGACGTGATTCAAGATATGGAGGCACGACTGCGCGTTGCGGCTGAAGATATTGTCGAAGAAATGGGCTTGCAGATCGAGTTCGAGAAGGTCGGTGGGTTTGATCCTGTGCAGTTCGATGACGGCTGTGTGGCGGCGGTACGCGATGCAGCGGAACGGTTGGGGTATTCGCATACCGATATCATCTCAGGCGCCGGGCATGATGCGTGCTGGATCAACCGGGTGGCGCCGACGGCGATGGTGATGTGCCCTTGTGTGGATGGATTAAGCCATAACGAAGCTGAGGAAATCACCAAAGACTGGGCTGCGGCAGGGGCTGATGTTCTGTTGCATGCGGTTGTCGAGACGGCTGAGATCGTGGAGTAGGGGGCGCTGCCCCCGTCGCCCGGTGGGCGAATCCCCCGGGATACTTTTGGCCAGATGAAGCAGGCGGCGTAGACCGCCACAGGGAGATTGAAATGAGCACTGTGATCAAGAACGGGACCGTTGTGACCGCCGATTTGACTTACAACGCGGATGTGATGGTTGAAGGTGGCGTGATCACCGAGATCGGTCAGGATCTGAAAGGCGATAAGGAACTGGACGCGACCGGTTGCTATGTGATGCCGGGTGGGATTGATCCGCATACGCATCTTGAGATGCCGTTCATGGGCACTTATTCCAGCGATGATTTCGAAAGCGGAACCCGGGCGGCTTTGGCTGGTGGCACCACGATGGTGGTGGATTTTGCGCTGCCTAATCCGGGGGAAAGCCTGCTGGATGCACTGAAGCGTTGGGACAATAAATCGACGCGGGCGAATTGCGATTATTCGTTCCACATGGCCGTCACATGGTGGGGCGAGCAGGTGTTTGACGACATCAAAACCGTGATTGAAACGCGCGGGATCAACACGTTCAAGCACTTCATGGCCTATAAGGGTGCGTTGATGGTGAATGATGATGAGTTGTTCGCCTCGTTCAAGCGTCTTGCCGAGTTGGGCGGCACCGCGATGGTGCATGCCGAGAACGGTGATGTGGTGGCCGAGTTGAGTGCTAAGCTGCTGGCTGAAGGCAATACAGGGCCCGAGGCACACGCCTATTCCCGCCCGCCGCAGGTCGAAGGTGAGGCGACAAACCGCGCCATTATGATCGCCGATATGGCGGGCGTGCCTTTGTATGTGGTGCACACCTCGTGCGAAGAAGCCCATGAGGCCATTCGCCGGGCAAAGATGCAGGGTAAACGGGTGTGGGGCGAGCCTTTGATCCAGCACCTGACCTTGGATGAAAGCGAGTATTTCCACCATGATTGGGAGCATGCGGCGCGGCGGGTCATGAGCCCTCCGTTCCGGAACAAGCAGCATCAGGACAGTCTTTGGAACGGTTTGCAATCGGGAACGCTGAGCGTGGTGGCCACCGACCATTGCGCCTTTACCACCGAACAGAAGCGATATGGCGTGGGCGATTTTACTAAGATCCCCAACGGGACAGGCGGGCTGGAAGATCGGATGCCGATGCTGTGGACCCATGGAGTGAATACCGGGCGCCTGACGCCGAACGAATTTGTGGCAGTTACTTCAACAAACATCGCTAAGATATTGAATTGCTATCCTAAAAAGGGTGCTATTTTGGTTGGTGCGGATGCGGATATCGTTGTGTGGGACCCGGACAAAGCCAAGGTGATTTCAGCCGAAACGCAGCAGTCTTCGATCGACTACAACGTGTTCGAAGGCAAGGAAGTGCGCGGGTTGCCCCGGTTCACGCTGACCCGTGGTTCGGTCGCTGTTCATGATGGTGAGATCCAGACACAGGAAGGACATGGAAAATTCGTGGCACGCGAGGCCAATACCCATGTGAACAAAGCGCTGAGCACGTGGAAAGAGCTGACCGCCCCGCGCCCGGTCGAGCGGACGGGTATTCCGGCGACGGGTGTGTGATTTGCGGGGGCGTCCCCTGGGCGCCCCAAAGCGAAACCTTTTCAAGGTAATGGAATGACTACTGAAAGTACGACCCAGCCTGTGATCGAGGCAAGGCAACTCGATCTCACCTTCCAAACCAATGACGGCCCGATCCACGCGTTGAAAGACGTGAACCTGACAATCGACAAGGGGGATTTCGTCAGTTTTATCGGCCCCTCCGGCTGTGGCAAAACTACTTTCTTGCGTTGTATCGCAGCGCTCGAGACGCCGACCGGGGGAACGCTGACCGTCAATGGCATGACCCCTGACGAGGCGCGGCGGAAGCGCGCCTATGGCTATGTGTTTCAAGCCGCGGGGTTGTATCCGTGGCGGACCATCTCCAAGAACATTAAATTGCCGCTCGAGATCATGGGCTATTCCGCGTCCGAGCAAGAAGAGCGCGTGAAGAAAGTCCTGGAACTTGTTGATCTGGATGGGTTTGGTGGAAAATTTCCGTGGCAGCTGTCGGGCGGGATGCAGCAGCGGGCCAGTATTGCGCGGGCTTTGGCTTTTGATGCCGATATCCTGTTGATGGACGAACCCTTTGGCGCTCTGGATGAGATTGTGCGCGATCACCTGAACGAGCAACTTCTGGCGCTATGGGCGCGGACGGAAAAGACCATCGGATTCGTAACGCACTCGATCCCCGAGGCGGTCTATCTTAGTACCAAGATCGTGGTGATGAGCCCTCGGCCCGGTCGGATCACCGATGTGATCGACAGCCCTCTGCCCAAGGAGCGGCCTTTGGATATTCGTGACACGCCGGAATTTATCGAGGTTGCGCATCGGGTGCGCGAAGGGCTGCGGGCGGGGCATTCCTATGATGATTAAGGCAACCAGACTGCGGGGCGCGCGATGAAGAAATTGGTGCCTATCTTGGTGGTGCTCGCCGCAATTGTCGCGCTGTGGTACGCGGCAGTGGCCCCGATGAACATTCGCATCTCGCTGGATCAGGCCGAGCGTGCGGGGCAGGTAGTGACGCCCGAGACGTCGCGCGAACGGCGAGAGACTTCGGTCTGGGTCCTGATGGCGTCAAACCCCGGAGCGATTTCCGGCGGCTATGCGCTGGAACGTCCACGGCTGCCGACCCCCGGACAGGTTGGGCAGGAGCTGTGGAAAACGACCGGTGAGATGGTGGCCAAGGGTCGTGCATTCTCGAAACGGTCGCTGATCTACCATGCTGGAATCACGCTGAAATCCACGCTGTGGGGTTTTCTACTTGGCACAACGCTGGGCATTTTGGCGGCTGTCGCCATCGTCTATTCGCGTGTCGCGGATATGAGCCTGATGCCATGGGCGATTATAAGCCAGACCATCCCGATTGTGGCGCTGGCGCCGATGATTATTGTCGTCAGCTCTCAGCTAGGGATTGAGGGGCGCGGGGTGCCCAAGGCGGTAATCTCGGCCTATCTGTGTTATTTCCCGGTGCTGGTGGGGATGGTGAAGGGGCTAAGGTCGCCATCGCTGCCGCAACTGGATTTGTTGAAGACCTATAACGCCTCGGGCGCGCAGGGGTTCTTTAAACTTCGGCTGCCATCCTCGGTGCCGTATCTGTTCACGTCGCTCAAGGTCGGGATCGCGGCTGCATTGGTTGGCACGATTGTGGGCGAGTTGCCGACGGGGGCTGTGTCAGGTCTTGGTGCCAGAATCCTGATCGGAGACCAGTTCGGAACGCCTCTGGCCATCTGGGCGGCCCTGCTGGCTGCCGCCATTCTGGCGGGCTTGCTGGTGACACTGTTGGATCTGCTGCAGCGACTGGCCCTGCGCCGGATGGGGTTGAACGCATGACCTGGCTATCCTTTGCTTTGCTGTTCTGGGGCTTGGCCTGGTTCGCGAACTACCGGCTGGCCATCTCGTCCTATCGCAAAACCCGTGCGGCGCGCATTTTTGTACCGGTTCTGTTTGGCATCACGCTGTTGGTGCTTTGGGAGGGGCTGGTGCGCGGGTTGGGTGTTTCGCCGGTTATCCTGCCGCCACCTTCAGATGTGGGGACAGCCTTTGTGCAGTCATCCGGCATTTTGTGGGAAGACTTCAAGCAAACCGTCTTCAAGGGCGCGCTGACCGGATTTGTGATCGGGTGTGCTGCGGCTTTTGCTTGTTCGGTTGCCATTGACCGCTCGGCTTTTCTGACGCGTGGTCTGCTGCCCATCGGGAATTTCGCCGCGGCGCTGCCCATTGTCGGGATCGCGCCAATTCTGGTCAGTTGGTTCGGGTTCGATTGGCACTCGAAAGCGGCGGTTGTCGTGGTCATGGTGTTCTTTCCAATCCTGGTGAACACCGTGCAGGGTCTGCGCGAGGCGGATGCGATGCAGCGTGACCTGATGCGGACCTACGCGGCCGGGTATTGGCAGACCTTGTGGAAACTGCGCTTGCCAGCGGCGATGCCCTTTGTGTTCAATGGGTTGAAGATTGCAACCACGCTTGCTTTGATCGGGGCGATTGTGGCCGAGTATTTCGGTTCACCCACACGGGGCATGGGGTTTCGGATTTCGACCGGCGTCGGCAGCCTGTCGATCGACCTTGTCTGGGCCGAGATCGCCGTAGCCGCGCTGGCCGGGACCGTGTTTTATGGCCTTGTCGCAGCGGCGGAAAAGGCGGTGACCTTCTGGCACCCGTCGCAACGAGGATAGGAATTCAACAGACCCCGACAACGGGGCATAAACAGCAACTAGGAGACATGAAGATGAAAAAGCTACTCAGCGGGGCGGTTGCCGCCTTTGGCCTGACCGCCGGTGCCGCATGGTCCGCCGATGAGGTGACATTGCAGCTGAAATGGGTCACGCAGGCGCAATTTGCGGGCTACTATGTGGCCGCCGATAAGGGATTCTACGAGGAAGAAGGGCTGGACGTTACCATTTTGCCCGGCGGCCCCGACATCGCTCCAACTCAGGTGATCGCGGGGGGCGGCGCGGATGTGACTGTCGAATGGATGCCTGCTGCGCTGGCCGCACGTGAAAAGGGTCTGCCGCTGGTAAACATCGCGCAGCCATTTAAAAGCTCGGGCATGATGCTGACCTGCTGGAAGGATGCCGGTATTGCATCACCGGATGACCTTAAGAACCGCACGCTGGGTGTCTGGTTCTTTGGCAACGAATTCCCCTTCATGAGCTGGATGAGCCAGCTAGGCATCGACACTGGCGGCAAGGGCGAGAGTGGGGTTGAGGTCCTCAAGCAAGGTTTCAACGTTGATCCTCTGCTGCAGCGCCAGGCCGATTGCATCAGCACCATGACGTATAACGAGTACTGGCAGGTGATCGACGCGGGCGTAAATCCCGATGAGCTTGTGACCTTCAAGTACGAAGATCAGGGTGTCGCCACGCTTGAAGACGGCCTCTACGTACTGGAAGAAAACCTGAGCGACGAAGCCTTTGTCGACAAGATGGAACGGTTCGTCCGTGCCTCGATGAAAGGCTGGAAATACGCCGAGGAGAACCCGGATGAGGCCGCCGAGATCGTGTTGGACAATGACGCGACCGGAGCGCAGACCGAAAAACACCAAAAGCGCATGATGGGTGAGATCGCCAAGCTGACCGCAGGGTCGAATGGCGCTTTGGACCCGGCGGACTTTGAGCGGACCGTGGGTACTCTGCTGGCCGGTGGTTCTGATCCGGTCATCACCCAACAGCCTGAGGGGGCGTGGACCCACAAGATCACCGACGCAGCGCTGAACTAAGCCCGGTTTAAACCGAATTGAGCGAGGCCCCGGTTGGGGCCGCGTTTTGCGTTTCTGATGTCGGAAAAGTGTGTGTACTTGGCCGGGAAATGACTTAGTATTCCGTTGTAAATTATCGCATTTCGTACGAAATCGCGACTGGACGGAAAAAAATGCAGGGATTTGCATCAGAATTCAATTCAGCCTTGGGCCTGATCCTGACAGGGGATTCAGAGCTGTGGGCGATTGTGCTGTTATCTTTGAAAGTTTCTGTCTTCGCCGTTCTGATTTCTGCCCTTATCGGGATGCCTGTGGGCGCGGCCTTGGCCGTTGCGCGCTTTCCGGGACGGCGGATGCTGATCGTGCTGATGAATGCTCTGATGGGCTTCCCGCCGGTTGTTGTCGGCTTGTTGGTCTATCTGATGTTGTCCCGATCCGGGCCGCTGGGTGTTCTGGAGTTGCTCTATACCCCGACCGCAATGATCATCGCACAGGTTGTTCTGGTGACACCTATTGTGGCCGCGCTGACCCGGCAAGTGATCGAGATGCTGGCCGAGGAATATTCGGAACAGCTACGCTCGCTCGGGGTGTCGCGTTTAGCCTCGGTGCCGGTGCTGCTGTGGGATGCACGCCTGGCGCTGGTGACTGCGCTGTTGGCCGGGTTCGGACGTGCCATTGCCGAGGTGGGCGCGGTGATCATCGTTGGCGGCAACATCAACCATGTGACGCGGGTGATGACGACGACCATCGCGCTTGAAACCTCCAAGGGCAATCTGGCGCTGGCGCTGGCCTTGGGCGCGATCCTGATCGGGATTGCGGTGGCGGTGAACGCCATGGTCAGCACCGTCAGCCTGCGCGCCGAGCAGGAGGGGTTGCGCCATGCGTGATCTGGTGTGTGACATGGCCAGCAGCCTGACGGTTCGGGACGTGAAGATAACACGCAAGGGAAAGGTCCTTCTGGACGTTGCGCATTTGTCTTTGGACGGGCCCGGGCCGACGCTGATCCTTGGGCCGAACGGGGCTGGGAAAAGTCTGTTGCTGCGTTGCTTGCATGGTTTGATCTCGCCTGACCGGGGGCGGATCGAACAGGACGGCGTGGCTTTGTCTGGCGTGCACAAATCTCGGCAGGCGATGGTGTTTCAACAGCCGGTGCTTCTGCGTCGCTCGGTCGCGGCCAATCTGGATTTTGTGCTGAAGCGTCAGGGCCTGTCTTGGGGCCAGCGCAAAGCCCGGATCGAAGACTTGCTGACCGAGGGCGGTCTGGACGGAAAAGGGCGGCAATCCGCGCGCTCTTTGTCGGGGGGGGAGGCGCAGCGGCTAGCCATTCTGCGTGCTCTGGCGTTGGAGCCTGAGACGCTGTTTCTGGATGAACCCACCAGTGCGCTGGACCCGAGTGCCACGCAGATGATCGAACGCATGATCCAGCGCGCCTCGCGCCGGGGGGTGCGGATTGTCATGGTGACACATGATATAGGTCAGGCGCGTCGCCTTGCAGCGGATGTCGTTATGATGCAAGGCGGCCATGTGGTTGAACACGGCGTCGTCAGACAAGTTTTGGACGCCCCGCAAAGCGACGCCGCGCGTCGTTATCTTGCTGGTGGGCTGGTGACCTAACTCAAACTATGGAGATCTGGATGATCCGAGATTTTCTTCGGGCTGCATTGGTATCGCTTGGCTTGATGACCCCTGCGTGGGCCGAGGCCCCGTTCATCGTTGTGCAATCCACCACGTCTACGCAGAATTCGGGCCTGTTGGACTATATCCTTCCGGGGTTCGAGGCTGAAACCGGAATCGATGTGCGCGTTGTGGCCGTCGGTACTGGACAGGCAATCCGAAACGCTGTGAACGGGGACGGAGACGTTCTGCTGGTTCACTCCAAACCCGCCGAGGAACAGTTCGTCGCCGATGGCTGGGGCGTTGAGCGGTTTGACGTGATGTATAATGACTTCGTGCTGGTCGGCCCCAAATCGGACCCGGCCAAAGTAAAGGACGGCGACAATATCGTTGCGGCCCTGACCGCCGTGGCCGAGGCCGAAGCCCCCTTTGCCTCGCGCGGGGATGACAGCGGGACGCACAAGGCCGAGATGCGCCATTGGGCGGCGACCAATTTAGATCCGACGGGCGCATCCGGTGCGTGGTATCGTGAGACCGGGTCCGGCATGGGGGCCACATTGAACGTCGCCAGCGGGATGAACGCCTATGTCCTGACCGACCGCGCCACCTGGCAATCCTTTGGCAACCGGGGCGAGCTTGAGATCATGGTCGAGGGCGACCCGCGCCTGTTCAACCAGTATGGCGTCATTCTGGTGAACCCGGAAAAACACCCAAGCGTAAGGGCAGCGGCGGGTCAGCGGTTTATCGACTGGCTGACCGGGCCGGACGGGCAAGCGGCCATTGCGTCCTACAAACTGGATGGAGAACAGTTGTTTTTCCCCAACGCCGACGGGTCTTAACCGCTAGCGCCGTTGTGGTGAATTGTGCCCAGCCCGCCTAGGTCGTACCCTCCGAACTCGGCGGCGCGGGCCGCGAAGCGATCGGATTGAACAAAGGCCAACAGCTTCAACATTGGGTCATCGAAATAGGCGCGCCGCCAGATCGCAAGGTCCAGCCGTTCAGTATGGGTGGCGCTAAAGCCCAGATCATAGAGACCCGCCAGTGCACCCAGACCAAAACCGGCCTCGGCCTTGCTGTCGTGCAGGGCGATGGCCAGCTCTTCCTCTGTGCGGGCGCAAGTGGGCAGGGCGTCCAGATCCGCGCGGGTCATGCCGTGATGCTCCAACTGTGCGTCGAACAGTCTTTGGCTGGCGGCAGAGCTTTGCCGCAGGATCACGCGCCTACCATTGAGGTCCGCGAAGCTTTGGATGTCAGACACGCCGGGGGCCAGCAACAAACCGCGCTGGCGTTGTGCGATTTCAAACAGAACAACCGATGCTTCGCCCAGATGATCGCGCAGGGCTTGGGTGTTGAACCCTTCCGCCTCATGAATATGCAACGCGGCCGCCTGCGCGGTACGGTCCTTTAGGCGGTTCAGCCCGTCAAACGAGCCGTCATAATAGGTCGCCAACCCCGAGCCGCTTTCCCGCAAGGCCCAGTCCAACAGTGGGTCATGGCTGCCCGCCACAATCGGAGGCAAGGGCGGATCTTCAACCTGAGGACCCGAGCGTGAAGCATTCAACCAGGCGACAACCTCGGAACGGGGAAATAGAAGTTTGCCCATCGCGCGCACGCAGGGTACCTCGCCCGAAGACGCCAGATCATAGGCCTTACGCTCGCCGATGCGCAGCAGATCGGCCAGTTCTTTGGTGGTCAGATACTCGGGCATTCAGTCCAAGCGCACCGCTGATCCTGTTCCGGCGTCCGCTGCGCTGAATCCAATCTGGTTCAGGACAGCAGGGGCGGCGATCGCGATGACGACCATCGCGGCGACGGCGGCTAGAAAGGCTTTCATTGTCTCCTCCGGCGTTAGTTTTCCGGTGCCGTGGCGCGGCGCAGAAAGGCGACCAGATCGTCCCGGTCGCTGGGCTGCGTGATCCGCTGCATCGGCATCTTCGACCCCGGAATGTAGTGGTCGGGTCCTTCGTCGAAAAGGGCATTTATGGTTTCGTCATTCCAAATGATATCAGAGTCTTGCAGCGTGTCCGAATAGAAATATCCCGGCAGTGTTCCAGCCCGGCGGCCAAAGACGCCATGCAGCGTCGGACCGGCGCGGCGTTGCCCGTCTGGGGTCAGGCTGTGACAGATTGAGCATTTGCGGGCAAACTGCCGTTCACCATTGCTCATCTGATCGGGGTTTTTGAGGAAGCTGGGCTCGGACGCAGCCATCCGTTCTTGCTCGCGCAGATTGGCGACCGGCCAACTGTACATCGCCTCATCAATACCACCCGCGTGGATGTTTTGACCATCGGGTGAAAACGCCAACGCCCAGACCGGGCCGCGTAAAGTGGCGCGGAAATCCTGCGCGATGCGCCACTCGACCGTGTCGATCACCATGATGAAGCCTTCGCCGTCACCGACGGCCAGCATGCTGCGATCCGGGCTGAGTGCCAATGCCAGAATAGGACGACGGTCGAGGGTAAAGTCACGTTCCTCGCCCGTGGTCAGGTCGCGGATGCGGGTGACACCATCAACAGCGCCATAGGCGATCCAGTTGTCCTGCGTGTTTAGCACCAGTTCATTGATGCCAAAGCCATGCTCGACCAGCCGCAGAGTTTCCTGTCCGCTGGTCACATCCCACAAGCGCAAAGCGCCGTCGACACCGGCTGAATAAAGCTGGCTGCCGTCAGGTGTAAACGCCACGGCATTCACTCCGCTGCCGGTCGTCAGAGTCGTTGGTTCCGATCCATCGACGGGCCACAACCCGATTGTGCCGTCCCAACTGGCGGTCGCCACATGGGTTTTGGAGGCCGCGACATGTACGATCTTACCCTTGTGCTGCCCCACGACCTCACCACCCGGCCAGCGGCGCAGGGTGAAGTCGTCGCCAGCGGAATAGATCGCGGTGCCGTTGAAGGCGACGGCGTTGACAGCCGCCTCATGACCTTCCAGCCATTCCGGCATTTGATCCGACCAGATGCCGACAGAGTTGTCGAAACTTGCGGTGGCGATCCGCCCGTCGGGGGCCGTGGCGATCCCCATGATCGGACCGCCATGACCTTTGAGCGTATAGAACTCAGCTAAAGCGGGCAGGGGCAACAACGCCAGCGCCAGAACCAGCCCGCGCATCTATTCGGCGGGCGAGGCCGCCGCTTTGCTGGCCTCTTTTTCCTGGACCTCCTCCAGCCACAACGAGTGGTGCTCGCGTGCCCATTGCTCTTCGACTTCGCCGGTTCCCATGGCGTCAAATGCACCTTCCATCCCGACCGAGCCGAGGTAGATATGGGCGATGATGATGGCGATGAAAACATAGGCGATCATCACATGCCAGACCTGCGCGTATTGCATTTCCTCTTGCGGCGACATCTGCACCGGCAGGCTCAAACCCATTGCCTGAGGCAGGCCGGTTGCATTGGCGATCTGGAAGGTTTTGGCAAACAGAGGCATCTCGAACGGGAACAGCAGAGACAGGCCCGAAAGGCTGATCGACACGCCCAGCAGAATGCAGGACCAGAATATGACCTTTTGACCGGCATTGAACTTTTTGGCGGGCGGGTGGCTGCCTTTGGTGAACAAACCGCCACCGGCGGCCAGCCATTTCAGGTCGGTCCGGTTGGGAATGTTGTGAGCGATCCAGTTCACCGTCACGATGATCAACCCCAACATAAAGGCCCAGGCGAGGTTGTTGTGTAGCCACTTGCACCCTTGCGCAATAGTCGCGAAGCCTTCTTTTCCAAAGATCGGGATCAGGAAATCCCGCCCATACAGTGTCAACAGCCCTGTAAACCCAAGCACTAAAAAGGACCCGGCGAAAAGCCAGTGGCCGAACCGCTCAAACCCATTGAAACGCGTGACTGTGCGCCCGGTTTTCTCACCATCAATGCGGATTTTGCCACGGATCAGGAAGAACAGCAGGATCACGGCGGCCATGCCTGCAATGATGTAGGTTCCGTATTCTCGCAACGGTCCGGTGCGGAAAGCCCACCACCACATGCCACCATCCTGGATAAGAACACTGGCTGCGGGCCCCTGAGACGACACGGTGACATCCGCCGACCCATAGCGTAGCGCGCGATAGACATCACTGTCCGAGGCCACACCGGCAGTACCAAACTGCCCCAGCAAACCTTCGACATTGCCTTGGCCAGTGTTTTCCGAGCGATAAGTGTTGTCCACTTTCTCGCCCCGTTGACGGGCCAGAATATCCTCAAGCGTCGTGGCCCCTCCGGTGGCCGAGCGATCCGGTGCCGGGGATTCCGGGGCGTCCTGCGCCCATGCGGCACCGGTCAGGAAGAGTGAGAAGAGCAGAAAATGGATCAGGCGCATGGGTTCTCTCCCTATTCTTGGTCGTGTCAGCGGTCAAAGCCGCCGATCTGCTTGTGAAAAACGGCTCCGACAGGGGACAGGGCCGCCTGAAGGTCGTCTTTCGCGGGGCCGTAGACATCAAACTGAACCGGCTTAAGTAAGGACATAAACCGATCCGCGAAATTTGCCCCAAAATTCTGCATATGAATTATCGCATCATCTGAACTTGCGTAACGTTCATAGATGTGAATGGCGCTGTCGCTTTGGTGCCACTCATAGGTTTTAGCGCCTGTTTCCTCGAGGGTCGCGGCGACCATTTCGGCCATCAGGGCCTCAAACTCGGACTGTTTTTCTGGGTTCAGGTCCAGCTTCAACAGCCAGTAGATATCGTTGGTCATAGGCGTCCTACCTTCGTCAGGAAAGGCGGCGACCGACAGGCGGCCACAGGCAAGGGTAAGACAGCCCCCGGCCTAGCGCAGGGGGCTGTCGAGCTTCGGATAGACCTTAGCCGTCTTTCTGGTCGTAGGCGGTGCCCCAACCCCACGCGCCCGAGCCAAAGCCGCGCGCCACAACGCGTTCGCGGTAGATGGCCGAGACCACGTCGCCGTCACCGGCAAGCAGGGCCTTGGTGGAACACATCTCGGCGCAGATGGGCAGTTTGCCCTCGGCGATCCGATTGCGACCGTATTTGGCGAACTCTGCGGTCGAGTGCGTTTCTTCGGGACCACCGGCGCAGAAGGTACATTTGTCCATCTTGCCGCGCGATCCGAAGTTGCCCGCCTGCGGATATTGCGGCGCGCCGAAGGGGCACGCGTAGAAGCAATAGCCGCAGCCAATGCACAGGTCCTTGGAGTGCAGGACGACACCTTCTTCGTTCTGATAGAAGCAGTCGACCGGGCACACCGCCATGCAAGGCGCATCCGAACAATGCATACAGGCCACCGAGATCGAGCGTTCGCCCGGGTTGCCGTCATTGATCGTCACCACCCTGCGGCGGTTGATGCCCCATGGCACCTCGTGCTCGTTCTTACACGCGGTGACACAGGCGTTGCACTCGATGCAGCGTTCAGCGTCGCAGAGAAACTTTGCTCTAGCCATTTTCGTCCTCCTTTACGCTGCCGAGATCTTGCAGAGAGTACATTTGGTCTCCTGCATCTGGGTTACTGAATCGTAGCCATAGGTCTGGGCGGTGTTAGAACTTTCGCCCAAGACATAGGGGTCAGCACCTGCGGGGTATTTGTGCCGCTGGTCCTCGCCCTGGAAATGACCGCCAAAGTGGAACGGCATAAAGGCCACGCCGGCGCCAACCCTGTTGGTCAGCATCGCCATCACCTTGACCTTTCCGCCCTCAGGACCTTCGACCCAGACCTGTGATCCGTCCCGAATGCCAAGGTTATTGGCATCGCGCGGATTGATCTCGACGAACATGTCCTGCTGAAGTTCGGCCAGCCACGGGTTGGACCGTGTCTCATCACCGCCACCTTCATATTCGACCAGACGACCAGACGTCAGGATTATTGGGTAATCCTTTGAAAAGTCGTTCTTTTGGATCGAAGCATAAAGGGTGGGCAGACGATAGGCTTGACGGTCCTCGTAGGTCGGATAGTCCTCCACCAGATCGCGCCGGTTGGTATAGAGTGGCTCGCGGTGCAGTGGAATCGGATCCGGGAAGGTCCAGACAACCGCGCGGGCTTTGGCGTTCCCGAAGGGCGCACAGCCATGCTTGATCGCAACCCGCTGGATACCGCCGGAGAGGTCGGTCTTCCAGTTGGTTTCAGGACCCGCAACAGCGTCAATCGCCGCGCGTTCCTCGGCGGTCAGATCGCCATCCCAGCCAAGATCCATCAGCATCTGCATCGTGAATTCCGGATAACCATCCTGAATTTCCGATCCAACGCTATAGACCCCTTCGGCCAGCAGGTTGTCACCATCGCGTTCCACACCGAAACGGGCGCGGAAAGTCAGGCCGCCTTCGGCCACCGGCTTGGACATGTCATAGAGGTTTGGTGTCCCTGTATGACCCATTTCCGGCGTACCCCAGCAGGGCCACGGCAGGCCGTAATACTCGCCGTCGTTTGGTCCACCGATGGCTTGCAGCGTGGTTCTGTCGAACGTGTGCTGGTTGGCCATGTGGCTTTTCAGACGTTCCGGCGACTGCCCGGTATAGCCGATGGTCCAGAGGCCCGAGTTGAATTCACGCGTGATGCTTTCAACATTCGGGGTCTCGGAATCTTCCATCTCGATATTGCGGAAGAAGCGGTCCGCCCAGCCGAACTTGTTGGCGAACTTGGCCATGATGACCTCGTCCGGCAAGCTTTCGAACAGCGGATCAACCACCTTGTCGCGCCACTGCAGCGACCGGTTCGATGCCGTGGCCGAACCACGTGTTTCGAACTGCGTACAGGCGGGCAACAGGTAGACACCATCGGTGCGGTCATGCAGAACAGCCGAGACGGTGGGATACGGGTCGATCACGACCAGCATGTCCAGCTTCTCCATCGCCGTCTTCATTTCCGTCATCCGGGTCTGCGAGTTGGGCGCGTGGCCCCACAGAACCATGGCACGAACGTTGTTGTCCTGATCCATGTTGGCCGGGTCTTCCAGAACACCATCGATCCAGCGGGAAACCGGGATGCCACGCTCATTCATGAGCGGCTTATCCTTGCCTTCCTTGTCCTTGATCGTGGCGAACTGACCTTTCAGCCAATCTAGATCTTCACCCCAGACGCGGCTCCAGTGACCCCATGCACCTGCGGAGAGGCCATAGTAGCCGGGCAGGGTATGGGACAGAACACCAAGGTCTGTTGCGCCCTGCACGTTGTCGTGGCCGCGGAAGATGTTGGTGCCACCGCCCGATGTGCCCATGTTGCCAAGCGCAAGCTGAAGCACGCAATAGGCGCGGGTGTTGTTGTTGCCGTTCGTGTGTTGTGTACCACCCATGCACCATACAACGGTGCCGGGACGGTTGTTCACCATTGTCCGGGCGACGCGACGCAGCTGCGAGCCAGGCGTACCGGTAACGCGCTCAACCTCATCCGGGGTCCACTTGGCAACCTCTTCGCGGATCTGGTCCATTCCCCAGACACGGGTGCGGATGAACTCTTTGTCCTCCCAACCGTTGTCGAAGATGTGCCACAGGATACCCCAGACCAGTGCAACGTCGGTGCCGGGGCGGAAACGGACATATTCATCCGCATGGGCCGCGGTGCGCGTAAAGCGCGGGTCGCAAACGATCAAAGGGGCGTTGTTCTGCTCTTTCGCACGCAGGATATGCAGCAGCGAGACGGGGTGCGCCTCGGCCGGGTTACCACCGATGATAAAGATGGCCCGGCTGTTGTGCATGTCGTTGTACGAGTTGGTCATGGCGCCATAGCCCCATGTGTTCGCAACGCCAGCAACAGTGGTCGAGTGGCAGATACGGGCCTGGTGGTCCACGTTGTTCGTGCCCCAGTAGGCCGCGAACTTGCGGAACAGATAGGCCTGTTCGTTATTGTGTTTCGCAGAACCCAGCCAGTACACGCTGTCCGGCCCGGATTCTTGGCGGATGTTCATCATGCCGTCGCCGATCTCGTCGATCGCCTGTTCCCAGCTGATGCGCTTCCACTCTCCGCCTTCTTTTTTCATCGGGTACTTCAGGCGGCGCTCACCATGGGCGTGCTCGCGGACCGAGGCCCCCTTGGCGCAGTGCGCACCCAGGTTGAACGGGCTGTCCCAGCCGGGTTCCTGCCCGACCCAGACACCGTTCTGCACTTCGGCAACAACTGTACAGCCGACCGAGCAGTGAGTGCATACGGATTTGATGTTTTCAACGGCGGTGTTCGCCGCTGTCTGGGCGCTGGCTGGCGTCACGGTTCCACCCGTGGCGCTGATCGCGGCAAGGCCGCCGATCGTCAGGCCCGAGCCACGCAGAAATGCGCGGCGATCGACGGTTTTCTCGCCGACCTGGGACAGGATACTTGTCCGCTGGGGGCGTCTCGCAACCCCGTTGGTCTTTTTCCTAAGCATTACTTTCCTCCCTTGCGTGCCATGTATGTCACGGCTGCTTGGTACTTCGCAAAACCGACGTCAGGGCCAATCGCAACCGTCTGTCGGGTGGTGAAAACGTCCGATCCTAGAACCGGGTGCTTTCCAGATATGCGCGTGTATGCGCGGTGTCCTGCATCCGGGTTTCGTCCGTGGGCAGCTCGGCTGCTTCGGCCTGTCCGGTCAGGCTGGCTGCGGCGACAGCAGCGGGTGCTGCGGTTCCGGCCAGTTTGAGGAAGTCGCGGCGCGTTGCACCTTCTTCCTTGGTCTTGCTCATGGGTGTCTCCTTTCCCATTTGCAGTTTAACGCCCCGCAAGGGACGCTGGCGAATGACAACGTCTCACGCTGCCGACATTCGGAAAGCTTCGCGCTCGATCTCCATAAAGACCCGACCGGCAGTGCCGACTGAGGCATAGAGGACCGAGTTCTCGGCGCCTTCCAAATCCGAATAGAAATGCGTGGCCCAAGGGCCGATATGTTTGTTCCAGAACGCTTTCTGGTCCTCCAAAGACGCGGGCGCGCCGAACCGGCCGACGATCATACCCGCCATCATCTCCATCAACGAGGCGATGTTGTCTTCGGGTTCATAGACGTTTTGCGCCCGGGTAATACCGCGCACAGCCATGTCATTGCGCAGCTGAGCCAATGGTTTCTCGTTCAGGAATCCGGTCAGGTAAAAGCTGGCATAGGGCAGAAGCTCTCCGCGTCCTAACCCAATGAACAGTGCGTTGAACTCACGTTCAGCAGCCGCAGGTTTGGTGACTTTGGCCACCCGAGCCATCGCCTGAATAGCCTGACCCAGATCACTGTCATCGCCGCTGAGGCCCACCATCTGGTCCAGAAGCATCTGATCTGGCGGACCGGCCAGCAGCAGGCCCAGAAAGTTGTAGAAATCCGCGCGCAGGCGATCCTCGGCCGAGACATCCATCTGTTGCGCTTCACTTGCGGTCATTCGGTTATCCTTCGAATTCAAATTTCATGCGGCGCGGGGCAGGGGCGACTTCCGCCTCCTCTGGCGCGTTAGGTTCTATTTCCGCCACGAGAACGGGCTCTGGGTCGGGCAGGTCGATTTCTTCGGGTTCTGGCTGAGGTTCCTCGGCCTCGACCTCGATATCGGAATCTTCCGCCTCGGCTTCGGCCTTGGCGGCCAGCGCTTCGACATGAGCAAGCATACCCTTGCCGACCTGATAGGCGGTCTGAAGGTTTTCGATCACACAGGCCGCATCGGTGTAGTCCTCACCATAATCCACCAAGCCGTCTACATTGGCCAATACCGGGTTCAGTCGCCACAACCTGCGCAGGGCGCGGCGGCGAAGACGATCGGGGACAGCTTTGGCCATAAAGCCCGAGACATCGTCACCAGCTTGCAACTGATCGGGATCGGGGAGGTCGAGCTCGGCCAGAATCTCGGCGTCGGTTTTTTCTTCCAGCTCGGCGCGCTGATCTGCGATCACCTGTTCTTCGGCTGCGATTACTTCGGCCTCAGCCTCGGCCTGAACGGCGGCTTTGCGGCGGGACCAGAAATCGCGGGCTTCGGTCATTGGATGATCCTCCGCGGGGCGCGGTAAACATCAGACGTTTGTCGGATGCGCGCATCGCCTTTGCCATCTTCGACCAGATCAGTGCGTTTCTTGTCGCGTTTGCGTTTAACGAAGACTTCATCGCGGTGATGTTCCAAAGCGAAATCCCGCACCCAGGCGATCAGCCCGTCGGTCATTGGAATTTTCTCGACAATCTCTTCACCAGTATCCGCGTAATCCTGTCCTTCATAGGGTGAGGCTGTGACCAGCACAGCATCCATCGGGCGCTGCCCGTCCAGCGCATCGCGCAGCACAAGGTATATCGAGGGCGTGCCGTCGGACAGGTTGACCATATACGCCTCGGTCTCATCCGCCCACAACGTCAGGGGCAGGGTTGCTGCGTGGTATTCTACAGCCTCCCCTTCACGGCGCATTTCGTGCCAGTCCGCAGGACCGGCGCCGGGCAAAACCGCGACGGCGCGCC
Source organism: Ruegeria sp. F12 (assembly GCF_056533885.1). Lineage (NCBI taxonomy): Bacteria > Pseudomonadati > Pseudomonadota > Alphaproteobacteria > Rhodobacterales > Roseobacteraceae > Ruegeria > Ruegeria sp. F12. Next base: position 138,112 of record NZ_JBQFOV010000003.1, on the reverse strand, counting down.
AGTTCCATTTCGCCCAGCGAGTGACTCCGGGCGTTTTGCGCACGACGACGCCAATTGGCATTTCAATTTGATGAGCGGCCTTCGCCACGTATTCCTCCCCGGAAGGCTCTCCCCTGCCTTCCCCATGTCCACTATGGTACACAAAATGATCTTCTGCCAAGCCCAAGCACTACGACTTTAGTCGCATACGGTGATAGCGAGTTCGTGAGGGGCCTTGTTCCCCGGTAGAAAAACAGGGTTGTTTAGCGCGTCCGGGGGTTGGATTTGGCGTGTTTGCGATGGGGTTTACATTGCCGTCCCCTGAATACAGCCTACTGTGCTGTGAGATGGCGCGACATCCGGGGAGGGGATATGAGCACCAAACTACTATTATGCGACTGCGCGGGCACTCAGCGCGTGGACGCAGACAAGATTGCGTCCGCTTGCGATGCGACATGTTCCAAGGTCCACACGGCGCTGTGTACGCGCGAATTGGAGACAGCTGCGAAGTTTATGCAGGACGGTGACGTGATTGTCGCCTGTGGGCAAGAGCAGGAAGTCTTTCGCAACCTGGCCGAAGAGCTTGGGGTCGAGGCCCCAGGTTTCGTCGATCTACGAGACCGCGCGGGATGGTCGGATGAGGGCGCTGATGCCGCCCCCAAGATGGCAGCGCTGGCTGCAGAGGCGCTGTTGCCGCAGCCGATCACGCCCAGCGTGGATGTCGTCAGCGAAGGCACGTGTTTTATCATCGGCCCCGGTGCAGTTGCGTTTGATCTGGCCGAGCGCCTGTCGTCGACCTTGGCCGTCACGGTCCTCAGCACCGACGATAGCGAGCCGATGTCGCGGGCCTACGATGTGGTGCGCGGGCGTGTTCGGTCGCTGACCGGTGCTTTGGGTGGATTTTCCCTGCGGCTGGATGCGCTGCAACAGTTAGAACCCGACGGACGCGGAGCCTTTGCATGGTCGGAACCGCGCGACGGGGCGGGCTCATCCTGCGATATCGTTCTGGACCTGACCGGGGACACGCCTTTCGTGCAGGCCCCCGCCAAGCGCGAAGGGTATCTGAGGGCCGATCCCAAGGATACCGTCGCTGTAGAACGTCTGGCCTTTGAAGCGGCGCAACTGGTCGGCACCTTTGAAAAACCGCTTTATGTTCGGATGGAGGAAACTCTCTGCGCCCATTCCCGCGCCGAACAGGTAGGGTGTTCTAACTGCCTGGACATCTGCCCAACCGGTGCGATCACCTCTGAGGGCGAACACGTGTCAATCGACCCTATGATCTGCGCCGGATGCGGAGAATGCGCTGCGGTCTGCCCCTCGACAGCGATCACCTACGAAGACCCGCCGGTTGCAGCACTTTTGTCCCGGATGCACATTCTGGCGCGCACTTATCGACGGGCCGAGGGACAAGCGCCCCGGCTGCTGGTTCATGATGCCCACGGGGCTGAAATGATCCGACTGTCCGCCCGCTTTGGTCGTGGTCTGCCTGCCGACGTGATTCCATTGGAACTGAATGTGATCTCGGGCTTTGGCCATTCCGAAATGCTGGCCGCGCTGGCCCATGGATTTGCCCGTGTGGATGTGCTGCTGGCGCCAACGACCGAGCGGGATGCATTGGACAGGGAACTGGCATTGGTCGAGGCCATCGCAGGCGTGGGCAAGCTGGGCCTGATTGATGAAGCGGACCCGGACGCTATGTCCGATCAGCTATATGGTCAGGATGTTCCAGCACCTTTGGCCGACACGGTGCTGCCCTTGGGAAATCGGCGTCAAATCGCACGCTTGGCCGCGCAGGCGCTTAATCCACAGGCCGATGCTCCGCTGCCATTGCCCGAAGATGCGCCTTACGGCGCGGTGGCCGTGAATACAGACAGTTGCACGCTGTGTCTGAGTTGCGTGTCGCTCTGCCCGTCGGGGGCGCTGATCGACAACCCGGATATGCCGCAGCTGAACTTCCAGCAGGATGCTTGTTTGCAATGCGGCATGTGCCGAACAATCTGCCCCGAGGACGCGATCACGCTGGTCCCGCAACTGGACCTGAGCGATGCCGCCTTGTCTCAGCAGGTGTTGAACGAGGAAGAGCCCTTTGCCTGTGTCGAATGCGGCGCGCTGTTCGGCGTTAAATCCACGGTCGAACGGATCATGGAGAAGCTGTCGGGCACGCATCCAATGTTCGCCACCTCGGATCAGGCGCGGATGATCCAGATGTGCGACAATTGCCGAGTGAACGCGCAGTTTCAACATCAGGACAATCCGTTCCAATCCGCGCCGCGCCCGAAGGTCGTCACGACCGAGGACTACTTCTCAAAAAGGAAGGATCACTGAAGTTGCAGCGGAGCGCCCAAATCAGCGGCGCGAATGACCGAGACAAAGGCCAATATCGCATCCAGCTCGTCCAGCGTTATCTCGACCGGATGAATGGGCGAGGGGCGTTCCGGGTCGAAGGGCGGTGTCAGCCCGTCGATCTGGGTAAAGGCCGGATGCGGGTTCAGGGCAAAAAACGCCTCGAACCGTTCCGACCAGTCCGGCATCGCACGCAGTACGGCAAAGGATGGCGTCGAGCCCAGCCCGTTCATGCGGTTTTGAGGGCCGATCACGTGGCATCGCCCGCAATGGGTCATCGACAGTTCCTCGCCCAACAGGGCATCGCCGTCGATCACGGTTTCTTCCTGCACGGCGGCGATCTCGAACTCAGCCGAAAACGGCGTGCCATTGTCGGGGGCGAACCCTTCGACCGTGCGTTTGCCGATATCCGACAGCAGCCAGTCGCGGAACCGTTCGTGTTTGGTGTCGTCCCCGATGCGCAGGTGGTATATCACCCCATCGCGGGCAAAGACCGGATCACCCGGAGGGCCGCTTTCCAACACCAAAACGCCCGCGTCATCGGCAATAACCCGTATCCCGGTCTTGAGAGAAAAGCGGGGAAGAATATGTTGCAACAGGCCAGAGTCGGCAACTTCGGGGGGGGCAGTCAGCCCGAGCGCCTCTTGCGACCAAGAGGGGGTGGCGGTGAGCGTCAGGCTCAGGCACAAAAGGAGTACGCGCATGGGGTCAGCCTAGCGGCAGCGCCCCAATTGCGTCAAATAAACAGAATGAGACGGAGACACATGCAATGAACAGCAGCCACATGGTTGGGAAAATCAAAGGGTTACAGGCATGAGTGTTCGTGACGCGGTTCTGGCGAACCTCAAGAAGATCACCGATCCGGTGTCGGGTCAGGACATTGTCAGCGCTGGTATCGTGCGCGCGCTGAACGTCGAAGGCGACGCCGTACGCTTTGTGATGGAGATCGATCCCAAGCACGCCGACAAGATGGAGCCGGTGCGCGCCACGGCCGAGCAGGCCGCGCAGATGGTGGATGGCGTTGCCAAGGTTTCGGCCATGCTGACCGCGCATTCCGACAAGGCGCCGCCGGATCTGAAACCCAAGCCGAAACCGGCGCAAACCGGGCCTCAACCAGTGGCCGGTGTGGATCGGATCATCGCTGTTGCTTCGGGCAAGGGTGGGGTCGGCAAATCCACCGTATCTGCGAACCTTGCCTGCGCGCTGGCCGCTGAGGGACGGCGCGTGGGTCTGTTGGACGCGGATGTCTATGGCCCATCGCAGCCTCGGATGCTGGGCGTCTCGGGTCGTCCGGCCAGCCCCGATGGAAAGACGATCCTGCCGCTGCGCAACCACGGCGTTACCATGATGTCGATGGGGCTGATGACCAACGAAGGGCAGGCGGTTGTCTGGCGAGGTCCGATGTTGATGGGCGCGTTGCAGCAGATGATGAACCAGGTGCAGTGGGGCGCGCTGGATGTGCTGATCGTTGACCTTCCGCCCGGCACCGGTGATGTGCAACTTACACTGAGCCAAAAGTTCCAGGTAGACGGCGCAATCGTTGTCTCGACCCCGCAGGACGTCGCCTTGATCGATGCCCGCAAGGGGATCGACATGTTCAACCAGTTGAAAACGCCCATCGTCGGCATGATCGAGAACATGTCCACGCATATTTGCTCGAATTGCGGGCATGAGGAACATGTGTTCGGCCATGGCGGTGTGGCGTCCGAGGCTGAATCGCTGGGTGTTCCGCTGCTGGGGGAAATCCCTCTGCATCTGGACATTCGCGTGGCAGCGGACGGAGGCGCGCCCATCGTGGTCAGCAAACCCGACAGCCCGCAGGCCGACGCGTTCCGCAAAATCGCCCGCGACCTGATTGCTAAGGGCAGCGCATGACGGAACCCGTGTTCCCTCCGCTGCTTGTCGGCCACCCGGTGCAAGGCGGCGAGGATCCGTTTCAGCGCGCGCAAGCCATGGCCGCGTTGGGCTGCGACGCGGGAACGGTGGTCTACAACATTCAGGCGGACCGCCTGCGTGTGGCTATCGTCTTTGCACCTGAGGTTCCGCTTCAGGACGCGATGGCGATGCTGCCTCTGTGCGCCGTGGGCTTTCAAAACGCCCTTGGCGCCCTTGCACCGCCCGAGGTTGCGGTGCATCTGGACTGGGATGGTCCGATCTGTGTGAACGGGGCCAAGTGCGGGATGTTTCAGGTCGCGGCCTCGGCTGCCGTGCCCGAGGCCGAACCCGACTGGCTGATCGTGGGCTGGGAACTGGCGCTGATACAAACCAGCGAAGCGCCTGGCGAAAATCCAGATATCACAGCGCTTTATGACGAAGGCTGCGCCGAGGTATCGCCGACTCAACTGGTCGAAAGCTGGTCGCGGCACATGCTGACATGGCTCAACCGCTGGCAAGAAGTCGGAAATGCGCCGCTACACGCCGAATGGATGGGGCTGCTACGCGGGGTGGGCGAACCCTATGACACAGGTGTCTTTCTGGGCGCCGACGAGCGGTTCGGAATGCTGATCCGCGACGGTGCCGAAACAACCCTGCGCCCCTTGACGGATCTACTGGAGAACTAAAGATGAAACTGGCCCGCGCGATCCATTTCGACGAAAGCGACATGAACGTATTTCATTCCCCGGCCCGCACGGGCGAGTGGTGTATCTCGGGCGGGTTCGAGTTTTCGAACTGGGGCGAGGGCGATCTTGAGGGCAAGGCCCGGCAGGCGTTCTCGAACGGTTGGTTGGGCGTTGAGACCTTTGGCCGGGTGACATTCGTGGCCGTGACGCAGGTGGAACCCTCCGAGATCGACCAGATTGCGCAGAACCTGGCCGAGCATTTCGTGCAGTTCTATGGCGCACCTTCGGTCGAAGCCGCCTTGGGCGTGGCGCAATCAGAGATCACCCATATGTCCGAGCTGTGCGAAGAACATGCGCCCAACACCCTGCTGACCGTTGCCCGTGAACTATCCGAGACCGGTGTGCATGAGGCTTTCCGCATCATCACCCCGCAGGAAACCCAGCTTGAGGCGTTGGCCGTACATGGCTCGCTAGACGACTGACAAATGCGGTTGCAGTCTAGGGTGCTGGGCCAGTTTCATCTGCGCATAGGACAAGTCATGCGGATCGGTGCTGTAACCTAACAAATCGAAATCCGGGCGAAACGCATTGATGACCATTTCTGTTAGTTCCGGGTCGTAGTACTCGGCGATTCTACGTGATCGCTTGGACTTGTTTTCATGGTCCAATGTCGCGTTTACGCCGATCTCGGAGCAAAAAGACCGGAAATCAGCGTTTAGGTTTTCCAAACGCCCAACAGTACCGACGATGCAGCGGTCCTGCGGGTCCAACACATACGACGATTGACAGTTTGGCGAACATTCGGTCCCACAATACTCAATAATAAACTCTCGAAAACTGATGTCCTTAATCGCGTTATGCAAGGGGTGAATATCGGTCTGCTGTATATAGCTGAACAACGAAATCTGGAGGTCGAACGGGTTCCGAACAAAGGCGAGCGAATGCATTGCCCAATATCTGTCACCCAAATGCTGGACGTAGTCTGTCGCCTTCGCATGGACTGGAAGAGGTTGGAATTTCGACTTTGGGTAAAGCCCGGTATTTAAAGTCCTCTTGTCGAGGCTTTTGAGCGACCGCTGAAGGGGATTTGGTCGGTCAAATTCTTTTCGCAACGCCCATGCAACCGAACTTCCGCCGGTTTTGGGGATGTGGACAAAGACGATTTTCTTCTTGCTTCCAATCATTGTACGGGGTTGTACGATATTAGATCGCAATAAGTGAATACATAAAATAAACTAAATCAGGTCAGCAAAACCGCCAAATTGACCGCGTTTGAAAATCAATCCTTTTCCAGTGCGATACATGACTTTTTCGACCTCTCCGATCAGGATCAGGTGGTCTCCGGCCTCGTACCGGGCGTGAAGTTGGCAGTCAAAGCGGGCAAGGCAATTCGACAGTTGCGGGCGGTTGGCGTGGTCCGGCGCCCAATCCGCGTGGGAAAAATCCGCGCCGTCACGGGCGAATTTCAGCGCCTGATCCTGCTGATCTTGCGCCATAACGTGGATTGAATAGTGCTGGCAGTCATGAAACGCACCGAACCGGTTGGAATCCTTTGCCAGACACCATAACACCAAAGGCGGGTCCAGCGAGACCGAGGAGAACGAGTTCACCGTGATCGCACGTGGACCCAATTCGGTGTGGGTAGTAACGACTGTGACACCAGTTCCGAAACAGCCCAACGCCTCGCGGAAGGCGGTGCTTTGATCCGGGGTAGGGGTAAAGGTCGTTTCCGTCATTGCGCGCTCGTTCAGTGGCCGGGCCTCAGGTGCCACGACCCGGTGGGATTGTCCACGAAAAGCTGTGTTTAACCGATATATTTTCCAGCTTAGTTCAGGTCTTCCAGCAAGCGCCCATGCTGACGCGTCGCCTCGATAACCGCACCGAACGTGTTCATGCCGCGCGCTTGTAACATGGGCAGCATACGAACCAGAGCCTCAGCCGTGGCGACGGCGTCGCCCAAGGCGGTGTGACGCAAAGCGTCCGGAATGGTGATATCCAGCCTCTCACACAGCGCGTCCAGTGTGTGTTTGTCGCTGGCCCCGAACAGCACCGCGGACAGCAAGACCGTGTCCAGAATGGGGTGATCCCATGCGACGCTCATCTGGTTGGCATGGCGGCGCAAAAAGGCCATGTCGAAGGGCGCATTGTGGGCCACGATCACGGCGTCCCGCGCGAATTGATGGAACACGCGGCCTGCCTCGGCAATCTTGGGCGCATCCTGGACCATGGCATTCGTCACTTTATGCACCTTGGTCGAGGCCGGCGGGATTGGCATCTCCGGATCAACCAGCATATCCAACTGTTCGCCTTCGATGATCCGACCATTCACCACCCGAACAGCGCCGATTTGCACGATCTCATCCTTGTGCGGCAATAGACCTGTGGTCTCGGTGTCGAAGACGACAAAACACAGGTCTCGCAGTTCCAGCGTCTCAAGCGCGCGGTTGGCTTCCGAGTTCATCAGTGCGAAATCATAGACCAGCGGGCGTGAGGCTTCGGGCGCGATATTGGCGACGCTGTCATCGAATATCAGCATGTATCCGGGCGCATCGCCCAAGGGCTTCATGCGGGTCGCAAATGACTGGGTGCCGTCGGTGCTTGTCAGCGTGCAGCTGACCTCGATCCCGGTTTTGACCAGTTTGGTATAGGCATTTCCCAGCGGTTCAGGTTGAAAATATTCCGACAGTGCCGCGTTCAGGCGGGGATGTGAAATCTGAGCCAGAACCTCGGCCGCCTGTCCATCATAAAGAACGATCTTATGGGTCGGACTGGCCAGCAGCATGGCCACCGGGATATCAGTCAGCAAAGCGGTCAATCGTTGCTTTTCAGCGGCCAAATGTGCGGTTTCGGCGGCGACGGCTTCGGCCACACTCAGGGTCTTTTCTGAAAGCTGATCAGCTAGACCTGCAGCCGCAGGGGCCAGATCGCCCAGATAGCGCGCGGCCTGCATGTCCATGTCCGAGCTGACACCCGCATGAGCACGCGCCCGCAGTTCCGCTGACAGACGCTCGATCGGTTTGGCGACGTTGTCATCGAACAAAAGCCAGACGGCAACGATCAGTGCAACGAAGCCGAAACCCATGATGATTTCAGCAAAAATGAACGCGTTGATCAGGTCCGGGTCGGCCACGCGGCGGTAACTGATCCACAGTGCCAGTGCGCTGACGACTACTCCGCCAACGGCCAGCAGGCAGAAGAACAGGAAGATACGTAGGCGCAGGCTTAGCCGGGTCAGCATGTTACACTCCGCAGGTGGCCTCGATGATGGGGTCGTCGGTTGTGCCGGTGATCCAGTCGGCATTCACAAGCTGCCCATCAGCCCCGAACTCTGCCCCGTCGGCTAGATTGGCGCGCAGGTTTTGCGCGCAATCGACCGCTACAGGCAACTTGGACACGGGTGCCCAGCGGCCAAAGAAATAGAGGTCAACCAGCCGCTGTTCCGGCACTTGTTCGTTTGTGCGGACCGAGACGGTGTCAATCGCCGCAAACCGGTTCACGAAGGGTACCGCATAGGTCCAGGGACGGTATAGCGCGCGGCTTTCGACCTCTTGCACCACGGTCATCCCGTCGGGCAGTGTGTCTTTGGTGCGGTCGTACCACGAATACTCGCTCGAGATCGTCATTCCGATCATCCCAAGCCCTGCAGCGACCGGCGCGACCCATTTGGGCAGACGACCGCCGGTAAATTTGTTTATCACCATCACCACGCCGGCGAATGCAATGCCTGCAAAGATGGTGGCGATCAGTTCGAGGAACATTCTGTCTCTCCCATTTCCAGCCGGTTTACCCCAGCATTCCTTTTCCGTGGCCAACCGCTGATTGCATCGTTTTTATCACGACAAACGCGTCGCGTAGATGACTTCGCTCAAAGTCAGACAGGTCCGATGGCGGCAGGAAGTTATCCGGTTTCTTGTCGCCTTTCACAAGACGCACCTGATGTTCCAGCCTTGTTTCAGCGATCAGGTCATAGGCGTCCAGCAGATCCCGCGCGCCGGACGCACTGAGGATACCTGCCGATCCTGCCGCTTTCAGCCGCGCGCGGGTGTTGGCCTCCGGCAGTTTGCCTTGCAGGCTGTAAATCCGCGCCAGATCAACCACTGGCACAACGCCGTTATGTTTTAAATCCAGCGTGTTGCGGTGCTCGCCCGACCGGATGGTGGCAAAGCCGCGTAGAAGGCCCAGAGGTGGTGTGTGTTTCAGTGAGTTCGAGATCATATGCGCCACGAAGATCGAGTTCGATCGCGCCGCAGCCAGCGTATCGGCTTGCAGGTCGTCGAACAGGTGGAAAGCGCCGCCGATAGGGCGCAGGTCGAACATGACCGAAGCCAGCATCTGCGCCTCAGGGTCAGGCTTGGCGATCCAGCCCTTGAAATAATCGCGCCAGACGCGCACCGGCTGGCACCAGCGCGGGTTCGTCGCCATCATGTCGCCGGGGCAATAGAAATACCCACAAGTGTCCAGCCCATCTGAGACGAATTTGGCCAGCGCGTGGAAATAGGACATGTCCACTTCGGACACGCTGTCATCCAGCATCAGGCAATTGTCTTGATCCGACACTCCTGTCTGTTCTTGTCGACCTTGCGATCCGCAAGCCAGCCACAGATAGGGCACAGGCGGGGGTCCAAGCTTGGCCTCAGCCAGCGCCAGCAACCGCCTTGTAGCCGTGTCCGCGATATCGGTGATCAGGCGCGTGACGATCTCATGCCGGTTCCCGGCGGCGACGAGCTGTACCAGAAGCTGCGGGATTTCATCGGTCACGTCGGCCATCTGCTGGGCCGTCTGCGCCGACGCGATCCGCCGGACCAGTTCGGCAGAGTTGACGGCCTGATAATGGGTCAGGTCGGTCTGCGTCACTATACCGACCAGACGACCGCCTTCGGAAATCGGGATATGGCCAATGCCGCGCTCCATCATGATGTGCAGAACGTCTGACCCGATATCGGATGGGGACAGGGTGATGGGATCGGCGGTCATGATGGCTGAAATGGGGGTGTCGCCGGGCATCCCATCGGCCACGAACTTGCCCGAGATATCGCGCAACGTGGCGATCCCGCGCAGCGCGTCCCCCTCGGTTACACAAAGTGATGAGATATGTTTGTCCCGCATCACCTGCGCAGCTTCACGGACCAGAGTGTCCGGCGGGCAGGTGGCAGGGTTGTGTGCCATCAGCACGTCGATGGCGCTTGTCGCCAGACTTTGCGGGCCCTGGCGCGCATCACGGGTACGGTTAAAGAACTTTGCGACAACTGTATGCCCGTCAATCAATTCGCGCACCAGATCGGACGGCAGAACCAACAGCACTGAAGGCGCGTGCGATTTGGCCTTGGTGAGCGCCTTGCCGTCCTTCAACAGGCCCCGTTCGCCAAAGGAATTGCGCAAACCCAGATGAGAGACCACGGCGTCGTTCTCATCCTTGATCTCAACCTGTCCTTCGTAAATCACAAAGACGCCGGGCAGGGTATGGCCCAGCTCATAGATCGGAGAATCCTCTTCGACCTCCCAGACCTCGATCTGTTGCGCGACAGAATCCAGCAGGTCGTGGGGCAGGGCGTCATAGGGATGGACGGATTTCAGAAACCGGGTGATCTCGTCATGGGACAGGGGCATGGGCTACTCCTCGGTTTCGGGTTGAAAAATCCCGCCCGGTGGTGTGCCGGGCGGGAGTAGTCAGTCGAAAGACGCGGCCTTTGGCAATGGGCCAATGGGCCGCATCAGGGCTCAGTGATCCTGAGCTGCACCCGCGCCACGGGGAATGCGGATGCTTTCGACCATATCTTTGATCTCCTGCGGGGTCTCCTTGGTCGCGCCGGCTACAAAGTAGGCGACGGCAAAGTTGACCATGGCACCGATCGCGCCGAACGAGGTCGACTTGATCGGACCCAGCAGCGGGTCAGCATCGGTGAATGAGTTGGTGCCCGGAATGAACAGCCAGCCCTTGTGCAGGAAGATGTAGACCAAGGTGACGACCAGACCAGCCAGCATACCCGCGACCGCGCCGGTGTTGTTGATGCGGGTCGAGAAGATCCCCATCATCAGCGCCGGGAAGATCGAGGCCGCTGCAAGACCGAAGGCCAAGGCCACCGTCTGCGCCGCGAAGCCCGGAGGGTTAAGACCCAGCCAGGTTGCCACGGCGATGGCGACTGCCATTGCGATCCGCGCCGACAGAAGCTCGCCTTTTTCCGAGATCTGCGGGTTGATCGCGCCCTTGATCAGGTCGTGAGACACAGCCGACGAGATTGCGAGCAGCAGGCCCGCAGCGGTCGACAGAGCAGCGGCAAGACCGCCGGCAGCGACCAGACCGATCACCCAACCTGGCAGGTTGGCGATCTCGGGGTTGGCCAGAACCAGGATGTCACGGTTGAACTTGGTCAGTTCGTTGCCCGCCCAGCCTTTTTCTTCTGCAATCGCGTTCAGAGCGTCCGACTTGTCATTGTAGTACTGGATTTTGCCGTCGCCGTTCTTGTCTTCCCAGTCCAGCAGACCGGTTTTCTGCCACGTGGCCATCCAGTCATAGCGCGCGTCATTGTCGATCTGTTCAACCGAAACAGCGCCACCTTCGATGCCACCATTCGGCCACATCATTTCACTGATGTTCAAACGGGCCATGGCACCAACAGCAGGAGCGGTCAGGTACAGCAGCGCGATGAAGACCAACGCCCAGCCAGCGGACCAACGTGCGTCAGACACTTTCGGTACGGTGAAGAAGCGCATGATGACGTGGGGCAGACCCGCAGTACCGATCATCAGCGACAGGGTGAACAGCACCATGTTCAGCGTGTTCGAGTGGTGGGTGGTGTATTCATTGAAACCCAGCTCGGTCACGATGGCATCCAGCTTGGTCAGCAGGGGTTCACCACTTGCAGTGTCACCAAACAGACCCAGCGCCGGAACAGGCGTGCCGGTCAGTTGCAGCGAGATGAAGATTGCCGGGATGGTATAGGCAGTGATCAGCACGCAGTACTGAGCGACCTGAGTGTAGGTCACGCCTTTCATCCCACCAAACACCGCATATGCGAACACGACAGCTGCACCGATCAGCAGACCCGAGGTGTTGGACACCTCAAGGAAGCGGCCAAAGGCCACGCCGACGCCGGTCATCTGACCAATCACGTAGGTCACGGACGCAACGATCAGACAGATCACCGCAACGATACGGGCCGTCTGGCTGTAGAAGCGGTCGCCGATGAATTCCGAAACGGTGAACTTGCCAAACTTACGCAGGTAAGGGGCAAGCAGCAGAGCCAGCAGTACGTAGCCACCGGTCCAACCCATCAGGAAGGTCGAGTTGTCATAGCCGGTGAAGGCAATCAGGCCTGCCATCGAGATGAACGAGGCTGCGGACATCCAGTCCGCCGCAGTCGCCATACCGTTGGTGACCGGGTGAACGCCGCGATTAGCGGCGTAGAATTCAGATGTGGACCCCGCTCGGGCCCAGATCGCGATGCCGATGTATAGCGCAAAGGACGCGCCAACAAACAGCAGGTTGATGGTAAACTGATCCATAATCCCCGCTCTCCCTTAGTCTTCTTCCACGCCGTGTTCGGCGTCCAGCTTGTTCATGCGCCAGGCGTAGTTGAAGATCAGCACCAAAAAGACCAGGATCGATCCCTGCTGGGCAAACCAAAAGCCCAGATCGGTGCCGCCAACCGAGATGCCGGACAGCAGCGGACGCAGCAGAATGCCGAATCCAAAAGACACCAGCGCCCAGATCGCGAGGCTGATGTAGATGAGACGCAGGTTGGCCTGCCAATAGCCCTTATCGGCCTCGGCAGTCTGCGCGGAGTTTGTGGTGTTATCCGCCATTGCGGGTTCCTCCTTCGCTACCTCGTTGGCGGCCCGTTGCCCAACTCCTCCAGTGCGTTGGACCGCTTCTCGAATGTGCCAAACGCCCCGTGACGTCCGGCAAAACTTCTCTGGTCCGCCAAGGCGGGTCCATTGAAGTATTCTGTTTTAAGGATCAAAGCCCGGTTTGGGCTTATCTCCTCCCCTTAACTCATGACCCCGCGCACAAGCCCTTGCAGGTCGTTGGCGATGGCGTCGATTTGGCCCATGGCATCAATGCCTTGCAGCACACCTTGGGACCGGTAGTAGTCAATCAGCGGCGCCGTCTGCGCGTGATACGCGGACAGGCGCGACGCAACGGTTTCCGCGTTGTCATCCGCGCGACGCTTGAATTCGGTGCCGCCACAATTGTCGCATTTGCCTTCAACAGCGGGCACTTTGAACGTGTCGTGATAGCCTTCTCCACACATGGCGCAGGTGTAACGGCCCGAAATGCGCGCGACCATTTCAGCGTCCTGAACCTCAAGACTAATCGCGGCGCTGATCTTTTGATCCGATGTGGCCAGCAGCCCATCCAGCGCCTTGGCCTGAACGGTGGTGCGGGGGAAACCATCAAGGATGACCCCTTTCTGGCAATCCGGCTTGGCCATTCGGTCGCGCAGGATGGCGATGACGATCTCGTCGCTGACCAGATCGCCCGCTTCCATAACGGCTTTGGCGGCTTTACCTGCCTCGGTGCCTGCGGCAACGGCCTCACGCAGCAGGTCGCCGGTGCTGAGCTGAACCAGACCGAATTTATCTTCCAGCATCCGGGCTTGCGTGCCCTTCCCGGCGCCCGGAGGGCCGAGAAGGATCAGAACAGCGGGGGTGGTGGTAACGGCAGCGTCCATCATTCCCTCACTTATTCGCCCGGTTTTCGATCAGGTCTTCGACGACCGACGGATCGGCCAGTGTCGAGGTGTCGCCCAGAGAGCCAAAGTCATTCTCGGCGATCTTGCGCAGGATTCGACGCATGATCTTGCCCGAGCGCGTCTTCGGAAGGCCCGGCGCCCATTGAATTACGTCCGGCGAGGCAATCGGCCCGATTTCGGTCCGTACCCAGGTGCGCAGCTCTTTCAGCAGCTCATCTGAAGGTTCACGATCATTCATCAAGGTGACGTAGCAATAGATGCCTTGCCCTTTGATTTCATGCGGGTAGCCGACCACGGCGGCCTCGGCCACGGCCGCATGTGCCACCAGTGCACTTTCGACCTCGGCCGTGCCCATACGGTGGCCCGAGACGTTGATCACGTCATCAACGCGGCCTGTGATCCAGTAATCGCCATCTTCGTCCCGACGGCAACCGTCGCCGGTGAAGTAGTAGCCTTTGTAATCCGAGAAATAGGTCTTCTCGAACCGTTCATGGTCGCCCCAGACGGTGCGCATCTGACCGGGCCAGCTGTCCTTGATGCACAAAACACCCTCAACGCCGTTGCCGTTGATTTCGACACCGGATTGCGGATCCAGCACCACGGGCTGCACGCCAAAGAAGGGTTTCATCGCCGAGCCGGGCTTGGTCGCATGTGCGCCGGGCAGGGGGGTCATCATGTGGCCGCCGGTTTCGGTCTGCCACCAAGTGTCTACGATGGGGCATCTGCCCTTGCCGACAACATCATTGTACCAGTTCCACGCCTCTGGGTTGATTGGTTCACCCACAGTGCCCAGCAGACGCAGATCGCTGAGGTCGTGCTTTTCAACGAACTCATTGCCCTGACCCATCAGGGCACGGATCGCAGTAGGGGCGGTGTAGAACTGATTGACCTTGTGCTTGGCGCACACCTCCCAGAAACGACCGGCGTCGGGATAGGTGGGCACGCCTTCGAACATCAGCGTCGTCGCACCGTTGGCCAGCGGGCCATATACGATATAGCTGTGGCCCGTGACCCAGCCCACATCCGCCGTACACCAATAGATGTCGCCCTCGTGGTAGTCGAACGTGACCTCATGAGTCAGCGCGGCATAGACAAGATAGCCGCCGGTTGTATGCACGACGCCCTTGGGCTGACCGGTCGACCCGGAGGTGTAGAGGATGAACAGAGGATCCTCGGCATTCATCTCAGCCGGGGCGCAATAATCGTCTGCCTCAAGCGCCATTTCGTTGTAATCATAGTCGCGATCGGCAATCCAAGTGGTTTGACCATTGGTGCGCTTGACGACCAGACATTTGACGGTGTCCTTGCAATGCAGCAATGCCGCATCTGCATTGGATTTCAGAGGGGTTTTGCGGCCACCGCGCGGGGCTTCATCCGCGGTGATGACAACCTTGGCGTCGCACCCATTGATCCGCGCTGCCAATGCGTCCGGAGAAAATCCCGCAAAAACAATCGAGTGGATGGCGCCAATACGGGCGCAGGCCAACATGGCATAGGCTGCTTCGGGGATCATCGGCAGGTAGATGACAACGCGGTCGCCTTTGCGCACGCCCAAGGATTCCAGAATGTTGGCCATCCGGCAGGTGCGGCGGTGCAACTCGGCATAGGTGATGTGCTGAGCCGCGTCGTTTGGATCATCCGGTTCCCAGATGATGGCGGTCTGATCGCCGCGTGTTTCAAGATGGCGATCCAGGCAGTTGGCCGAAACGTTCAGCGTACCATCAGCATACCAGTTGATGCCAACCGAACCGAAATCATAGCTGACATCCTTGACCTGCGTGAACGGTTTGATCCAGTCGACACGCTTTCCCTGCTCGCCCCAAAAGGCGACAGGGTCGTTGACGGAGGCTGCGTACATCTCGGAATATTTGTCAGCATCGACATGTGCACGCGCAACGGTTTCTGCAGTTGGCGGATAAGCTTTGGCATCTGCCTGGGCAGCGGTTGTCATTCTGAGGCTCCTCCCTCTAGGACTGAAATTGACGGGCTCGATTTTGCCTGCTGATTTGGCAATGTCGACCCGCATCCTCCCCGTACCGAATAATACGGAGAACTGAAAACAAGGGAATAAATTACAGAAAACTAAGGATTAGTTTGTAAATAAATTTCTTGAATCCTGTCAAATTAGAAAACAAATTTGTAAAACGGATGAAAAATAAAATAGAAACATATAGTTGATTGTAACAAGTGAAAAGCGTGACAGCTGGCTTCTGATCCATAGGCAATAGGTATTTGAAACTCATCTTTTAGTTGTTAGCGCCAAACGGAACCGAGGAACACGGACACGCGTCCCGCTCTGGGGGTTGGCACTTTAAGATGTTGGCGCTAGCTTTGCTTGCAAGCGCCCTGGGGAAGGGGCGCAAAAAAGGGAGAGATCACAATGAAAAAGATGCTGAGCGGTGCGGCTGTTGCCGCTTTGACCGTCGCCTTCGTGTCTGAGGCCGCAGCAACCGAATGGAGCGCTTCGGTCTGGGGTAAACGCCGCGCCTTTACTGAGCACGTTGAAAAACTGGCCGAGTTGGTCAGTGAAAAGACTAATGGCGAGTTCACCATCAATGTCAGCTATGGCGGCCTGTCCAAACCGCGCGAGAATCTCGATGGGATTGAGATCGGCGCGTTCGAGATGGCGCAATTCTGCGCGGGCTATCATCGCGACAAGAACCGGGCCATCACGGTGCTGGAGCTACCGTTCCTTGGGGTGAACAACCTGGAAGAAGAGGTGGCCGTCAGCCACGCTGTTTACGATCACCCGGCGGTGAAAGATGAGATGGCTCAGTGGAACGCGCGTATCATCATGACCTCGCCCATGCCGCAGTATAATCTGGTCGGCACCGGCGATCCGCGTGACAAGCTGGCTGATTTCGACGGCATGCGTGTGCGTGCGACCGGTGGTCTGGGTCAGGCATTCGAAGCGGTCGGAGGTGTCCCGACCTCGGTTCCCGCGACCGAGGCGTTCAATGCGATGGAATCGGGCGTTGTCGACACGGTGGCCTTTGCCCAACATGCTCACCTGTCTTTCGGCACCATAAACGAGGCTGATTGGTGGACCGCAAACCTCAACCCCGGCACAGTCAACTGCCCGGTGGTAGTAAATATCGACGCCTATGAAGCCCTACCGGCCGAACATCGAGAGGCACTGGACAGTTCGATTGATGAGGCGATTGATCATTACCTCGCCAACTATGGTGGCTTGCTGGAACAGTGGGACAGCGTCCTATCCGAGAAGGGCGTCGCAAAGGTCGAAATCGACGATGCGGTGATCGAAGAGTTTCGTACCAAGGCGGCAGATCCGATCCGCGAGCAGTGGATAGCGGACATGTCGGCCCAAGGTCTGCCTGCGCAGGACCTCTATGATCTCGTTCAGGCCACGCTGAAACAACAGCGCGGCGGCAACTGATCGCATCGTCCGGGTGCCTCATCGGCGCCCGGACACCCATAAAGACAATAGGGGATCACCGGCATGGCAGGACAGGCCACGGTGCTTGAGGATGGCAGTCGTCTCAGCCGTCTGGATCATCAATTATTGCGATTGGAACGGTTCCTTGCCCTGATCAGTGGGATAGCTGTATTTGGGCTGATGGTTTTGGCCGTGGTATCGGTTAGCGGGCGTAACGCGTTCAACGCACCTTTGCCTGGCTATGTGGACTGGATCGAACAGGCCATGCCACTGATCGCGTTCCTTGGTATTTCCTTTGTCCAGCGGGATGGCGGGCACATCCGAATGGATATCGTCATCTCGCGCCTGCACGGGCGGGCGCTGTGGCTGTTCGAACTGATCTCGGTCGTATTGATCCTTGTTCTGATGCTAGCCCTTGTCTGGGGCAGCTGGTCCCATTTCGACCGCTCGTTCGATTTCGGCGCACCGTTGTGGAGCCGTGACAGCTCAATCGACATCGGTATTCCGCTCTGGCCTGCCAAACTCTTGGCCCCGGTTGCCTTCTCGGTGCTGTGCCTGCGGCTGATCCTGCAAATCTGGGGCTATGGCCGCGCCTTTGTCTTAGGGCTGGAGAAACCAGTGGCCGTGCCGCTGATACAGGATGTCGCCGCCCAGGCGGCTGCCGAGGCCGAGCAATTCGAAGGGCAGGACTAGATGGACACGATTGATATCGGCCTGTGGGTCACAGGCGGCCTTCTGGTTCTGGTCGTCACTGGGATGCGCGTGGCCTTTGCGGCAGGTTTGGCAGGTCTGGTTGGGCTGGTCTGGATTTTCTGGGCCAAGTTCGGCTATGATCCCGACCGCTTTGGCAAAGCACTGACCGTGGCTGTCAAAACGGCGGGGCAGGTGCCTCATTCCAAGGTTGCGGCCCATACGCTCAGCCTGATCCCGACCTTTATCCTGATTGGCTATCTTGCCTACTATGCAGGTCTGACCCGAGCGCTATTTGAAGCTGCCAAACGCTGGGTCGCCTGGGTGCCCGGCGGGTTGGCGGTGTCCACCGTCTTCGCCACGGCTGGCTTTGCGGCAGTGTCGGGCGCTTCGGTCGCCACTTCTGCCGTGTTTGCGCGCATCGCCATCCCCGAGATGCTGAAGGTCGGATACAATAAACAATTCGCGGCCGGCGTCGTCGCTGCTGGCGGAACACTGGCCTCGCTGATCCCGCCATCTGCGATTCTGGTGATCTATGCGATCATCGTTGAACAGGATGTCGGCAAACTGCTGTTGGCCGGTTTCATCCCCGGCGCATTTTCAGCGGTCATTTACGGTCTGCTGATCGTTGGCATCGCCGTGATCTTCAAATCAGTTGGTCCACCCGTTACTGGGTTCACTTGGAAGCAGCGCTTTGCGGCACTGCCCGGTGCGTTCCCAATCGTCGCCGTGATCCTCATCATCATCTGCTTCGTCTACAACCCTTTTGGCGACAAGGCCTGGGGCACCCCCACCGAAGGCGGCGCGATCGGAGCCTTTATCGTCTTTTGTTTTGCGCTGTTTCACGGAATGCGCTGGACCGAGCTGAAATCGGCCCTGCTGGAAACAGCAAAGCTGACGGCCATGATCTTCTCGATCATCTGGGGGGTTCTGATCTATGTTCGGTTCCTCGGGTTCGCGGATCTGCCCGGGGCATTCTCGGACTGGATCACATCGCTTGAGATGTCGCCAATGCTGATCCTGATCTGCATCCTGCTGGCTTACGCGGTTCTGGGCATGTTCATGGACGCCATCGGGATGCTGCTGCTGACGTTACCGGTGGTCTACCCCGCAGTAATGGCCTTGAATGGCGGTGAAACCGTCAGCGCGGCTGAAAGCGCCTTTGGGATGTCTGGCCCGATGTGCGCCATCTGGTTCGGTATTCTTGTGGTGAAAATGGCCGAGTTCTGCCTGATAACCCCACCCATTGGGCTCAACTGCTTTGTGGTTGCAGGGGTCCGCCCGGACCTGAGCGTTCAGGATGTTTTCAAAGGCGTGACACCGTTTTTCATCGCAGACGCCGTCACCATCGCGTTGTTGGTGGCGTTCCCTGGTATCGTGCTCTATCTGCCGTCCTTGGCTGGGTAGCAGGTAATTTGCGAGGCTCTGCCTCGCGCTCCGGGATATTTTTAGCCAGATGAAAAGCGGATCCGTACTTCATCTGGCCCCAAATATCCCGGGGGAGTCGCCCGCAGGGCGGCGGGGGCAGAGCCCCCTGTTTAGCTTGCCCGCATCAGCATACCATAGAGATCTCGGGGATCGTCCGGGTCAGCGAGCATATCCAGTGCTTCGAAATAGTCGGTGCCTTCGATTACTGATTTGATATAGCAAAGGGCCGAGAAGTCCTCGATTGCGAAGCCCACACTGTCAAACAGTGTGATTTGCTGGTTGTCCTTGCGACCCGCAGCTTGACCGGTCATGACCTGCCAAAGTTCAGTAACGGGATGATCGGGGTTCAGCGCCTGAATTTCGCCTTCGATGCGCGTTTGTTCGGGGTACTCGACAAAAATGTCCGAGCGCAGCAGGATGTCTCGATGCAGTTCGGTTTTACCAGGGCAATCGCCGCCGATGGCGTTGATATGCACGCCAGGGCCGACCATGTTGTCGGTCAGGATTGTCGCGTATTTCTTGTCGGCCGTACATGTGGTGATGATCTGAGCACCCTCGATGGCGTCTTCGGGCGTTTTGCATAGCACAACCGTCAGGCCAGAGTTTTTTAGGTTCGCCGCACATTTTTCGGTTGCAGCGGAATCGGTGTCGTACAGACGTACCGAGGTAATTCCACACATGGCCTTGAATGCCAGGCACTGAAACTCGGATTGTGCACCATTGCCGATCATCGCCATGGTTGTGGCGCCCTTTGGTGCAAGGTAACTGCCGACCAGGGCAGATGTGGCAGCAGTGCGCAGGGCGGTCAGCAAGGTCATCTCGGTCAGCAGGGTGGGATAACCGGTATAGACATCCGCAAGCAGGCCGAAGGCGGTGACCGTCTGAAGCCCTTCGGATGTGTTCTTGGGATGGCCGTTTACGTATTTGAACCCATAGGCCTCGCCATCAGACGTCGGCATCAGCTCGATCACGCCATGGGGGGAATGAGCGGGAATACGGGGCGTTTTATCGAAACTTTCCCACCGCTTGAAATCTACTTCGATGCGGGCGGCGATCTGGGTGATCATGCGCTCAAGGCCGATATGGTGCACAAGGCGCATCATATTGTCGACTGACACAAAGGGCACGAGGGCTTTGTCTGAGGGTTGGGTCATCAGAAACTCCGGGTCGGGCGGTCGAAGATGCGCCGCCCCATCAGCGACGCAGCCAAATCGACCATCAGTTTTGCAGTACGGCCGCGCTCATCCAGAAACGGGTTGAGCTCGACCAGATCGAGCGAGCAGACCAGCCCGCTTTCGTGCAGCAATTCCATCACCAGATGCGCCTCGCGCTCGGTCGCGCCGCCGGGAACAGTAGTGCCGACCGCCGGGGCGATGGAGGGGTCGAGGAAATCAACGTCGAGCGACACATGAAGCAGGCCATTTGCGGCGCGGACTCGATCCAGAAAGGCCATTAGCGGGGCCTTGATCCCGTGTTCGTCGATGCTGCGCATATCGGCCAGCATAGCACGGTCCTGTTCCAGGCGCGCGCGCTCGGCCGGGTCTACAGATCGCAGGCCGATCATGCCAACGCGATCGGTCGGCACGGGGGTTGTGACCTCGGGAAAGGCGTCAAAACCCGATTGGCCGGTGAAATAGGCGACCGGGGTGCCGTGCAGGTTGCCGCTATCGGTGCTATCGGGGGTATGGAAATCGCTGTGCGCGTCCAGCCACAACACAAACAGGGGACGGTTCAGCTGTTGAGCGTGCAGGGCCATGCCCGAAACGGTGCCCATCGACAGCGCGTGATCGCCACCCATGAAGATCGGCACGCCTTTGGGTGCTGTTTCAAGCGCGGCGCGTTGCAGCGCTTTGGTCCAGCCGACGCATTCCGGCAATGCGAAAAGGTGCGCGTGTTCGGCCAGATCGGTTTGGTCGGGTCGGACATCTCCGGCATCAAGAACCGAGTGACCGAGGTTCGTCAAGGCTGTCTTCAGCCCGGCGACGCGATACGCGTCTGGGCCCATCCGGCATCCTTGGCGGCGTTTACCGGCATCCATAGGGGCGCCGACGAGTATGATGTTTTCCGTGGTCATGTTTCTATCTAGTCATTCTCTTTGGCTTGCGAAAAGCCATCAAATTGTTCAAAATGAATTTTTAGGTTCCAAAATGGAAACACTTAATGGACGATCTGGATAATCGCCTGCTGAGCGCTTTGCACCGTGATGCCCGTGCCTCTCTGTCTGAGCTGGCCGAGACGTTGGGCGTGACCCGCACAACGGTGCGCAGCCGGTTGCAGCGCCTCAAGCAATCGGGCGAGATCGTAGGGTTTACTGTTCTCACCCGGCGTGACGTGGCGCAAAGTCCGGTGCGCGGGTTAATGATGCTGGAAATCGAAGGGCGCGGAACCGAACGCACCATGTCGCGAATTGCCGCGATGCCACAAGTGCGCGCGGTGCATTCCACCAATGGAAGCTGGGATCTGATTGCCGAGATCGGAACCGATACGCTGGCCGAGTTGGACGCAATCCTGTTCCAGATCCGCCGGATGGAGGGGATCACCCGGTCCGAGACCAATCTGTTGCTGTCCACGCGGAAAGGCCGGGTGTAACCCCTTCTGACGCTTTGCGCTTTTGCGAAACTATGCGAAGGTCCCCCTGCGCGCCTGTTGCGCGCCAATGACGATTGTCACGCCTTTGAGCAGAGGGATGGAATGACCACGCAGGACGCTGAGCAAGAGCTCTGGGCTGTACGCTGGGCCGAGAAGATCACCGGCTTTCTGGAAAAGCCGCTGGTGCGGATCGCTGTTCCGATTCTGGTGACATTGATCGCACTGGTTGTTCTGCATGAACTATCTGCCCACGTGAAATGGGGAGATGTACAGACCGATGTGGCGAACACATCGTGGAAGCTGATGTTCTTTGCGCTGTGTTGGACGGCGTTCAGCTTTCTTGCGTTGTCGATGTATGACGTTCTGGCGGTGCAAAGCGTGGCGGATGGTGAGGTGCCGTTGCCGGTGGCTGGGATGGCGGGGGCCTGCGGCTATGCCGTCTCGAATTGTCTTGGTTTTTCATACATTACCGGGACGGCGATCCGGTATCGCATCTATGCATCGCTGGGGCTGGACCTCAGCCGAGTTGCGGGTGTCATTGCGACGTCGTGGATTGCGTTCTGGTCGGGCATGGTGCTGCTGCTGGGCACACTGCTGACCATGCACCCGGACGGGATTTCGAAAATCCTGCCGATCAGCCCAACGCTGGAGACTGTGATCGGCGTGACGCTTCTGATCGCGCTGGCGGTTCTGCTCTTCTGGCTGGCTAAAGGTGGGCGCAGGCTGGCTTATGGAGGGCTGGGCTTCAACCTGCCCGGAGGTCGGCTGGCCGGGCTTCTGACCGTAGCGGCCATCTGCGATCTGTTCGGGGCGTCGATGACTCTCTACGTGCTGATGCCGGATGATCTGGGCGTTGGTTTCCCGTTCTTCTTCGCGATCTATATCGGCGCGATTGCGGTTGGAATACTGAGCCATGCGCCGGGGGGTATTGGCGCCTTTGAGGCGACGCTGATCGCTGGTTTGGGCGCCTCAGGGCGCTCGGACGTGATTGCGGCATTGTTGCTTTATCGTTTGGTCTATACGTTCTTGCCTTTTGCCATCGCCGCTGTCTCGATCGCTGTGGTTTCGGGGATCAGCCATCGACGCCACATCACGGGTGCAGCCACATGGGTTTACCGCCTGATGCGCCCGATCGTGCCAATGGTTGCCGCGGGCGTGGCCGCCGTGGCTGGGGTCATATTGCTGCTGTCCGGTGCGCTGCCTGCGAGCAGTCAGAAACTGGGCGTTCTACGGGATGTGCTGCCCTTGTCCTTTGTTGAGGCGTCCCATCTGGCTGGCAGCGCCATCGGAGTTCTGTTGCTGTTGGTTTCGCGCGGGTTGTTTCGCAAGCTCTACCGCGCGTGGATCGTCGCCATGCTGTTGATGGTGGCGGGGTTTGTTGCCTCGTTGACCAAGGGGCTGGACACGCATGAGGCGATTGGCATGGTCGCGGCCATCGCGTTGCTGGCCACGTTCAAGGACGCGTTTTATCGGGTCAGCGGCGCGTCGATCTTTCGCCTGAACATCCCCTGGCTGATCAGCGTTTTTGCCTTGCTGGCCGTGATCTTCTGGATCGGCCTGTTTGCCTATTCTCATGTGGAATACCAAAACGCCCTGTGGTGGGAGTTTGCCTGGAACGGTGACGCCTCGCGATTCCTACGCTCCAGCCTTGTGGTGGCGCTGATCCTTGGGGTGGTGGCTGTGATGTCTCTGTTCGGGCGTGAAATCCCTGTGCCGGAACGCACCGAGATCCCTGCGGTGGTCGAACGGTTGGTGATGGAGAGCGAGGATACCGAATCCCAGATTTCCCTGACCGGGGACAAGCAGTTCCTGATCGCCCCCGATGACAGCGCCTTTCTGGCCTATGCCGATACCGGCAACGCGCTGATCACCAAGGGAGAGCCTGTAGGCGATGAAAAAGCGGGGCAGCAACTGATCTGGCAATTGCGCGAGATGGCGGATCGCGAAGGCAAGCTGTGCGCATTCTACAGCGTCTCGACCAAATACCTGCCGACCTTTCTGGACCTCGGCCTGTCGATCCTGAAAATAGGAGAGGTCGCGCGGGTGCCGCTGAAAGATTTCTCGCTGGACGGCAAGTCGCGCAAGCGCTTCCGGCAGGCCAAGAACCGGGCCGAGCGCGAAGGTTATGTGTTCGAGATCATCCCGAAAGAGGACTTGGCCCCATACCTGCCAGAACTGCGTCAGGTTTCAGACGACTGGCTGGCGCAGAAAGCGGGCGAGGAAAAGGGCTTTGCCCTTGGTGGGTTTGACGATGCCTACCTGTCCTATTTCGACCACGCCGTGCTGCGCGACAAGGAAGGGGGGCGGATCGTGGCCTTTGCCAACTTGTTCCAGGGCGGTCAAAAATCCGAGCTATCGCTGGACCTGATGCGCTATGAACCCGACAGCCCCAGCTTTGTCATGGACGCACTGTTCGCCGAGATGATGTCATGGGGGTCTGAGCAGGGTTTCCAATGGTTTTCACTGGGCGCTGCACCGTTTTCGGGGATCGAGAACCGGCAACTGGCCTCGATCTGGAACCGGATCGGAGGGTTCGTTTATGAACATGGCGAGCAGTTCTATCACTTCGAAGGCCTGCGCAGTTTCAAACAAAAGTTTGATCCGGAATGGAGCCCGAACTAT
Organism: Ruegeria sp. F12; assembly: GCF_056533885.1. Lineage (NCBI taxonomy): Bacteria > Pseudomonadati > Pseudomonadota > Alphaproteobacteria > Rhodobacterales > Roseobacteraceae > Ruegeria > Ruegeria sp. F12. The sequence goes on along the minus strand of NZ_JBQFOV010000003.1, from coordinate 113,810 downwards.
CTGGCCAGCCCCGGTGGACTATCTGCACCGCGTATTTTGTACGAGGTGAATATCCTGATCTCGGGCGGGTTGCGGGGCCTCACCAAATAGGCGCTATTTCAGGCTGGCTTGCTGCGGCGTCTCTTGCAGCAAATCGCCCCAATCGGTGCGATAGGCCATCTCGGCCAGAACCGTTTCGGGCAGGAATTCCTGATTTTGCCGAATCTGCCAGCCGCCGCCCAGACCTTTGTAAACAGCGACCAGATTGCTGGACACCTGCTGGCGTGCCTCGATCAGATTGGCTTGCGAATTCAGTAATGCCGTCTGCGTGTTCAGGATGCGGGAATAGTCCGCGATGCCGTCCCGGTATTGATCCACCGCAATCTCTGCCGCGCGGCGCGAAGCGGCGACGCTGTTTTCATAGAATCCGACTTGTTTGCGCGATTGGGTATAAGCGACCATGGCGCTTTCAACCTCGGAATAGGCGGTCAGCACAGTGTTCTGATAATTCGCGATCAGCGCCTGATAGGCGGCGTCCTGCGCGCGGACATTGTTCTTGATCCGGCCGTAGTTCAGCACGTTCCACACCACGCCGGCATTGGCCAAACCCGTGGAGCTGGCTGATGTGAACAGGTCGCGCCCACCGGAGGCCTGCACGCCGATCGAACCCGACAGGATGAACTGCGGATACAGGTCCGCCATGGCGATCCCGACTTGCGCCGATTGCGTGGCTGCCGCCAGCTCTGCCGCGCGCACGTCGGGGCGGCGGCGCAGCAATTCGGCGGGAACACCCACGGCGACGTTGGGCCGGGCCGAGGGGATGCGCCCGGAATTGCCCAACAGACTGGTCATGCGCGAAGGTGTCGTGCCCAGCAGAACCGCCAGCGCATTCTTGGTCTGTTGCAGATCGCTTTCCAGCGCGGGCACCAGTGCCTTGGTGTTGTTCAGAAGGGCGGTGGATTCCTGCACATCCAGCTCGGTCGTAACGCCATTGTTGAACCGCAACTGGGTCAGGTCCGCCGATTCCTGTTGCAGCCGGATGTTTTCCCGCGCGACCGCCAGCGATTCCTGCAAGGCACGGATATTGACATAGAGCGCGGCAACATCGCCCGTCAGCGTCACCAGCGCGTCGTCGTAATTGGCCACATGCAACGCCAGATTGGACCGCGCCGCCTGCACGCCGCGCCGTTGCTGGCCCCAGACGTCCAGTTCCCACTGCGCGTCAAACCCGGCTTGCGATGTCGAAAACTCGGTGTCCAGCGGGATGATCTCGCGAATATCGGCAATCGGGCCGAGGTTTTCGCTGACCTGACGCCGTTCGATCGAGGCGCCGATGGCTTGTGATTGTGGGTACAACTCGCCAAACGCGATGCCCAACTGCGCACGGGCTTGTAATACGCGAGCCCCGGCAACCTGCAGGTCGAGGTTCTGGGCATAGGCTTCGTTGATCAGCCTGTTGAGAGTGGGGTCATTGAACGTCTCCCACCATTTGACCACGGGCGCGCTGCGCGAGGTCAAACCACTGGGACCGGCGCTGGGGCTGTTAACCTCGATCCATTCCTTCACGACCGGAGAGTTCGGGCGCACGAAATCCGGCCCTACCGGTGCGCATCCGGCCAACAGGGCGGCGCATAGAACGGTGCCCATCAGTTGGCGGGTCAGGCGGGTTCGTTTCATGCGCTATGTCCTCAGATATCCAGCGGGCGGATGAAGTTCGCAAATGAGTAGAGGCGAATGTTGATGCGTCGCAGGAATTCAAAGCTTTTGCCCTGACCGGTATAGATCGCGACTGCCGCGTGGCCGCCTGCGGGGAAGGTGTGACCATCCGGAATATCGACCGAGATTTGCACCGCAATGCGGCCCGGCAGTTTAGGCAGCTCAAAGCCGGGCAGGCGACCCGAGGGCAGGTATTGACCCTGACGGGTAGCCCACCAGATCGCCTCGACCTTACCGGTAAGGATTTCACCGGGATAAAGGTCCAACGCGACCTCAACCTCTTGCCCCGGCTCGACGAATTTCAGGTTTTGCTGCCGGTAAGTCGCCAGAATATAAGGGTTGTCGGTGGTGACAAAGCTGGCAATTGCCCCCAGACGCAGGTCACCGACGACAAGGCCGGGTCGGGCCTGCTGTGAAACGATCATGCCATCTTCGGGCGCGTAGATCGTGGTGTTGTCCAGATAATACTGCGCCTTGTCCAACTGTGCCTGCGCCTGAAGGATACCGGTATTCACCCCGTCGATCTGCGATGCTTTCGCCAATTCGGCCTTTTCCAGATTGGCTTGTGCCTCTTTGATCTTGGCCTCATCTTCCGTGACTTGCTCGTTCCAGCGGTCCAGCTCATCCTGGCGCGCACCGCCTGCGGGGACAAGGTTCTGATATCGCGTCTGCTGGGTCAAAGCGTATGCAAGCTGCGCATTGGCGCGTTCGACCGCTTCGCCTGCCGCGATGACATCCTGTTCAAGGATCTTCGCATTCTGCTGCGCGGCTACAAGCTGGGCCTTGGCTTCATCCACCTCAAGCGAAAAGACAGTGTCATCAAAACGATAAAGGGGGGCCCCCTTTTTCACTTGCGTATTCGGCTCGACCAGAACTTCGGTCAGCAGGGTGGGGCCGGTCAGACGCGGTACAATCTGGATGGTCGAACGCACCACATGGCTGTCGATGGAAAACGGCTGGAAGAAGCGCAGGGCGACCAGAAAGATCAACAGCAGATGTGCGCCGACCCAGAAGGACACGATCCCCCACGCAATGTTGAACTTCAGCCATTGCAGTTTGAAGAAAATGAGCCAAACGAAAATAAGATAAAAAAGCGTAATGCCGAGGGCGACAAACATCGTGTGGAGGGTCCTTTGGCCTTAGCTTTTCTGCGGCTCGTCCGGGTCAAGCGGATCGCGGTATTCTTCATTCAAGGTACCACCCAACCGTTTGATTTCCTTTCGGATCGCGTCGCGTTCGTCGTCTGGCATCCGGCGGATATCGACGGTGGTTCCATCATGGAAGGCCCAGATGAAGGCATGCACCCAGGGCACGATAGCCAGAAAGCCCATCCAGCCCATGATTTTGACGGCCTCGGCATGTGGATGGTTGCGCTTGATCGCGATGCGACCAGGCAGCCCCATGATGAACAAAAACAGCGCCATGACTGCGCCCAACAGCAGGATCAACGCGACAAAAGTCAGATAATCGTAATAGCCAAGGGGTTGGCCCAACAGTCCCATGCTCGTGCCTCCTTGTTGGAAGGTTGCCCCATCCTCAGACGTTGGCACGGGGTTCGTCAATTAAATTATCGGCTACCGCCCCGTCAGGCGCACAGTTTGACCTTCGTATTCCATTCCGCGCATTTCTTGGCCAGGTCTTCTGCCAAAGGTTGATCGGTGTAAAACACATCGACATTGGTCAGCGAGGCGATCCGCGCGGGCGCGGTCCGTTGGAATTTCGAGTGGTCGGCGACCAGCAGGCTTTGTCGGGCTTGGGCTATGATCGTCTGGCTGACCTTAACCTCCTGAAAGTCGAAATCCAGCAAATCGCCCGCCGCATCCAGGGCCGAGCATCCAATCACCGCATAGTCAAACTTGAATTGCTCGATGGTCGTTATCGTCAGATCCCCCACCAATCCACCGTCCGAGCGGCGCAGCACGCCCCCGGCGACAACGATCTGGCAGTTTGGGTTTTCGACAAGGATATTGGCGACATTCATGTTGTTGGTCACCACCATCAGGTCTTTGTGGTTCAGCAGTTGACGCGCGACGGCCTCGGTCGAAGTGCCGATATTCATGAAGAGGGACGCACCGTCAGGTATGTCCTGCGCGCAGGCTTGTGCGATCTGAACCTTGGTGTCAGCGTTGAGCGCCCGGCGGTCTTCGTAGCCGATATTCGACACGCCCGACCGCAAGACCGCACCTCCGTGAACGCGGTCCAGCTTTCCCATGTCCGCCAGTTCAGAAAGGTCGCGTCGGATGGTTTGTACTGTGACATCAAATCTTTGCGCCAGTTCTTCGACCATGACACGGCCATCCTGTCGTGCAACTTCCAGAATGTCGGATTGGCGGAAGGACAGGGACATTTGTAACTCCGATAGGGCGATGTTCGATTTTATTCCTTTCCAACCTGTTTGCGGGAGGTTTCGGTAAAACTGCAAGATCAATTTGCCAAAAGTTCCGTTCTGATGCAGAAAGCGAACAATAACGAAAGTAAACATTGACGACTCGAGCGTGTATCGGGTTAATGGCGCTGATTTTTTATGTCATGGGCATCTTGAGATATGACACAGCAAAACCAACAAGTGACCGACCTTTTCATTATCGGTGGCGGGATCAATGGCTGCGGTATCGCGCGGGATGCCGCCGGGCGCGGATTGTCGGTCGCGCTGGCCGAAATGAATGATCTGGCGTCGGCTACATCCTCAGCCTCGACCAAGCTGTTTCACGGCGGGCTGCGTTATCTGGAGTATTTTGAGTTTCGACTGGTGCGCGAGGCTCTGATCGAACGCGAAACTCTGCTGCGGGCGATGCCGCACATCAGCTGGCCGATGCGGTTTGTGCTGCCTTATCACAAAGACATGCGGTTTGACTCTGAGACGCCGACCTCACGGCTGCTTGGCACTGTGATGCCGTGGATGAAGGGGCGCCGTCCGGCATGGCTGATCCGTTTGGGACTGTTTCTTTATGACCATCTGGGCGGGCGCAAAATCCTGCCGGGGACCAGCGCGTTGAACCTAAGCACAGCGGCCGAGGGTGCTCCGTTACAGGATCGGTTCCAGACGGCCTATGAATATTCCGATTGCTGGATCGAGGACTCGCGGTTGGTTGTCCTGAACGCGCGGGATGCCGAGGCGCGGGGTGCGCAGATCATGACCCGGACCGAAGTTCTGTCGGCAAAACGCGTGGATGATCTCTGGGAGATCACGCTCAGCGACAAGCGGTCAGACGAGACCCGCACAGTGCGGGCAAAGATGCTGATCAATGCGGGCGGTCCCTGGGTCGGCGATATCATCCAGACTAAAATCCACATGAACTCACGCGAAGGGGTTCGTCTTGTGCGCGGTAGCCATATCGTAACGCCCCGGCTGTTCGACCACGAAAAATGCTACTTCTTTCAGGGTGAGGATGGCCGCATAATCTTTGCCATTCCTTACGAACGGGATTTCACGTTGATCGGCACCACCGATCAGGACCATGCTGACCCGTCTGAACCGCCTGTCTGCACTGAGGCTGAGCAGGACTATCTGTGTGCTTTCGCCTCGCGCTATTTCAAATCGCCGGTGACGCGGGATCAGATTGTCTGGACCTATTCGGGTGTGCGCCCGCTTTATGATGATGGGGCTAGCAGTGCCACAGCGGCCACGCGAGACTATACGCTGAAGGTAAACGCCGTAGGCGGGGCGCCGGTGTTAAATGTGTTTGGCGGCAAGATCACCACTTATCGGCGGCTGGCCGAGAGCGCGCTTGAGAAAGTGGCGGAACACTTCCCTGATCTTCCGGGGCCATGGACGGCAGGCGTGGCCTTGCCGGGCGGAGATTTCCCGGTGGATGGTGTGGAAAAACTGATCGGGCAGATTCAGGCAGAGTTTACGTTCCTTGATCACGGCTGGGCCGAGCGGCTTGTGCGCGCCTATGGCACCGAAGTACGCAACATATTGGGTGATGCGAAAACGACCAGCGATCTAGGCGAAGAGTTCGGCGCGACACTGTTCGCGCGCGAATTGGACTGGCTGATGACCCGCGAATACGCCCGCACTGCCGAGGATGTGGTCTGGCGACGCAACAAGCTGGGGTTGAGGCTGACGCCCGAGCAGATAGCGCGCATTCAGGCGTGGATGGATCAAAAACTGGCTTGAACGACCTGTACACAGAAGAAAGCCCCGCTGGATAAGCGGGGCTTTTTGGTTCAGGCTGTTTCCCCGGATGGGCCGGGGTCGTTCTTGGTGCCCTTGATCCATTCTCGCAGCCCCTGCATCAGGGCATAGAGAACCGGAACCAGAATGACACCGATCAGCGTCGCCGCCAGCATCCCGCCGAACACGGCCACACCGATGGCCTTCTGACTGGCCGCACCGGCGCCATTGGCGGCAAGCAGCGGTACAACACCCAGCAGGAAGGACAGCGCGGTCATCATCACCGCGCGGAAACGCTGATGCGCAGCTTCGGCAGCAGCTTCCTTGATCGACAGACCGTTGGCGCGTTGCTCCATCGCAAATTCGACGATCAGAATGCCGTTCTTCGAGGCCAGCCCCACAAGCATGATCATCCCGATCTGTGTATAGAGGTTGATGTCACTACCGACGATAGCCACCGCCGCCACCGCCCCGAACAAGGCGACGATCACAGATAGCAGGATCGAGACTGGCAACGACCAACTCTCGTACTGACCCACAAGGAACAGATACCCGAACAAGATTGCCAGCCCCAGGATCACGATCACCAGACCGCCCGAAGCCAACTGCTGCTGCGCTGTGCCGGTCCACTCAAACGCATAACCGGGGGGCAGGGCGTTGGCGGATTCCTCGGTCATGACAGTGATTGCATCGCCGCTGGACAAGCCGGGGGCAGGAACCGCCGTCACCGTGGCAGACCGGAACAGGTTGTGCCGTTTCAGCAAAACCGGACCCAGCACATTTTCCACGTCGATCAACGTTCCCAAAGGAACCATCTCGCCCTTGGTCGAGCGAACATAGAGGTTTGCGATGTCGTCGACCTTGGTCCGGTATGACCCTTCGGCCTGAATCATCACGCGGTAGACCCGGCCGAACAGGTTGAAGTCATTCACGTAATACGAACCCAACTGCGCCTGCATGGTCTGGAAAATCTCGGCCACCGAGACTTGCAGTGTTTTGGCCTTTTCCCGATCCAGATCGACAAACAACTGTGGAACATTGGCGCGGAAGGTTGTGTAGGCCTGTCCGATCTCAGGTCGTTGGTTCGCCGCATAGACAAACGAACCCACGGCCGAGGCCAGATCCTGAGGCGAGCCACCTCCGGTCTGCTGTACCTCCATCTCGACACCCGCCGACATGCCCAGACCCTGAATGGGGGGTGGGTTGAACGCCACGATCGAGGCTGCAGATTCGCCGTTTGCAATTGCTAGAACTTTGCTCAGGATCGCGTCGGCGGTGAGGTCCGGCTCTTGCCGCTCTTCCCAGTTCTCAAGGTTCACAAAGATTGCGGCCCCGTTGGTCGTCGTGCCGTTCAGCAACGAGAACCCGTTGACTAGAACGGTACTGGCCACACCCGGAATTTCGCGGATCTTGTCGTCGACGCGGCTGGAGACGGTTTCGGTCCGCTCTAGTGTAGCAGCGTCGGGCAGTTGGATGTCCACGAATAGATATCCGTTATCCTCAAGCGGGATAAAGCCCTTGGATGTGGTGCCCATGATCGTACCGGTGCCCATCGCCAGAACGACGATGACACCTAAAGCCACCACCGGCAGGATCAGCATCTTGCGCACAATGGCGACGTAGCCGCTGCGCACGGTTCCGATGAAGTTTTCGAACATCGCCAGCAGCCCTTTTGGAGGACCGGACCGCGCCCGCAGCACCAGACCGCACAGGGCAGGGGACAGTGTCAGTGCGTTGATGGACGAAATCACAACAGCGGTCGAAATCGTCACTGCGAACTGCGAATATAGCCTTCCTGAGATGCCCGGCATAAAGGTTACAGGCACGAAAACAGCCAGTAGAACCAGGGTGGTCGCGATCACCGGCCCGGTGATCTGGCCCATTGCCTTGCGGGTCGCCTCGGCGGGGGGGAGGCCTTCTTCGGCGATGATCCGTTCTACGTTCTCGACAACCACGATGGCGTCATCCACCACGATCCCGATGGCCAGCACCAGCGCGAACAACGAGATCGTGTTCAGCGACATCCCAAAGGCCAGAAGGAATGCGAATGTCCCGATCAGTGAGACAGGGATGGCCACCGCTGGAATGATCGTTGCCCGCCAACTGCCCAGAAAGACAAACACCACTGAGATCACCAGAATGAAGGTCAGGATCAGCGTCGAGACCACGTCATTCAGCGATTGCTCAACGAAATCGGTGGTGTTGAAGGGCACTTGGTATTCAACATCCGTCGGGAAAGACCGCGACAGGCGATCCAACTCGGCCTGAACGCGTTCAGACACGGCCAACGCGTTCGCGCCAGGAGCCTGGTAAATGCCGATGACGGTAGCAGGCACAGCCTGGAAATAGCCCGAGGCCGAATAGAACTGAGCGCCCAGCTCGACCCGTGCGATATCCTTGACCCGTACAATCGATCCTGCCTCACCAGTACGGATCACGATATCACCGAATTCATCGGCCGAGGTCAGTCGGCCCTTGGTCTTAATGGTGTACTGAAATGTTTGGCCCTCTGGCACAGGCGGAGACCCGATAGACCCTGCAGAGACCTCGATATTCTGTTCCCGGATGGCACTGATCACATCGCCCGGCGTGATCGACAAGGCGGCCATCTGATCAGGGTCCATCCAGATTCGCATTGCGTATTCCAGGTTGGTCAGAACATCAGCCTTACCAACGCCCTGAACCCGCGCCAGCGCGTCTTTTAGGTTGATCGACGCATAGTTCGACAGGAAGACACTGTCATATGTCCCATTGGGCGATGTCAGCGTGACCAAGAGCAGCATGTTGGTCGAAGCTTTTTGCGTGACGACGCCCGAAGAGGTCACTTCGGTAGGCAGCGAAGACATCGCCTGTGCCACGCGGTTTTGCACGTTGACTGATGCGATGTCGGGGTCAGTTCCGACTTCAAACGTAATATTCAGCGAATAGGAACCGTTGTCGGACGAGGTCGACGTCATATAGATCATGTCGTCCACACCGTTGACCTGCGCCTCGATCGGGGCGGCGACGGTGTTTTCGACCGTCTCGGCATTTGCACCGGTATAGGTGGTCGTAACACTGACCACGGGCGGGGTGATGTCGGGGAATTGCGCCACCGGCAGCACCATGTAACCGATGCCGCCCATGATGGTCAGCACCAGCGAAATGACAAGCGCCAGCTTGGGCCGGCTGATGAACAGGGCAGAGAACATCCGTTATTCTCCCGGCTGCTCAGAGGCGACAACCGCATCAACGGCGACACCCGGACGCACCCGTTGCAAGCCCTCGACAATCACGCTTTCCCCTGCGCGCAGCCCATCCTTGACGATGATAGCGGTCTCAACCGTGTTGCCGGTGGTTATATAGCGCTGTTCGACCATTTGCTGATCATTCACGACCAGCACAAACTCGCCCCTCTGATCGCGCTGCAAAGCGGCTTGCGGGATCAACACCTCAGTCGTTGGTTTCAATGCCTCGATCTGCACGCTTAAGAATGCACCATCGACGATCAGACGCTTGGCGTTGTCGAATTGAGCCCGCATCCTGATCGCCCCGGTCAGCGGGTCTATTCGGTTGTCGACAAAGACGATTGTACCTTCCTCATCCAGTTCGGTCCCGTTGGGCAGGACAACTTTCACCACTGGGCTTTTATTGCTTTCCGCAAGCGAGGCGGCGTTTTCACCCACCGCTTGCAGAACCGACGTGAACTCCTTTTCGTTCAGCGAAAAATTCACATAGATCGGGGCTTCGCTGACTATATTCACCAGTGGTGGATTATTCGGCCCAACCACATCCCCGACACTTGTAGTAGCGCGACCGATACGTCCGTCGAAGGGAGCGTGGATTTCCGTATAGCTGAGATCAAGTTTGGCTTGTTTAATCGCGGCCTGCGCGGACTTGACCTCGGCTTCGGCCACCAGTTCATTGGCGCGGGCAATGTCGCGTTCGGATTCTGGGGTCGCGTCACGCTCGTACAATTCCTGTTTACGTGCGAGCTCCACCTTGGCCAGTTCCAGATTGGCCTGCGCCCGGTCCAGATCGGCATTTCTGGCATCCAGCGTGGCCTGATAGAGGTCAGGCTCGATGGTAAACAGCAGATCGCCTTCCTTAACCAACGCACCATCTTCCACGTTCTGACTGTCCAGAAACCCGCTGACCCGAGCGATGATATCCGCCTTATTCAGCGCCTCGGCCCGACCGATAAAGGTTGCTTCCTCGGTAATGTCCTGAGTGTACGCGGCCGCGATTGAAACCTTGGGCGGTTGCGCATCGCCAGTGTCTTGCGCTGTGCTGGGATCGGCAAGTGTAATCAAGCCCAACGCGGCAGCGCAACTGAGCGCTTTGAACGACCGGCCATTCTGCAAAGGTTTCAAAAAGTTTGGATCAAAGAACATGGCGAATGCCTCGTGATGGTCTAACAAAAATCGACCCGACCACCCACTTACAGGCCGAGTCGATTGCACTTTGAGACGAGGATGACGGGTTTGCGATTTTTTCTCAAGCGTATTGAGGTTTTTCGCTGGGGATAAGATCTAGAAAAAATGCTGGAAGTGCGGTTGTTTACGTGGTGTTTTTCGCTTTTTCTCTTTTGGGTTTGGGGTCGTGTGCGAACAGGCGGGCAAGAAAAAAGGGGCCGAAAGGCCCCTTTGTCTTGATCCTTGTTGGCGCCTAGATGCGTGTGCCCGCGAAGCGGGTCTCCCAATCTTCGCGCTGCTCGTCGGTGATCTTGGCGAACAGCACATCCGGCACCGTGAACGCGTGACCCGCAGGTAGCGCGTCCAAAGCCTCGGCCACTTGATCGGGCCAGCTTGTGTCCAGCGTATTCATCGCGCTGAGCATCCGGGCCGAGGTTTCGGGGATGAACGGCGCGCTGAGCACCGCGTAAAGGCGAATCAGGTTCAGGCCCAGGCGGACCTGCGCGGCGGCTTGTTCGGGGTCTTCCTTGAAGGTCGACCACGGCGCCGCAGATTGCAGATATTCATTGCCTGCCACCCAAATCGCGCGCAATTCTTGCGCTGATTTGCGAACCTCCATCGCCTCCATGAACCCTTCATAGGCACGGACGCGGCGGGTGAGTTCCGCGATAAGCTCTTGTTCACGATCACCAAATGTGCCGCCCTCTGGCACCGCCTCACTGAATTTTGAACGGCAGAACTTGGTGATCCGGCTGACGAAATTGCCCAGCACGTCAGCGAGGTCCTTGTTCACCGATTGCTGGAAATTCTCCCACGTGAACTCGCTATCGCTGCTTTCCGGCGCATGGCTCAGCAGCCACCAGCGCCAGTAATCGGCGGGCAGGATCTCAAGCGCCTGATCCATGAAAACGCCGCGGCCTTGGCTGGTCGAGAACTGGCCGCCATCATAGTTCAGATAGTTGAAGGATTTCAGGTGATCGACCATCTTCCACGGCTCGCCCGAACCCAGAATTGTGGCGGGGAAGCTGAGCGTATGGAAGGGCACGTTGTCCTTGCCCATGAATTGTACGTAACGGACGTCATCCGCACCTTTGTCGGTGCGCCACCAGCGTTCCCACTCTGCATCCGGTTTGCCGCTGGCATCGGCCCATTCCTTGGCGCAGGCGATATATTCGATCGGCGCGTCGAACCAGACATAGAAGACCTTGCCTTCCATCCCCGGCCAGTCCTGATCGCCTTTCTTCACCGGCACACCCCAGTCCAGATCACGGGTGATGCCGCGATCCTGCAGGCCGTCGCCGTCATGCAGCCACTTCTTGGCAATCGAAGTCGTCAAGATCGGCCAGTCGGCTTTGCTGTCGATCCATGCATCCAGCTGATCTTTCATCGCGGATTGGCGCAGATACAGGTGCTTGGTCTCGCGGATCTCTAGATCAGTCGAGCCGCTGATGGCGCTGCGCGGCTCGATCAGGTCGGTTGGGTCTAACTGCTTGGTGCAGTTTTCGCACTGATCGCCGCGCGCGCGGTCATAGCCGCAGTTGGGGCAGGTGCCCTCGATATAGCGGTCAGGCAGGAACCGGCCATCGGCGTTGGAATAGACCTGTTTCTCGCTGACCTCACGGATCAGCCCGGCCTCGTCCAGCTTGCCCGCGAAATGCTGGGTCAGTCGTTTGTTCTGATCGCTGGAAGACCGCCCGAAGTGATCGAAGCTCAACCCAAAGCGGTTCGCGATATCGGCCTGAACGGCGTACATATCGGCGCAATAGTCTGCCACCGGTTTGCCCGCCTTTGCTGCGGCCAACTCGGCTGGCGTGCCGTGCTCGTCGGTGGCACACAGGAACATGACCTCATTTCCTCGGCCGCGCTGGTAGCGTGCATACAGATCAGCTGGCAATTGCGAGCCGATCAGGTTGCCGAGGTGCTTGATCCCGTTGATGTAAGGGATCGCCGAGGTGATGAGAATCCGAGCCATTTTGCGTTTCCACGTATCTAACTGCGCGACCGTCTACCTTATGTGACCGCCCAGCAAAACCCCGGCTTTTACCCACATGTCATTTTAGACACGCATCTATCAGAAAACGCGCCACTGATGCGGCCGCCGATTGTACCCGGATGACAGCGCGCAATACCCATAGGTTGTAAATTGAAATCACAACCTCTTGAATTTCGAGAAATGACTTCCCATATGAAATGTATACCAAAGTATACAATAACGAGGGCGATCCGCTGATGTTCGACTTTTTGCTCGAGGGTGCTTTTGTGCCCTTTACCCTTTCGCTTGCGCTGCTGTTCGGTCTGCTGGCGCTAGAGCTTGTGGCTCTGGCGATCGGCGGCAGCTTACTGGCGGGTGAGGGCGAGGTTGACCTGGATGCGGTTGATGCGCCTGATCTGGATGTGGCCGACCTTGATCTGGACATCGACGCGGATGTTGATCTGGGTGACTTTGAGCTGGCCGAGATCGAGGCTGATGCGCCGGGGGCCGAACCGTCCGGACCTATGGCATGGTTAGGTCTGGGCAAGGTGCCCTTCATGATCTGGCTGGCGGTGCTGCTTGCGGGCTTTGGCCTGTCGGGCATGGGCCTGCAACTGGCGCTGCGCGATCTTTTGGGCTTTGACCTGCCTGCGTGGATGGCCGCGATCCCGGCGGGTGCGTTCGGTCTGTGGTTCGCCCGTGGGTTCGGCAGCGTCTTTGCCCGCCTTCTGCCCAAGACCGAGACCGAGGCGATGTCGGAACGGATGCTTGCTCGCCGTCGCGGTGTGATTACTCAGGGCACTGCCTTGCGCGGACGTCCAGCCGAGGTGCGCGTCATGGATCGCTTTGGCAACACACATTACCTGCGCGCCGAGCCGCTGCAGGACAACGAGATGCTGGAACAAGGCACAGAGGTCCTTGTTCTGCGTGACAGACGGCGCGACCGGTTCGTTCTGGTCGGCTTGTCAGACTAACCAAATTTCAAGCCCCAACTCGGAGGATTTTGCATGGAACTTACATTCCTGATCGGTACTGTCGCGAGTGTACTCGCCGTAATTTTGATGATCGGATTGGTTCTGAAACGATTGTACCGTCGTACAACGCGTGAGGTCAGCCTCGTGAAGACCGGTCAAGGCGGCAAGAAAGTCATTATGGATGGCGGTGCTTGGGTCATTCCACTGCTGCACGAGGTCAGCCCCGTTAACATGAAGACCCTGCGCCTTGAGGTGCAGCGCAGTGGCGAGGCCGCGCTGATTACCAAAGACCGGATGCGCGTGGATGTAGGTGTCGAGTTCTACGTCTCGGTCATGGCGACCGAAGAGGGTATCGCACGTGCCGCGCAAACGCTGGGCGACCGCACTTTCGACGTTGAGCAACTGCGTGAGATGATCGAAGGCAAGCTGATTGACGGCTTGCGCGCCGTGGCGGCTCAGATGACCATGGATGGTCTGCATGAGAACCGCGCCGACTTTGTGCAAGAGGTGCAGAATGCGGTGTCCGAAGACCTGTTGAAGAATGGTCTGTCGCTGGAATCTGTCTCGCTGACTGCGTTGGATCAGACACCGTTCGAGGCGCTGGACGAAAACAACGCCTTTAACGCCGTGGGTATGCGTAGGCTGGCCGAGGTAATTGCCGTGTCCAAAAAGGAACGCGCGCAGATCGATGCTGAGGCCGAGGTTGAAGTGCGCCGCGCCGCGATGGAGGCGGAACGCCAAAAGCTGCTGATCGAACAGGATGAGGCGCAGGCACGGATTGAGCAGGCCCAAAAGGTCGAAACCATGCGCGTGGCGCAAGAGGCCGAAATCGCAGCCCGGACCGAGGACTCGGTGCGCGAGACTGAACGCGCCCGGATCGCCCGTGAAGAAGCCATCCGTTCGGCCGATATTGAGCGGGAGCGTAAAATCCGCGATGCCGAGATTGCCAAAGAGCGTGAGATTGAAGTGGCCGAACAGGAACGTCAGATCATCATCGCGCAGAAATCCGAAGAGGAAAGCCGCGCGCGTGCGTCTGCCGACTTGGCCCGTGCCGAGGCGACCAAGGCAACCGAAGCCGTCGCGACCGCCCGCGAGGTGGCCGAAGCCGAGCGGATCAAGCAGATCGCTCTGATCGAAGCCACGCGTGAGGCCGAACGTCAGGCGACCGCGATCCGGCTGGCCGCGCAGGCCGAGAAAGAGGCCGCCGCGGACCGCGCCGAAGCCCGCCGCGAAGAGGCACAAGCCGAGGCAGACGCGCTGAACATCCGGGCCGAGGCCAAGAAAAACGACATGCTGGCCGAAGCCGAAGGCAAGCGCGCCATTGTCGAGGCCGACAATGCTCTGTCCGCGGCCCAGATCCGCATGAAGGTCGATATGGCGCGGATTGAGACGATGCCATCGATCATCTCGGAGATGGTCAAGCCTGCGGAAAAAATCGACTCGATCAAGATCCATCAGGTGGGCGGCATCGGGGCCGGGGCCTCGGGCGGCACGGCCAACAGCGACAAGCCGGTGGTCAATCAGGCACTGGATTCGATCATGGGCATGGCGGTGCAGATGCCCGCGCTCAAGAAGCTGGGCGAAGAGCTTGGTCTGTCGATGGAAAACGGTGTCGGCGGCGTAGTGAACGGAGCGCTAGAGCAGACGCAGGACCCCGTCGAGGGGCTGGAGGACGAGACGCCTCCGACCCAGTAACAAAAGGAAGGGCCGGGATTTCCCGGCCCTTTATTCTTCGCGCGACCGTTTCAACAATCGCCCGATGGTGAAGGACGTGCGCGGCGCATAGACATAGTTCGTCCGCGCATCCGGTGTTGGGCGGGATCGCATCCGCGCCAGACCGAACACGATCAGCCCCATATGACCTACTGCCACAAAGGCAAACAAGGCACCCGGCCCATACTGCTGGATCAGCGTGGATGAGATGTAGGGTGAGGCAATAGCCCCCAGCGCGTACCAGAACATCAGCGCGGCAGAAAGCTCAACCCGTTGTTCGGTCGTGGCAAAGTCGTTGGCGTGGGCAGAAGATACCGAGAAGATCGGGAAGGTGGTCAAGCCAAAGAACCCAGCCGCCAGCATGACGCCGAAGGTACCGGACCCGCTGGCCGCCATTGTGATGCCGCAGCTGAGCACTGCAGCGGCAGACAGCCAGATCAACACCCATCGCCGGTCATATTTGTCGGCCAGCCATCCCAGCGGATATTGCGCTAGCGCGCCGCCAAGAACGAAGGAAGCCAAGAAGAAGGCGATCTGATCCACACCCAGCCCGACCTCTTGCCCATAAACCGGGCCGACCATGCGAAACGAGGCAGAGCTGAGAGCCGAAACAATCACTCCGGCCACCGCCAGAGGTGAGTTTGTCCAGGCCAGTCTGGGGCGCAGGCGGGGCGCGTCGGGCGTCTTAGGCTGGCTGGCCCGGGTCAGGGCCAGAGGCAACAGCGAAGCACAGCACAAGATGGCCAGCAGGTTGTAAGACGCATAAGACGCGGGTGGCAGCACGGCGATAATCAATTGCGCGCAAAGCGACGCGCCCAGATCGGCGATGCGATAGCTGCCCATCACGCGGCCACGCGACTCGTTTGTGACCTTGGCGTTCAACCAAGCCTCAATCACTGTATAGCAACCAGCAACGCAGGTGCCTGACGCGATCCGCAGTACGGCCCATATGTTCGGGTTTTCAGTCAGAGTATGGCCCAGCAAACCCATCGCACCCAAGGCCGTACACACAGCAAATGCGCGCGAATGTCCGACGCTGCCCATGAGGCGAGGTGCCCACCAGCAGCCAACAAAGAATCCTATGAAATGCGCGGACCCCAATAAGCCGATCTGCTCGGTCGAGAAATCCAGTGTCAGGCCCGAGATGGCGTCAAGCGGGCCGACGCCTCCGGTCGAGAGCTGTAGCAAAATGACCGAAAGAAACAGGGCGGCAAAGGAAATCATCGTGCGCATAACGCCCCCACCTTGCGGCATCCCGCACAGGAATCGCGCAGCTTATCGACTTTGTCGCGTCGTTTTTTTGCTATTGGGTCCGTTGAATCTCTGCCCGGATATCCAGCCCGACCGTATCCTGAACCAGATCTGCAAAACCTGAGGCGCCGAAGTCGTGCCTGTTCAGCTCGCCTGTCAGGCGGATGGACAGGTCATCCAGACTGTCCGCAGCGCTGCCGGGCGCGCGAAACAGGTCGGCCTTCAGTTCGATCGGCATGGTGACTCCGCGCACTGTAAGGTCTCCGTTGATGATGGCCCCGTTCGAGATACGACCGCCCTCACCAAGCTGAACACTGGTTGAGACGAAATGGATGGTTGGATATTCCTTTGCCGCCAGCACGCTCTCGCTGAGCATGGGTTTGCGGGCGAAGGGCAGTTTGGTGCGCGCTTTGGCGACGTTCAGGATCACGTCCACCCGACTGTTGAGAAGATCATTCAGGTCGATCTGTATGTCGGCAGACTCGATTGGCATGGTGCCGGATTGGGAAATGCCGGACAGGTCAAAGGTGAAATCGACGGATGTCTCTTCGGGGACTAGTTGATACGTGCGTGGCGCAGCCAGCGCCGAACTCGCAAGAGTCAGTGCAATCAGGCTGGCCAGGACTGTGCGTCGAGTTAGTTGGGTCATGCCATGACCTCCTGCCTGCGGGGGCGCGATCGTTTCAGCAACATCAGCAGGATTGCGATGTTCAGCCCGTTCCAGAGAATGCCGTTGATAAAGGCCAGTTGATAATTTCCGGTTACGTCGTAAATCCAACCCGACATCCAGCCGCCCAAGGCCATGCCCATGATGGTCATCATCATGACAAAACCTACACGGGCTCCGGCCTCTTGCGGGGGCATGTATTCACGCACGACCAGCGCATAGCTGGGCACGATGCCGCCCTGTGCCAGCCCGAACATGAGGCTGATGATGTAGAGCGAGACCATGCCGTCATAGGGCAGGAACAGGAACAGCGCGATACATTGCAGGATCGACCCGATCAGCAGGGTCATCAGCCCGCCCAGCTTGTCGGCCACCATCCCGGAAATCACGCGGCTGACCACGCCGCCCAGCAACATCAGCGACAGCATCTCGGCTCCGACAGCGGGGCCATAGCCCAGCCCGACGCAGTATGAGACAATATGGACCTGCGGCATCGACATCGCGACGCAGCACCCGATCCCGGCCAGACCCAGTATGTATTGCAACGCGCGTGGTGAGATCCCGACGCTGCTGGCCTTGATTCTGGCGCTGGCGGCTGCGGTCTGATGCGCTTCGGCCGGAACCTGACGGCGCAGCAACAGGGACAGTGGGATGACGATGGCAGGCGTGATCATGGCAAGCGTCAGATAGACCTGCTGCCAGCCGTCCCGCGCCAAAATGTCCGACAGAAGGGTCGGCCAGATCGCGCCTGACAGGTAATTGCCGCTGGCCACCAGTGCCACGGCAATACCGCGCCGCTTCATGAACCAGTGCGAGATATCGGCGATCAGCGGCCCAAACCCGATGGAGGTGCCCAGCCCCACCAGCAAATGTGCCAGTGACAGGGTGATCATGTTCGGCGCCAGCGTTGCCAGCACATAGCTGACGGTGCTGAGTATGGCGGCCCCGATCAACGCTTTGGTCACACCCAGACGATCGACCAGTTGCCCCAGCCACATGTTTCCCAACGCAAAGCCTACCATGGTCAGAACGTACGGCAGCGAGGCTTCGGCCCGTCCGGCGTCGAACTGTGTCTCAATCGCGGGCATCACCACGATCACCGCCCACATGCCGACATTCGCCACCGTAGCGATGGCAAGCGTGATCGTGAGGCGTAGCCATGAATAGCGGCTGTCGTGGATTGCGTGGCTCATTCCCGGAACGCTAGGGCGCAGGGTGGGGGTTGGCTAGTCACTTCTTTCGTGATCACGTGGTGGTGTCACGCCGATACCTCGTCGGTTGCCGTTCTTTGCAGGTTCAATCCGGCGCGCGGTTTGGTCTGGGTGGCCTGCCATGTGACTGGGGGCAGGGCGCGGGCACGGCGGCGGGTTAGGGTCCAGCGGCGCGCCTCTTGAGTATGGTTCGCGGCCATGTGCCAGCGCGTCTCAACCCCTTGCGCGCCGCCGTCGCCGGGTGTCAGCAACAGCCCCAGTGGGGCCCGTCCCATCGCGCCGCCCTGTTCGGCCGCCAGATGCATCCGCCGCACGGGCGTCAGCCCCGGCGCGCCGGGCAGATCACCGATCACCAGCGGAACGGCCCCGCTGCGCAGTGCCTCTTCCAGACACCACAAGATATCCTCGGCGCGGGTGGGGTGGACAAAGATGAACCGGGCGGGGTCGACAAAGGGCATCATGCCGTCGGGGTTCAGCTGGCCCGGCTCCCACGCGGGGGAAATCCACAGCACGGGGCCTTGCACCTGACTAGCCAGCCAGACGGCGAAACTGCGCCGGGCAGGGCCGCAGGCTTCGTGCACGCGGCCCAGTTGCAAGGTGATCTGAGGGTGCAGCGCCAGCCCCGGTATATCACGTGCGGGTTTGCGGCCAAGAAGCGTTGTGGACATGCCGACAATCTAACATGTTCTTATTTTGTTCTCAATCCTGAAATATCTCTAGCGAGACAGGATCATACGCCCGTCCGCGAATTGGATGTTCGAAAACAGATGCAAGTAATCCATCCCCAGCAGCGACTGGTGCAGCTCGCCCTCATTCACCCAGGCTGAGATATTCTGATCGGTGATCGGGCCCAAAGTGACCGTTTCCAGCCGTACAGGCGCGGTGCGTACCTCGCCATTCGCAGTCAGAGCGCGTCCGAAATAATTCAATTGGTTCAGGTCAACGCCGATCCGTTCAGCGTCGCGGGAGCTGAGGACTATCTGGCTGGCACCGGTATCCACTAGGAAAGTGATCGTCTGCCCATCGACCTCGACCGGCAGGTAATAATGGCCATCTGCCGAGCGGGGCACTTCGATCGTTTCGCCGGTCACGGTCAACTGCGGCACCGGGCTGACGGTCGAGCGGATATCTTCCCACAGGCCAACGACG
The DNA here is from genome assembly GCF_056533885.1 of Ruegeria sp. F12. Classification (NCBI taxonomy): domain Bacteria; kingdom Pseudomonadati; phylum Pseudomonadota; class Alphaproteobacteria; order Rhodobacterales; family Roseobacteraceae; genus Ruegeria; species Ruegeria sp. F12. The sequence continues at coordinate 94,667 of NZ_JBQFOV010000003.1, read as the reverse complement.
GCGATTACGCCGATGAAGATGAATACCCAGGCCATGGCCTGTTGCAACGTCTTGTTCAGCGTCTGCCGGTTTTGCGAGATGAACCACGCGACAACCGCCACGCCCAACAGGCTAAGATACGCCAAACGTGCAATGCTATCCTCATCCATACCGATATCCTAACGGGTTGACCTGACACGTATATGGGCGGTCAGGAGGCAAATCCAAAGGCCTTGAGGCCATCCAGAATGAATTGAACCGACAGCGCCGCCAGCAGCATCCCCAACAACCGGGTCAGCACATTCAGCCCGGTCTTGCCGAGGATGCGCGCGATCACACCGCCTGACAGGAAAAAGATCAGAACTACCGCCATGACGGCCAGCATGACGACGCAAGCCTCGACGATGCCCAGCACACCAGGGTGCTGCCCCGCCAGCAGGATGATCGTGGCAATCGAGCCCGGCCCCGCGATCAGCGGAATGGCCAGAGGGAACACGGACGGGTCAGGGTGCTCTTCTTCCTCGGCTCTATCCTCGCGCCGTTTGGTGCGGCGGTCGAACAGCATGTCCAGCGCCGTCAGGAATAGAAGCGCGCCGCCTGCGACGCGGAAAGCCTCCATCGAGATTCCGACAAAGCCCAGAACCGCCTCACCAAACGCGGCAAAGGCGATCAGGATGAAAACGGCAGTCAGGCAACTGCGGATCGCCGTTTTGCGGCGTGTTGCGGCGTCCATATCCTGTGTCAGAGCCACGAAGATCGGCGTGGTGCCGAACGGGTCGATCACCACGAACAAGGTGGTGAAAGCGGTGATGAAGAAGGCCAGGTCGATCATTCTGCGGCACCGCGCTGAAGTTCTGTCAGGATTGCCACGGCCTTATCGGCCTGATCGCTGGGAACGTAAACGTGGTCATGGTGATACCCCGCGACCATGTTTGCCGGAATGCCGGCTTGTGCAAGTGCGCTTGAGACAGCAGCGGTGAGGCCCACACCTTCCAGCGAGGAATGCACCTGAAGGGTAATGCAGCGCATAGGGACTGCGCCGGTCTGTGCTGCCTCGAACGGAACGATCAGCGAAAGACCCTCGGCCTCGATACAGCTGGCCCTTGTGCCCTTTGGCCATTCTGCGTCGGACGGCCAGACAACAAAGGCATATTCACCGGGCTGAAGCGCGGGGCGCATACCGGCAATCATGGCTTTGGTTTCGATCACGGGGGATGTCATGACGCTTCGGCTTCCTCCAAACGTTCTGCGGCGGCGACCCACAGAGCTTCGGCTTTTTGCATCGCTTCAACCACCTCGGCGAATTTGCGGTTCCAGGTTTCCAGATCGTTGATCCGATCATCTTCATACAAGCCTGGATCAGCCAGTTTGGCAGACAGCTTTTCATGCATATCCGTCAACTTCTCAATCCGGTCCTCGCATTTGCGCAGATCGGCGCGTAGCGCCAGCATTGCATCGCGTGAAGGGCGTTTGGGTTTCGCAACTGCAGGTTTTTCCTTGACCGGCTTGTCGCGGGCCAGCAACAGGGCGCGATAGGCCTCCAAATCGCCCTCGAACGGTTTTACCGTTCCGTCCGAGACCAGCCACAGCCGATCCGCAACCAGCGACAGCAGGTGCATGTCGTGGCTGACCAGCACCACCGCGCCGGAATAGGCGGTCAGCGCCTCGACCAGCGCCTCGCGACTTTCGATGTCCAGATGGTTGGTCGGTTCATCCAGGATCAGCATATGCGGCGCGTCGATCGTGGCCAGCAGCAGCGACAGGCGTGCTTTCTGGCCGCCCGACAGACGCCCGACCTCTGTATCCGCCTGGTCGGCATTGAGGCCAAACCCGGCCAGACGGGATCGCCACTTGCCCGGTGCCTCATCCGGGCGCAGGTGGCGCAGGTGGTCCAGAGGAGTCTCGTCCACATACAGCTCATCCACCTGATGCTGGGCGAAATAGCCGATGCGCAGCTTAGAGCTGCGGGTCATTTTCCCCGCCATCAGGGGCAGGCGGTCGGACAGCAGTTTCGACAGAGTCGATTTGCCCTGACCGTTCTTGCCCAGCAGGGCGATGCGGTCATCCTGATCAATTCGCAGGTTCAGACGGCGCAGCACTTCGGTGCCGCCATAGCCTGTGATACCGCCCTCAAGGTGAATGATCGGGGGCGAAAGTTCCTCGGGCTCAGGGAAAGAGAACGCGCGCAGGGCGGCCTCTTGCGGGGTTGAGACAAGCTGTATGCGCTCGATCATCTTCAGACGCGACTGGGCCTGCACGGCCTTAGTGGCCTTTGCGCGGAAACGGTCCACGAAGCTTTGCAGATGGGCAATGCGGGCCTTGGCCTTGGCGTTCTCCGATTCCGCCTGAGCAATGCGTTCGGCGCGGCGTTCGGCGAATTTGTCGTAAGGCACCGCGTAGTAGGTCAGCTTGCGATCTTCCAGATGCAGGATCGACCCCACCGCGCGGTTCAACAGCCCGCGGTCGTGGCTGATGATGATGACCGTGTGCGGGTATTTGGCCAGATAGCTCTCCAGCCACAGAGCGCCTTCGAGATCCAGATAGTTGGTCGGTTCGTCCAGCAGCAGCAGGTCGGGCTGCGAAAAAAGCACCGCTGCCAGCGCAACCCGCATCCGCCAGCCGCCCGAGAAATCCGAGCAGGGTTTCAGCTGATCCTCATCATCAAACCCCAGGCCCTTCAGGATCGAGGCTGCGCGGGCTTCGGCGGACCAGGCGTCGATATCGGCGAGACGAGTCTGGATATCGGCTATGCGCGAGGGATCGGTGGCGCTGTCGGCCTCGGCCATCAGGGAACTGCGCTCGGTATCAGCCGCCAGAACGGTATCGATCAGCGAGACATCGGAGGAGGGCACCTCTTGCGCCACACCGCCGATCCGTGCGCGTTTGGGCAGCACGATATTGCCCGATTCCAACGCCAGTTCGCCCCGGATCAGGCGGAACAGAGTGGTCTTTCCGGTGCCGTTGCGGCCCACAAGACCCACCTTGTGCCCATCGGGGATGGTTGCACTGGCCCCGTCGAACAAGGGGCGGCCTTCAACGGCGTAATTGATGTCTTCGATCCGTAGCATGGGCCGCTCTTAACAGAGGTATGATGCCGCCGCCAGCGGCTTGGCATGTTCAACACGGGATCAATGTGATAGCGCTGCCATGTTTGAATGAAGTGGAATGTTTGATGCGGCCTGCGCAGTCCCCTCCGTCCTTGATCACATTGGTTTTGCTGACGGCGCTTTCGGTTCTGTCGCTGAACATGTTCCTGCCATCGCTGCCCAGTATCGGCGCGGCACTGGAGGCGGAATACGGCCTGGTGAACCTGTCGATCGCGGGTTATCTGGCGCTGTCGGCAGTCCTGCAACTGATCATGGGGCCGTTGTCCGACCGGTTCGGACGCAGGCCGGTATTGCTGATCTGTATGGTCATCTTCGTCGTTGCTTCGGTCGGATGTGCGTTGGCGCAGTCGATCTGGGTGTTTCTAGGGTTTCGGATGCTGCAAGGTGCCGTCGTGGCCGGGCAGGTTCTGGCACGGGCCGCGATACGGGATATGCATCCACCGAATGAGGCCGCGGCAAAGCTGGGTTATGTCTCGATGGCTATGGCGCTAGCACCGATGCTGGGGCCGATGCTGGGCGGTCTGCTCGAGATGCTATTCGGCTGGCGCGCCGGGTTTATTTTGTATCTTCTTCTGGGCGCGGGCCTCTTGGCGTTGATATGGGTCGATCTGGGTGAGACCAACACTAACACAACCGCTACCTTCGCCGCGCAGATGAGGCTCTATCCGCAGCTTTTCAATTCACGTCGGTTTTGGGGCTATTCCTTCTGTGCGGCGTTTTCGATTGGAGGGTTCTATGCGTTTATCACCGGTGCGCCTTTGGTTGCAGCAACGTGGTTCGATCTGAACCCCGCGCTACTAGGGTTGGGGATTGGGATCATCACGCTGGGGTTCATGGCGGGCAGCTATCTGACCGGGCGTCTGGCGGCGCGGGCCCGGCTGAATAATATGATTCTTTTTGGGCGTGTGATTGCCTCGGTTGGGCCACTTGTGGGTCTTGTGGTGTTCGCAGCCGAGGGCGGCAGCGTCTGGACCTTTTTTGGTTCAGCCATTCTGGTGGGGTTCGGCAACGGGCTGACCGTCGCTAATGCCACCGCCGGTCTGATGTCTGTACGTCCGCAATTGGCGGGTAGCGCTGCGGGGCTGTCTGGCGCGATGACTGTGGCGTTGGGGGCCGTGCTGACCATGGCCACCGGGGCCTTGGTTACTGCCGCGAATGCCCCATTTATCGTTCTTGGCATGATGTGCCTCAGCAGTTTCGCAGGGCTTCTGTCCATCCTCTATGTTCGGCGGGTCGACCAGTTGGACCCATTGCCGGACACGATCTGAGCGCCGCGCCATATAACACTTTTCTTGGGCCACATACCGTGCTAGGCGGCGCGCGATGGATTTCGGCGCAGCGCGCCAAACACGAAGGAGAGGCCGATATGGCACTGGAACGCACATTCTCGATCATCAAACCTGATGCAACCCGCCGCAACTTGACTGGCAAGATCAACGCCAAGTTCGAAGACGCGGGCCTGCGCATCGTTGCGCAAAAGCGCATCCACATGACCAAGGAACAAGCCGGTAAGTTCTACGAAGTGCATGCCGAGCGCCCGTTCTATGACGAACTGTGCGAATTCATGTCGTCGGCTCCGGTCGTTGTTCAGGTTCTGGAAGGCGAAGGCGCCATTGCCAAGAACCGCGAAGTCATGGGCGCAACCAACCCCGCAGACGCAGCTGCTGGCACCATCCGCGCCGAGTTTGCTGAATCGGTTGGCGAAAACTCGGTCCACGGCTCAGACGCACCTGAGACCGCAGCGGTTGAGATCGCCTATTTCTTCTCGGGTATCGAATTGGTCGGCTAAGCTTTAGCCTTAGCAGAATTCAGGGCCGTTCCCGTTACCGGGGGCGGCCTTTTTCATTCGGGTTCGAGGTCCGCAGCCGAGATCCGCACGCCGATCGCATCCAGATCAGCGATGATCTGCATCTCAGGCGCGGTGCTGACACTGGCCTTGATCGCATCGAACCGTTTGCGCAGCGCCTTCTTCTCCTCGCCTTTGCAATCGTTCCATGGACGCCCCTGAAGGCCCATGACCAGCACGTAGTACCCGATGAAATGCGGGCGAGAACCCGACTGCAATAGTTTCGTGTAGGCCGCATCTGGCCCCAATTCCCGCAATCCTTGCGCCGAGTGTATCCCGGCACGCGCACAGGCCTGTTCGAAAGCGGGGCCGAGGTTGCGTATGGATGAGACGGGATCGGACATGTGAAAAGTCTTATGATACGGTGTATCCTCTGTCATCCGAATTTCACCGTGAATGCCTTCCGGTCGTGGCACCTTTGCCTGCAGGACCAAATTAAGCTTTCACCGGCAAATACCGTCATGAGGTCCTTTCGTGCCCAAGACTATGGAAATCGCTGAAAAACAAATGCTTACCTGCAAGATGTACATGCGATCCGGGCGGCTGGAGGGTTTTTGATGGGCAAAGAAAGTGCGGTGTTCTTCTTGTCAGGTCGGTTTGACGAAAAAGCTATCGAAGGGGCGCTCAAGAATCATTGGAACTTGACGATCGGCGAGTCATCAAAACGACTTTTTCACATCCTAGATTGCCATGACCAATCTCTTGTGTCCAAAGGCAAACTTTTGATTGAAACTGATGGAAAGTTGCATCTGTTTTCCTTTAAGCGACATGTGACGCAGCAGGGCAGTGGCGCCGGACAGTTCGTTCAAAATCTACCAAACGGCGCGGTCCGGTCAGGATTGGCAAAGTTTCCCACGCTTCGGGCGCTCATTCCGGTTGCGTCTGGAACTGTGAAGGTGCGCAAGTTCTCGGTTCTCGACGACTTGCGAAAGACACGTGTTCAAGGCCAGGTGGTTGATCTTGTTTCGGATCATGGACGTGCGACGATTGTGGTTTTGTGCCAAGTGAACGGGCCATCTTCAAGTTTGAAAAATATCCGTAAGTTAATTGAAAAAAACAAAAATATACGAAACGCGACTGGGGTTTTCACTGCGCTGTCTCCGGACACGCCGCGTTACCAGGCCAAACCCGATATCCCCCTTGCTCGAGCACAACCCACTGTAGATGTGGCGACCAAGATTATTGGGACCTATCTGGCGGTGGCGCGCCAAAACGAAAATGGTGTGATCGCAGATTACGATACCGAGTTCCTGCATGACTACCGTGTCTCACTCCGGCGCATCCGTTCGGTACTCAGCCTGTTCAAAGGAGTGTTTTCACCTCATCAGACGATGGGTTTGAAGAGAACGTTTTCCGATCTTATGGCCCCGACCAACCGGTTGCGCGACCTTGATGTCTATCTACTTGAGAAAAATAATTATTACAGCATGATACCGGAAAACCTTCATGTTGGTGCCGAGATCATGTTTGCACAGTTTGAGGCAGAGCGTAAAAGGTCATGGAAAGTTCTATCTCAGAAATTCAGAAGTGCGTCCTATAACCGGTGTATGTTGGAACTGAGCAGTCAAATCACCGATCCAAAGAGTGTACAGACCGGCCCGAACGCAGAGCTTGCAGCTTATGACTTCGCCTGCACCATGATCTGGAAACGCTATGGAAAACTGTGCAGACAGGCGCGTCAGATTATGCCGAATTCGCCCGATGCCTTGGTCCATGACCTGAGGATCGAAGGGAAGAAACTCCGTTATTTAATGGAGTTCTTGGGTCCTTTGTTCAACCAAAAATCGTTAAATACCATACTTAAACCGCTGAAAAAACTGCAAGATAATCTAGGCCGATTCAACGACTTCTCGGTTCAGCAAAAAGCGTTGCTGGAATTGGTGGATCGACAGGTTGAAACCGAACAGCCCGAAATCGCCCAGCTCGCTCTGTCCGCAGGCGGGGTGATCACTGTGCTAAAACAACGCCAAGAGGCAGAACGCCAGCGTGTGATCGCGCATCTCCGTGGTTTGGACAACCCCGAGATCAAAAATCAGTTCCGGAGGCTGTTCCAATGACAGCCTGCGAGCCCCCTCGGTTCGGTAGCAAAGCCTTTTCTCATATGAGATAGTTACTAGTGATGAGGTTGGCCGTCGTTGATAGCAATGTAGGTTCATAGGCATGGGCACTGAAATCGAACGGAAATTCCTGGTTTCAGCGGTTCCAGACTTGCAGCATCTGGACCGGGCCGTGATCCGCCAGGGCTATTTGACTGCGCCTGAGGATTCCACTGAACTGCGGTTGCGGCAAAAGAATGAACGCTATTTCCTGACGCTGAAGGGTTGCGGAGAACTAGTGCGCGTAGAACGCGAAACCGAAATCTCGGGCGAGCAGTTCGAAACCTTCTGGCCCGAGACCACGGAACGGCGGGTCGAGAAGGAACGTTACACTGGAACGCTGTCCGATGGGCGCGTTTTTGAGTTGGATGTTTTTCAGGGTGGCCTGACGCCGTTGCACATGGTCGAGGTTGAGTTTGAGACCGAGGCAGACGCCAAATCCTTTGTTCCGCCTGAATGGTTCGGCGCGGAAGTCACAGAGGATAAACGCTATAAGAACAAGACCTTGGCGATCAAAGGTGTGCCAGTTTGATCGTCGCTTTCAGACCGGGAGCCGCGTCCTGCGGCAGGAATTCTCCACCGTGCATATGCGCGATGGCCGATACCAGCGCCAGACCAAGTCCTGCATTGCGTTCGGTCCGGGCTGGATCGAGGGTCACAAAGGGCACTTGAAGGCGTGAAAGATCCTCGGGCGCAACGCCCGGCCCGCGATCGCGGACGCTTAGGTATGTCTCCTTACCATCATCGGTCAAAGTGATTGTGATTTCAGTATGTTCCGGTGCGTAGCGCAAGGCGTTTTCAAGCAGGTTCGACAGGGCCTGGGACAGCAGGGGTTTATGCCCGCTCAGCGGTGCGGCGGTTCCTTCAATTACCAGACGAATGTTCTCTTCTGCGGCGACGGGATCGTAAAGGTCGACCACATCTCGTACCAGTTGTTCAAGTTCAACTGTTTCGAACTGTTCCCGCCCCACGCCGGCTTCGGCGCGGGAAATCTCGGTCAATTGGCCCAGAACGCGCAGTACATGGTCGATCTCGGTTGTTGCGCGGGCTACGTCGATATCGCGGTCTTGATCGGTTTTGGTGGGATCCGACAGCGCTTCGACGCGTTGCTTTAGACGGGACAGTGGGGATCGGAGGTCATGGGCGATTGAGTTGGAGGTGGTGCGCAGGTTGCTGATCAACTCTTCGATCCGGTCCAGCATCGAGTTCAGCGTGCCGGCGACCTGATCGAACTCATCCCCGGTTCCACGCATTGGCATTCGGCGAGACAGATCCCCGGAAACGATATCCTCGGCGGTGTTTGCGATGTCGGACAGGCGGGAAAAGACCAGACGCGTGAACAGCCACCCGGTCAAGATGCTGAGTGCCAGGGCAATGACCAAGACGATCCCAACGGTGCGCAAAAGGACCCGGTCAAACTGCCGTCGCGCCAGCGCGTCTCGCCCGACCAATAGGCGCTCACCGCCGGGTAGACGGATTGAGGCCGCTGAGATGGGTACAAGTTGGTCATTGTCCGCACGGCGCAGTTCCAGATCGACCCAACCGCTGCCAGCCGCGATGTCTGCTGGCCATTGCTTGAGGTTTCCGGCTAGTGTCGCCCCAAAGCGATCTGTCAGCAGGTACATCGCATCCCTCTCGGCGGCGGATGGCAGGCGGCGTTCAATCGCTGTTAGCAGCCCGATCAGCCCGCGTCTTTCATATTCATCCGCCAATCCGGTGAGTTCGGCCGATACGACCGAACGCGTCTCGCCCTCGATGCTTCGATTGGCGGTGACGTAGACCAATGCCAGAACCGTCGCGGTCAACAATGTGCTGAGCACCATGCTGGCCAATATCAGGCGCGTGCGTGAATTATTGAACGACAGCCGTATGTTATCCATCAGATATCATGTAACCCGCACCGCGAACGGTTTCAATCAGCGGCGGTCCGCCGCCTTCGTCCAGCTGACGCCGCAGTTTCGAGATATGGACGTCGACCACATTCGTATTGGGGTCGAAATGATAGTCCCACACCCCTTCAAGCAACATGGTGCGAGAGACCACGCGGTTCTTGCGGCGCAGGAAATATTCCAAAATCTGGAATTCACGTGGGGTCAGCGTAACTTCGTGTCCATCGCGTGTGACCTTGCGGGTCAGCAAATCCATTTCAAGATCACGGCAGGTCAGGATGGCGCTTTCCTCGGATTCCTGCGGACGCCGCAGGAGTGCTTCAATACGGGCATGTAACTCTTGGAAGGAAAACGGTTTTACCAGGTAATCATCCGCCCCCGAACGCAAACCTTTGACGCGTTCGTCCACCGCGCTCATGGCGGTCAGCATCAGGACCGGTGTCTTCAGCCCCGCGGCCCGCAAGGACCTGATCAGGGACAACCCGTCCAGCCCCGGCAGCATTCGGTCCAGCACAATGGCATCAAACCCGCCATCGGTGGCATGGTATAGCCCCTCGCGGCCATCAGCAGCTTGTTCGACCACGTAGCCTTCTTCGCCAAAACCTTTGGCGATGAAGTCGCGCGTATCTTGGTCATCTTCGACGATCAGCAGACGGCGGCTCATGATCGGACCTCCTTTCCAGCGGGATTTAAACACAAATTTCCGGGTAAGGCACCGGGTTTGATGGGATACGTGCCGGGTGCGTTGCGGCGCACCCGGCAGTCCCGGCAGAGAGCGGACAAGACAAACCGCCGGGGAGGCGCACGCCAGATATTCCCCATCACGTGGCGCGCGCGGGTGTCAGATCAGGCGATTTCCACCGCCACGAAGATCTGGTTTCCGGCCCGGTTGATCAGCACCAGCGCGGGATCGGTCTTTTCGCTGTCCAGCGCGGCTTTCAGCGCGTCGGGCGTGTCGGTCTCCTGGCTGCCCAGTTTGACGATGACATCACCGCGTTGCAGGCCCGCTTTTGCCGCAGGGCTGTCGGGCTTGAGGTCGGTCACGATCACACCGTTGACCGAGTCGGACACACCGATCTCGGAGCGGGTGGTTTCGGTCAGCGGGGCGACGGTCACACCCAGTGCGGTGCCCGAGGTCGCCTCGGCCACCGGGTCTTCAACGTCCAGTGCCGCGCTTCGGTGCTGGCCGATGGTCAGTTCCAGCTGCTGTTCGGTCCCGTCTCGCAGCACCGTCAGGGTGCTTTCGGTGCCAACCTTGGTAGTGCCCACCAGAAGCGGAAGGTCACTGCTGGAGTCCACGGCCTCGTCATTGAAGGTCAGGATGATATCGCCCTGTTGCAAGACGCCTTCGGCGGGGCTGCCATCGACCACATCCGACACCAACGCGCCGGTTGAGATGTCAATGCCCATGGCTGCGGCAATTTCGGGGCTGACATTCTGGATCGAGACACCCAGCCATCCACGGCTGACCTGACCGTCATCGCGCAGGTCGGCGGCGATATGCTCGACGATGTTCGAGGTTACCGCAAAGCCCAGACCCACAGATCCGCCGCTGGGCGAATAGATAGCCGAGTTCACGCCAACCACTTCGCCGTCCATGTTGAACAGCGGCCCGCCCGAGTTGCCCTTGTTGATCGCCGCATCCGTCTGGATAAACTCGGCATAGGGCCCTTGCGAGATGTTGCGCCCCTTGGCCGAGACAATCCCTGTAGTCACGGTCGAGCTAAGCCCGAACGGGTTGCCGATGGCCACCACGTCCTCGCCTACGCGGATCACGTCGCTGTCACCCAGTTCAACGGCCTGCAATCCGGCGTCGGCGTCAATCTTCAACACGGCGATGTCTGTCAACGGGTCGGTGCCGATGATTTCAGCATCGAATGTGCGGTCGTCATACAGGCGAACGGTGACGGTCGTGGCGTTATCGACGACGTGGTGATTGGTGATGATGTAGCCTGCCTCGTCCAGCACGAAACCGGATCCCAGACCTTGTGCCGGTCCGCGCTGTGGTGTGTTGAAGCCCTCGGGCGTGCCGAAACGTTTGAAGAATTCGCCAAACGGGTGGGCCTCAAAGTCAAAGTTCTGACCCTGTGCCGGTGTCGGCTTTGCCTCTTGTTCCGCGATAATGGTCACAACCGAGGGAGACACGCTTTCAACCAGGTCAGCCAGGGCTTCGTCCGCTTTCGAGGGCAGGGCGGTGGTGGCCAGCAGCGCGGCGCTCAGGGCGCTGACGCCGATCCAGCCGGACGTGCGCGGCACGAGAAGAGAGGATTTACGGATGCTCATTTTGGTCTCCTGTTTTATCGCGCGGTTCCGTTCGCGCGTTAAGTCAGGAGGTGGCGCACCAGTCTGATCATTTCCTGTGCCAAAGGTTAAGAAATCTTAATTTTGCCATAAAGACACGGTGGTATGACGACCGGTCGGTCATACGACTCGGGTCAACGGAGCGAATCGCGTGGCTCGAATCGTGAGATTGTCCTCTATTGCCGGTCCAATCCTCCAAAAGACGCGAATTGATTCAATTTGATGAACAAATGATCAAGCCAAGGTGGTGTTGGCTTGGGGTTCGACTATTGGTTGTGGAGATGTGTCAAAACATATTGGTCGCACAGGTATAATCGTAGATTTTCGGTGGGTATACATGTCAAATGTGCATGTTTAACCTGCTATTTTCCTTAAATTTCAATAGCAGAATGCAACCTAAGGGAGAAGTCAATATTCAGAGATGTTGCTGAAAAACCATTCCGATACATCCTAAATGACCCGATCTTTCCAAATTTACGTTGTTTGCCCTCAACCAATCGGTGACGATGATCAGGCCCAAGCGAGGGGAAGCCGACGGCACTAGGGGGTGCCGAAGGTTCGTCACGATCACTGGAAGCGCTGAGCGGCATGTTAACGAGGGGGTCTTGTTTAGGTTCGGCAGCGGATAGCCGAGGTGCCTTATAGGCAGCTTTGGCCGCGCTTTCAGGGTTGATGAAAAGTGGTAGTCCTGTTTTGGGCACCGGCCCGGTCTGCAAAGACCGGGCCGTGTTTGTTTTACGGACCTGCCTTACAAGCTGTGCCGCGCCCGCCATGCCGCCCAATCTTCGGGCGTATCCAAGTCCAGCAGTGCGTTCCGATTGGGCAAGGGGTGAAGATGCACCTTGTCGGAATGCGCGCGCACAACAGTTTGCGCACCTTCATCGCCGGTCAGGCGGCGCAGCTCCGCGAACAGAGATTTGTCAAAAATAACCGGGTGACCGGGTTTTCCATCCTTAGTTGCGCCGCGCCATATCAACTTTTTCGGGTGTTCTGTAACCGAGCTGACCACACTGTTTAAATCCTTGGCCGTGATGTCGGGAAGGTCCGAAAGCAGGACCATTGCGGCTGTTGCTTCGGCCGGCAGATGGGTCATGGCACCCCGTAGGCTGGCATTCATACCTTCGGCGGCGTCCGGGATCTCGACCAGTGTCAGGTCTAGCCCGTCCAGCGCTTGATAGCGCGGATGAGGGAGCGGGGGCAGGGCGACGATCACCGGCCCAACCTGCCGGGCCGTCATGGCTGAGCGGCGCAGAAGAGGAGTATCTCCGACGTTTTGCATCAGCTTATCCGTGCCGCGCATACGGCTGGATTGCCCGGCGGCCAAAAGGATGATCGGGATGAGACTCATTTATTTAAGATGGCCGCGTTCCGCCCCGCTGTCATCCCCGCATTCGCGAGCCATCCGTATCAAAAAGTGGGGTTGAAATCATCCGCGCGCGGCGGCGTTGCCCCAGTATCTCGATCTCGACGTCCCGACCGTCTGTCGCGTGTTCGACGGGCAGGAACCCCATGGCAATCGACTTTTCCGCAAAATGGGAATAGCCGCCCGATGTGCAGAACCCGACCACCTTGCCGTTCAACCAGATCGGCTCATAGGCGTTGACGTCGGCGTCCTCGGCATTGACCTGGAATGCGACAAGCCTTCGGGAGGGGCCGTTTTGCGCCTCACGTTCGACCGCCGCACGCCCTATGAAATCGACGGGTTTTGCGAAGGATATGAACCGATCCAACCCGGTTTCAGCCGGTGTGTAGTCGGGAGAATACTCCCGCATCCATGATCCAAAGAACTTGTCCAGACGTAGGCTCATCATGGCGCGCATGCCGAAGGGGGTCAGGCCCATCGGCTCTCCGGCTTGCCACAGCGTCCACCACAGCTGCCGCTGCGCCATCGGATCACAATAGATCTCGTACCCCAGGTCACCGGTATAGCTGACGCGTTGGACGATGCAGTCGGTCATGCCCACGGTCATGCGGCGCACATCCATGAAGCGCAGCGCCGAGACATCATCGCGGGTGCAGGCGTCCAGAACCTCTGCTGCCTTCGGGCCTGCGATCTGGAATCCATTCAGCCGGTCGCTGATATTTTCGATCTGCAAGCCGTCTTCGCGATGTTGCAGGAACCACCGCATATGGAACGCCTGCGCCCCGTATGAGGCGGTCAGGCGGAACTCGGTCTCATCCAGGCAAGAGACAGTGAAATCCCCGATCAGCTTACCCTTGGGCGACAGCATCGGCGTCAACGACAGGCGACCCGGTTGCGGGATGCGCCCGGCCATGATCCGATCCAGCCAAGCCCGCGCATTGGGACCTGTGATGCGGTACTTACCGAAATTGTGGACTTCGTTGATGCCCACGGCAGTGCGCACAGCACGAACCTCGCGCCCGGTGGCTTTGAAGGCATCGGACCGGCGGAATGAGGGCGTCTCATAGTCTGGTTCATCGCCCTGAGCGAAGTAATTGGGGACCTCCAGCCCGTATTGCTGGCCCCAGACAGCGCCCAGATCGGTGAAGATGTCATACATCGGGGTGGTTCGGTTGGGGCGGGCGGCGGGCAGTTCTTCGTTCGGATAGGCGACGCTGAAGCGTTTTTGGTAATTCTCGATCACCTTGGGGCGGGTGTAACCGGGACTGATCCAGTCGCCAAAGCGGGCCACATCCATAGCAAAGACGTCTCTCTCAGGCTCGCCTTCAATCATCCATTGAGCCAGCGTCAGGCCAACGCCACCACCTTGGCTGAACCCGGCCATCACTCCGCAGGCCGACCAATAGTTGCGCAGCCCCGGCACTGGCCCGACCAGAGGGTTCCCATCCGGCGCAAAAGTGAACGGACCATGGATCACCGATTTCACTCCGGCTTCGGCCAGAACCGGAAAGCGGCGATAGGCGAATTCAATACTGTCGGTGATCTTGTCATAGTCGTCGGGCAGCAACTCGTGCCCGAACTCCCACGGGGTTCCGTCCACGGCCCAGGGCTTGCAGGGTTGTTCGTAAAAGCCGATGCACAAGCCCCGGCCTTCCTGCCGCAGATAGCTTTCGCCTGCGGGGTCCATCACATGCGGATGTTCTCCGCCCGCATCAATGATAGCTTCGATCTGAGGAATCGAGTCGGTCACCAGATACTGATGCTCCATCGGGTGCAGCGGGAAATAGACCCCTGCCATTGCGCCGACCTCACGCGCCCATAGGCCACCTGCGTTGACCACATGTTCGGCGTGGATGGTGCCCTTGTCTGTCACCACATCCCAAGTGCCGTCGGGGCGCTGGTTGGTCTCGTGCACCATGCAATGGGTTTCGATCGCGGCCCCGCCCATCCGGGCCGCTTTGGCATAGGCGTGGGTGGTGCCCGAAGGGTCAAGATGGCCGTCCAGCGGATCATAGAGCGCGCCAAGGATGCCCTCGGTATTGGCGATGGGTGCGATTTTCTTGATCTCGTCAGGGCCAACGATCTCTGTCTCTAGCCCCATGAACCGGTGTTTGGCGCGCTCGGCCAGCAGCATATCGAACCGGTCCTGATTGTCGGCCAGCGTCACACCGCCCACATGGTGCAACCCGCAGGACATGCCGGTGATCTCTTCCAGTTCCTTGTAAAGGCGGATCGTATAGCCCTGCAAAGCGGCCATGTTGGTGTCGCCGTTCAGCGTGTGAAACCCGCCCGCCGCGTGCCAGGTGGACCCGCTGGTCAGCTCAGAACGTTCCAGCAGCACCACGTCTGACCAACCCAGCTTGGTCAGGTGGTATAGAACCGAACATCCGACAACACCGCCACCAATCACTGCCACCCGCGTTGTCGATTTCATGCCCGTGCCTCCGCTTTGTATCTGGCCAAAGCGTGCAAGGGCAGACCGGGGCTGACTGTTCCGTTTCCGACGCGACATGTCGCACGAGACGTTTTACAGCGGACGGATTTTCAACTCAGTGATGCGGTTACCTTCACGGGCGGTAACTTCGAACCGGAAACCGTGGAACGAGAATACCTGACCCACTATGGGGATCATCTGCGCCTCGTGGATGACCAGACCAGCCACGGTATTGGCCTCGTCGTCAGGCAGGGTCCATTCCATCGCGCGGTTCACATCCCGGATCGTCATCGCTCCTTCAACAAGGTACTGACCATCTTCGGTTCGGGTGACGGGGACGTCCTCATCAATGTCGAACTCATCGGCGATCTCGCCCACGATCTCCTCAAGAATATCTTCCAGAGTGATCAACCCCCGCAGCGAGCCATATTCGTCCACCACCAACGCAAAATGACTGTGCATCCGCAGGAATTCCCGCATTTGATCGTCCAGAGTGGTGGTTTCTGGCACGAAATACGGATCATTGGCCACCTTCGAGATATCGAAGCTTTCCAGCCGGTTGGCTTCGCTTTCACTGTCGCCGGCATGCGCGTACATGGCGCGGAACAGGTCTTTGGCATGAACGACACCCACGATGTTCTCGGGCTCGTCCCGAAAGACGGGCAGGCGGGTATGAGGGCTTTTCAGACACTGCTGCAAGATTGCCTCGGGCGCGTCGTCGGCGTCGATCATCTCGATATTCGAACGGTGCAGCATGATTTCCTCGACTGCACGGTCCGCCAGATCCAGCGCGCCCAGAATACGATCGCGGTCTTCCTTTTCTACCACGCCTTCCGAATGACCCAGTTGCAGCGCACCGGCGATCTCTTCCCGCACGGCAAGGATGTTGCTGTCTGGGTCGATCTGTACCCCAAATAGCCGCAGAACACCCCGCACCAAAAGTCGGACGGCGGCCACGACCGGGGAAAAGACGGTCACCACTACGCTGATGATCGGGGCGACCAGCGCGGCGGCTTTCTCGGCATTGGTGATGGCATAGGTTTTGGGCAGTACCTCGGCGAAGATAAGCACCAGCAAGGTCATCACCAGTGTCGCAAGCGCTACGCCGCTTTCGCCGAACAGCTTGGTAAACAGCGCCGTCGCCAGTGAGGCCGCGAGGATGTTCACGAGGTTATTGCCCAGTAGGACCGAGCCGATCAGACGTTCATTGTCATCGGTGATATCTAGCGCCTTCTGCGCCCCGCGCGAGCCTTTGTCGGCCTGCGCCCGCAACTTGCCGCGCGACGAGGCGGTCAATGCTGTTTCGGAACCTGAAAAAAATCCTGAAAGGACAAGTAAAAGCAAAATGGCGCCGGTCGTAAACCAGAATGCGCCGTCGATCATAGAAGCAGAGGGTTCCATCGGTCCTTGGTTGTTTGTGTTGTTGTCTTCGTTATGGGGGTGCGGCCCCTGCGGATCAAGGGGTTAGCCCTTATCACCAGGGTCTTTCGCCAACGGGTGATGCTCGAGCACCAGCTCGGCCAGACGTTCGTCCAGCACATGGGTGTAGATTTCCGTCGTGGCGACATCGGCGTGCCCCAGCAATGTTTGGATCGAGCGTAAGTCGGCCCCGTTCGCCAAGAGGTGGGTCGCAAAAGCATGGCGCAATGTGTGGGGCGTCACCTTTTCAGGCGATACGCCACCATGCACGGCCAGGTCCTTGATCAGGTGGAAGAACATGTGCCGGGTCAGATGCCCGGACTTGCCCCGCGACGGGAATAGGTAGCGCGAGCGCTGACCGCCTTTTGACACCGTGTCGTCCTCGGCGGCGTCCCGCGTGTTTAGCCACAAAGCCAGCGCGTCGCGGGCCGGAGGGGAGAGGGGGACCATCCGTTCCTTGCCGCCTTTACCCAAAACCAGCAGCATTCGGGGATCGCCCCGCGCCGAAGAGACCGGCAGTGACACCAGTTCGGTCACGCGCATGCCGGTGGCATAAAGCAGCTCCATCAGGCAGGTGTTGCGGATGCGGTCGGCCTTTGAGCGGCCGGTTTCGCGCGCGGCTTGCAGCAAGCGATCGACCTCGGGTACATCCAGCGTCTTGGGTAGGCGTTTCTGGCGGCCCGGACCCTTGATCTGGATTGCCGGATTGGTGTCGCGCCAACCTTCTTCAAACGCGAACCGGTATATCTGCTTGATCGCAGACAAGCGGCGGGCGCGGGTCGACTGGGACAGGCCCTGCGCGTCGCAATCGATCAGATAGCGCTCGATCAAGTCGCGGTCTGCTGCGGTAAATCCCATCTTGCGGCGTTTCAGCCAAGCGGCAAAATCCTTCAGGTCGTTGCCATAGGCCAAAAGGGTGTTATTGGCCGCACCTAGCTCGGCAGCCTGAGCTTCCAGAAAGGTCGAAATCCAAATCTCGGCGGAGGCAGGGGCGGCCATGATCAGGTGCCTTGCAGGATCAGCAGGTTCAGTGCAGCGCGGCGGGCGGTATCCTCAAGCCCGACGCGGCGCAGGGTGGCGATGGCAGCAGTCAGGTCCACGAGGTTCCCGCGAGAGCCATGAGCAAACAGGTTCATCGCTTCCAAAATCGCCTCACCCAGCTGGCTGTTGTTTAGTAGCGTTTCGATATCTGACGGCACAGGTGCGGCCCAGGCAAAGCCTTGTGCAACCGCATCGGCTAATGGCGATGGCGAGCGCGCGCGCCCCGGATCCCCTTGGGCTAGTGCGGCCAAAAACTGGTTCTCCTCGCCTTTGTCCGGGACGGATAGGGCGGCGCTTTCATAAAGGTCCGAGAGCAGCAGGATACGCCACCGCAAGGTCTCGGCTTCGGCATCCGTCAGTGAAACCTGCGACAGCCGGTCTGCGAAAAGTTCGGCAAACGGGACCTCAAGCCCGACGCTGCGCATTTGGGTCCAGACATCGAGAAGGGCGGGTGATATGGCCTCGGGCTTGCCGGAATCCAGCGCGGTTTCGAACCGCTGCACCGCCGCGATGCGATCCCAAACCGCACCTGAAGCGGCAGGCGAACGTTCAGTATAAAGCCCCAACAACTGGTTCGGCGTCAGCGCACCCACACGGGTCAACCGCTCGGCCGCCTCGATCTGGGCTTTCCAGCCCGCCACATCCCGCAGGTCGGCATTGGCAAAGGCCCGCGGCAATGGGGCCGAGGGCAAACGCTCGCCAATCGCCTCATAAAGGCGGAAGGTCAGCGGATCAGGGTCATCAGGTTGCGGCAGGTATTCGGCGTCTTCGAATAGTTCGGGGCTGAGGAAGCGGTCTAGAACGGCCAAATCCTCATCGGGCAGCACTTGCAGCGCATGGGCCGCCTCAAGCGTCAGCGCTGCTGAGGCCCAGTCGCCGCGTCGCGCTTTGCAGAAAATCTGCGCCGCGTAATCCTGTGACAGGTGCGGTTGCGCGATCAGTGCGGTGCAACTGCGATCTTCGTCGCCCGTCAGCAGCGTCGCGTCAAACCAACGTTGAAACCGGTCGCGGCTGTCGGTCGGACCAGCCAGTTGCACCAGCGATTGCGCAGGATCGGCCGCGCCCAGTTGCATCAACCGATCCAGTCGCGCCAGCAGCAATATCTCTTGGGCATTGGGGCCGGATGGCGCACGCGCCTCGGACAGCAGCAAGGTGAACAGCAGGCGCTGCATTGCCGGGTTATACCTTACGGGTACATCGGCGATCAGTTCGGCCAGCCTGCCTGGGTCGCTGTTTTTCCACATATCGACCGGCAGGCCTGTCACCGAGGACGACACCAACCCCAAGGGCGGCAACAAAGCCTCAAGCGCTGTGACCTCGACCCCCGGCTGCAGGCCGGTCTGTGACACGGGCGGTTCCAGCAAAACGGTGCCGGGCAAGTTTTCCGGAGGTTGGGTCAGCCATTCGATCGCAGACAGGGGTTCCTGCTGCGCCTGTGCGGCTCCGGCCAGGAAAAGCGCGGCAACTGCGCTCCTACTCCACATTCAGGATGACCGGTTCGCGGACTTCATCCTGCGGGGCCGAGAAATCCACCCCGAAGAATGGGCCAAGATATGCATAGCCCACCAGCCCGATGAAACACAGGCAAACCAGATATATCAGCAGTTTGATCAGACGGCCCATTGCTCAACGTCGCCTCAATTTTTTCTTTTGTCCCAGTTATAGCTGGCATTTTTCTTAAGATCACGTCATTCACGGTGAAATGAGCGAAATAAAGCAAAACACTGACACGGTTGCCCCAGTCCAGCACCTTGTGTTGCACAAAACCGTAGTTCTGGTGGGGATGATGGGGGCTGGAAAGACCGCCGTGGGCCGGGCGTTGGCCTTGCGCCTGGGTGTTCCGTTCCTTGACAGTGATGCCGAGATCGAATCGGCAGCGAACATGACCATCCCCGAGATTTTCGAACGTGATGGCGAGCCGTTCTTTCGCACCAAGGAAAGTCAGGTCATTGGGCGGCTGCTGGATGAGGAAAAGGGCATTCTGTCCACCGGCGGCGGCGCGTTTCTGTCCGAGCAGAACCGTAGGATGATCACCGAACGCGGCGTGTCCGTCTGGTTGAATGCTGATCTGAGCGTGTTGTGGAACAGGGTCAAGCACAAGGATACCCGGCCCTTACTGCGCACCGACGATCCTTATGCGACATTGCGCGGAATATATGAGGCCCGCGTGCCGGTTTACCAGCAGGCCGATTTGACTGTGACCTCGGACGGTGAGATTTCGATCGACAATATGGTTGGCCGCGTTGTCGAGGCTTTGCTCAAGCGGCCTGATGTTCTGGAACAAAAATAAATGCACCAAACCGTACATGTTGAGCTGGGCGAACGCGCGTATGATGTCGAGATCGGGCCAGACCTGCTGGGGCAGTCCGGGGCACGGATCGCGCCCTTTTTGCACCGGCCCAAGGTCGCTGTCCTGACGGATGAGAACGTGGCCGCTCTTCATCTGGATGGGCTGCGCGACGGGTTGGCGACAGCCGGGATCGAGATGTCGTCACTGGCTTTGCCTGCGGGTGAGGCGACCAAGAGCTGGCCTCATTTCGAACGTGCGGTCGAGTGGTTGCTGGCCGAGAAGGTTGAGCGCCGGGATATTGTCATTGCGTTGGGCGGTGGCGTGATCGGCGACCTTGCGGGCTTTGCCGCAGCCGTCCTGCGGCGCGGTGTTCGCTTCGTGCAAATCCCGACCTCGCTGCTGGCGCAGGTGGACAGTTCCGTCGGGGGCAAGACCGGCATCAATGCACCACAGGGCAAGAACTTGATCGGAGCCTTCCATCAGCCCTCGTTGGTGTTGGCCGATACTTCGGTGCTGGGTACGATGACGGATCGGGATTTCCTGTCCGGCTATGGTGAGGTCGTCAAATATGGCCTGCTCGGGGATGCCGACTTCTTTGAATGGCTGGAAGACAATGGAACCGATGTGGCGGGGGGCGATATGGCGGCGCGGGTGCGGGCCGTGACCCGCTCGGTGCAGATGAAGGCCGATATCGTGGCACGGGATGAGACCGAGCAGGGCGACCGTGCGTTGCTGAACCTCGGCCACACCTTCTGTCACGCGCTTGAGGCTGCAACGGGTTATTCCGACCGGCTGCTGCATGGTGAAGGCGTGGCCATCGGCTGCGCGCTGGCGTTCGAGCTGTCCTCGCGTCTTGGTCTGTGTTCTCAGGAAGACCCCAGCCGCGTGCGTGCGCATTTGCGTACGATGGGCATGAAGACCGATTTGGCGGACATTCCCGGAGAACTTCCAGGCGCTGAGGCTCTGGTTGATCTGATGGCGCAGGACAAGAAGGTGATCGACGGTCAATTGCGGTTCATTCTGGCGCGCGGAATCGGCCAGGCATTCGTCACCTCTGACGTACCGCGTGATGCAGTACTGTCGGTGCTTCAGGACGCGCTGGCCACTGCCTGATCAACGCCCGTTGAGCACCATCAGCTCGCCGATATTCTCGCGTGTGATATAGCCCACCATCGCCCCCGAAGCAGTGCAAACCGCAATGGCCGGGGCGCCTTTATGCAGCCCGTCCAGCACGGCCTCCAACCCGTCGGTCAAGCGAACTTTTGGAATGTCCGGTTCCATGATCGAAGTGGCCGGATTGGACCGGGGTGTTTCATCGGCAAGGGCCGCGAACAGACGATTGCGCGTGACAAAGCCTTGCAGCTTGCCATCGGGGGACAGCACCGGAAACTCATGCTGCGTGGTATGGATGACGGCCTGCGCGGCGGTCGCCAGCGTGTCGTCGGGGGAAAGAGCGTGAAATTCGGTGATCATCGCATCGCGCGCCAGCACGCGCCGCGCGACCGAGCGCATCGTCACGTCCTGATTTTCGGCATTTGCGGCCACAAAGACGAATACCGCGATCAGCACCAACAGCGCATTCCCGGTGCTGAGCCCAAGGAACCCGAACCCGACCGCCACCGCCTGACCCGCCAGCGCGGCGACCCGTGTGGCTTTGACGCGATCCATTTTCAGACACAGCAGGGCACGGAACACACGCCCGCCATCCATCGGAAAGGCGGGGATCATGTTGAACGCGGCCAACAGCAGGTTCACATAAGCCAGACGGTTCAGCAGGCCGGGGCCGGTGCTGTCGATCTGAGCCATGGTTTCAAGAGGCATTCCCGCGCCCAGAAGAACCAGCAAGACCCAGATTGCAACATTGACCGCAGGGCCTGCCAGCGCCACCCAAACCTCTTGCATGGGGTTTTCCGGCATCCGCTCGAGCCGAGCCAGCCCGCCGATTGGCAATAGGGTAATGTCAGGCGTTTTGATCCCATAGCGCCGGGCCATCAGCGCATGGCCAAATTCATGGGCGACCACACAGGCAAATAGCGCCAGCACGAAGATCAGGTTTTCAACCGCGGCCGCCAGACCTCCGCTGGAATAGGCGGCAAACCCGACCCAGGCCAGCAACAGGAAAAAGGTGACATGGACCCTCAGTTCCGACCCCAATATCCGGCCGAGTGAGAAGGACCATGTCATGATATTTCTCCGTCTTGGTTAGAACGGAATCTCGTCGTCGTCGATACCGCCGGATGCAGGGGCCGGAGAGCCGGACGGCCCACCATAAGGATCCCCATAGCCGCCACCGGCCTGACCGCCATAGCCGCCACCGGATTGGCCGCCGCCATACCCACCACCGCCGCCACCTTCACCGCGCGCGTCCAGCATGGTCAGTTCACTGCGGTAAGGGCGCAGAACCACTTCGGTCGAATATCGATCCTGTCCGGACTGATCCTGCCATTTGCGGGTCTCAAGCTGGCCTTCGATGTAAACCTTGCTGCCTTTGCGCAGATACTGCTCGGCCACACGCACCAAGGGCTCCGAGAAGATGGCGACCGTATGCCATTGCGTCCGGTCCCGGCGTTCGCCGGTATTGCGGTCTTTCCATGTCTCAGACGTGGCGATGCGCAGGTTGCAAACCTTTCCACCATTCTGGAACGACCGAACCTCAGGGTCGGCACCGAGATTTCCGATCAGAATGACTTTGTTGACTGAACCCGCCATATATTCCCTCGTTCTTTTCTGACTGAGCAGTGCCCGAATCTGGCACCTGTTATTTCTGCGACCCTATACGGCCTGCGCTTTGGTTGAAACATGGTTGATGACGCGAAAATGAGCGCGCTAATTCTTTAGGCATGATTCACCAAGCTTTCATTCTTTGCTGAAATATCTATACTCGTTCAGGTTCGTAGAGATCGGGATCGGCATTTATGCGGTTGTTGTTAGCGAGTTTTTCGGTGCTATGCTGTGCACTGGTCTCAGCCCCGGCTGTGGCGGATACCTTGTCGACGAAAAGCCGCAAGGACATTTTCCTCAAGCAATCCAAGGTGTTGGATTCGCGCGCGGCCACACAATACCGCAATTCCGAGCGCTATAAGCCAAAGACGCCGAGGCGTCAGTTCAGCCAGCGTTATAATGGGAAATATAAAGGCCAGTATCTGACCATCGCGCGGCAAGCGGCGCGTAAGCATAACGTCCCCGAAGACTTGTTCTTGCGGTTGGTCCAGCAGGAAAGCGGCTGGAACCCCAATGCTGTCTCGCATAAGGGAGCACTAGGTTTGGCACAGCTTATGCCTGCGACAGCAAGAACGCTTGGCGTCAACCCGCTGGACCCACGGGAAAATCTGGAAGGTGGCGCGCGCTATCTGTCCGCTCAATACCGCAAGTTCAAATCCTGGCGTCTGGCGCTGGCGGCATATAATGCTGGTCCGGGCGCGGTGGAAAAACATGGTGGCGTTCCGCCGTATAAAGAAACGCAGAATTACGTCAGGGTGATCTGGGGCGGTTAAACTCCGCTTCCCGTCCCAATAGGTAAAAGGCCAACCCTGCGGCTGGCCTTTGTGTTTTATTCGGCTGCAATCTTGATGACCGGCTCCATACGTTCCAGGACATCCTCGGCCAAATGACATTTGACCTGATGTCCCTCGGCCAGAGTTTTCACCGGCGGAACGCGCTGTTCGCACAAGCCACCCGGCACCTCGGACTTCCAGCGGCACCGCGTCTGGAACGGACAGCCCGGAGGCGGGTTCATCGCAGAAGGAATATCGCCTTCTAGCACGATATGCTGTTTCTCGATTGACGTATCAGCGATGGGCACCGCGCTCAGCAACGCTTCTGTATAGGGATGATAAGGCGGGGCAAAGACCTGATCGGTGGTGCCCAACTCGACCACATGGCCCAGATACATGACCATCACCCGGTCGCTGAGATAGCGTACAATCGACAGGTCATGGCTGATGAACAACAGAGTCGTTTTGTGTTCACGCTGGATCTCCATCAACAAGTCCGTCACGGCCGCCTGCACGGACACATCCAGTGCCGAGACCGGCTCATCCGCCACCACGATCCGCGCGTCCCCGGCAAACGCACGGGCAATGCCCACACGCTGTTTCTGACCGCCAGACAGCTGGCGAGGCATCCGATCGGCAAAGGCGCGCGGCAGCTTCACCAGATCAAGCAGCTCCAGCATCCGCTTTTTCCGCTCGGCTTCCGAGTTGCCGACGCCGAAAATCTCCAACGCGCGGATGATCTGGCGGCCAACGGTCATCGACGGGTTCAACGTGTCAAACGGGTTCTGGAATACCATCTGAACTTCGCCCACCGTCTTGGCGTCCCGCTCTTCAATCGGCACGGCTTCGATGTTGCGATTGTCCAGAAGGATTTGCCCATCCGTCGCCGTTTCCAGCCCCATCAACACCTTGGCAAACGTAGACTTGCCACAGCCGGATTCGCCCACAATGGCCAACGTCTCGGATTCATGCGCCTCAAAGCTGAGCGTTTCGTTGGCCTTCACCACCTTCGTTTCGCCGCCGCCAAACAGCGCATTCGCCGCAACCTCATAGTATTTCTTCAGATTGTCCATCTTCAGAACTGTGCGGCCAATCGCAGCCTTTTCCTTCTGTTCGCCGACGGTGATCGGTGCGTTCCAGTCAATCTCCTGGAATTTCAGACAGCGCGTATGGTGCCGGTCATTTCCGGGCACAGCCTGCATCAGGATATCCTGAGTATCACAACGCCCTTCTTCGAAATAGTCACAGCGCGGCCCAAAGTTACAGCCCGGCGGGCGCTCATGGGGCAGGGGGAAGTTCCCCGGAATGGCCACCAGCGGGCGCGTGTTCTTGTCGGCCCCCGGCAAAGGGATCGAGCGGAACAGCGCCTGTGTATAGGGGTGCTGCATCTCGTCAAACACATCCTTGATCGAGCCGCGCTCGACCGCCTCACCCGAATACATCACGCACAGCCTGTCGCAGGTTTCCAACACCAGCCCCAGATTGTGCGAGATAAACAGCATCGAGGTGCCGTATTTCTTGCCCAAATCCTTGACCAGTTCGACCACAGCCGCTTCAACCGTCACGTCCAGCGCGGTCGTTGGCTCATCCAGAATCAAAAGCGCCGGTTTCGACATCAATGCCATGGCGATAACGATGCGCTGCTGTTGTCCGCCAGAGAGCTGATGCGGGAAAGAATTCAGCATCCGCTCTGGGTCCGGCAGGCGCACATCGGTGACAACCTCCAACGCGCGGGCATAGGCCTCTTCTGCGCCGACGCCTTCGTGGATCATCGGCACTTCCATCAACTGCTTACCGATCTTCATCGCTGGGTTCAGCGATGCCATCGGTTCCTGATAGATCATCGCGATCTCATTGCCGCGAATGTCGCGCAACTCCTCGGTGGTCATCTCGCCTAGATCACGCCCTTTGAACTTGATCGAGCCGCCAACGATGCGCCCGTTCTTGCCCAAATCCTGCATGACTCCCAACGCAACCGTGGACTTGCCGCAGCCGGACTCACCAACCAGCCCCACAGCCTCACCGGGCTGAACGCTGACCGAAAAATCCATAACGGCGGGAATTTCCCTCAACCGGGTAAAAAACGAGATCGAAAGCTTGTCGATCTCAAGAATTGGCCCGTCATAATCCGCCAGTTTGTTCATCTTGTTACTCCTCGCGAGAGTCAGGGGGATCCCTTCATCTGGCTAAAAATATCCCGGGGGGTCAGGGGGGCTGCCCCCCGGTCTCGATCACAATCAGTCCTTCAGACTTTCTTCGCGCAAACCGTCGGCCAGCAGGTTCAAACCCAGAACCAGTGACAAGAGGGCCAAAGCAGGCGGAAGGGCAGGGTGCAGATAGATCGACAGCAGCTTACGCCCCTCGTTAATCGTTGAACCCCAGTCCGGGCTTTCCGGTGGCAGACCCAATCCAAAGAAACCCAAGGTCCCCAAAAGAATGGTCGTGTAGCCAATCCGCAAACAGAAATCGACGATCAGCGGACCACGCGCATTGGGCAGTATCTCCCATAGCATGATGTACCAGGGGCCTTCGCCTCGCGTTTGCGCCGCCGCCACATAGTCGCGGGTTTTGATATCCAGCGCCAGCCCGCGAACGATACGGAACACAGTGGGCGAGTTCACAAAGACCACCGAAACAAACACCACAAGGATGCCGCCAGGGATGTCGAACAGGTCCAGATAGGTTGGCAGACCCCAGATGCTATAGCTGTCGGTGTTGACAATGTACCCGCCGGTCGAGATCAGCGATAGATACAGCCACAGCGCCACTCCAAGCACACCAATCAGCAGCGGCGTGCGGAAATTCGGACGTGTATAGTAACGAGAGTTCAGTAACACCCCCAAAAAGATGATGGGAAAGACAAACAGGACAGCGGCCATATAGTTCGGCACCCCTGTCGCCACGATCTCGGGCGTGACCAGCAGATAGAACAACAGGATCACCGGGAAAGCCAGGATCAGGTTGGCCAGGAAGGACAGCAGTGTGTCCAAACGACCGCCATAGTACCCGGCAGGCAAACCCAGCGTGATCCCGACCATGAAGGCGAACATCGTTGCCAGCGGGGCGATCTGCACCACGATCCAGGCCCCTTTGACCATGCGGCTGAACACGTCGCGGGCCAAGTTGTCTCCGCCCAGCAGATACCAGGCGTATTGACCCTCTTCCAAACTGGACAAAGGCGTTCCTGGTACTTTGTTCTTCATGCCCGAAATCTGGTCCAGCGGGTCATGGGTGACGATCAGATCCATCGCCCCAAAAATTCCGGTAAATACCCAGAACATCACAAGGCCGAACCCGATCATGCCGATGGGGCTGTCGAACAGCTTGCCATACAGACCCAGCTTGCGCTTGAACGCGATCGACATGGCGTAAAGCAGGATCAGCGACATCCAAACCGGCAGAAACTGCTGGGACATGGCGCCGATGATCCCGGCGTTTGTGCCCATCAGGATGCCAAGGACGATATAGGCAACCGCAAGGCCGACACTGGCCAGAAAACTGTATCGCATCGCGGCTTGGATCATATTTCGCAGCCCCGAACTGGACGTGAGCGTGCCGTCCGGGTTCACGGTCATCTGATCCTCGGGCAGGATGATGCTCGCCAGCATCCAGGCGACAACGGACAGCGCCATCAGTGCCAGCGCCAAGGCGATCAGCGGGTTGAGGAAGGCGATAGAGCCGGTCCAGGTAAGTGGTTCCATGATCTAACCCTCCCTTAAGAAATGCGAATACGCGGGTTGAGGTAGACATAGCCGATATCCGAGATCAGCTGCGTCACCAGCACCACAAAGACCGACACGACCGAAATCGCCAGCAAGAGCTGGATGTCGTTATTCCCCGCCGCCTGCACCAGCGCCCAACCAAAGCCCTTGTAGTTGAACAGGGTCTCGACGATCACCACACCATTCAGCAGCCATGGGAACTGCAACATGATGACGGTAAAGGGGGCGATCAGCGCATTGCGCAGCGCGTGTTTCATGACGATGTTCGAGAAGGACACGCCTTTCAGCCGCGCGGTACGGATATATTGTGCCGTCATCACCTCGGTCATCGAGGCGCGGGTCATCCGAGCGATATAACCCATCCCGTAAAGCGCAATCGTCAGCACCGGCAGGAAGAAGTTCTCGAATGTCGGGTTCTCCATAGCCTGCGTGGCCGTGCCCTTGAACCACTTCAATCCGACGGCGGATGAGGTGAAGATGGCGATGAAGATCACACCTGACACATATTCCGGTGTCGCTGTTGTGGTGATGGCAAAGGTGGACAGGGTGCGGTCGGTGGCCGAGCCCTCTTTCATGCCCGCCAGAACGCCAAGGATCAGTGCCGAAGGGACCATCAGCAGCATCACCCAGAACATCAGCCGACCGGTTAGGGCGAGACGTGTGCCGACAACTGTTCCGACCTCTTCTTTGAAGACTGTGGAATAGCCCCAATACCCCTGCAAGATACCGCAGAAATTGGGCGATTCCTTGGCGGTTTTACCCGGAAGAATGCATCGGCCCTGAATGGTTCCGTCTTCGTTGGTGTGCCGGTACGACGGCAGAACACCCAGCCATTCGCCATATTTTATCGGCGTTGACTGAAGATAGCCGCCTTTTTCCAGAAAACTCTCGACTTGTTCATCCGACATCCGAAAGTTGCCCTGCGTTTTGGCAAGCTTTTCGAGGTTCGGATACAGGTTGGTGAGGAAAAAGACCAGGAATGTCAGGCACAATGCTGTCAACAGCATGATCCCGACCCGCCTTAGAATGAATAGTCCCATGATAGCCCCTGTTGGTCGGCTGGCGCTGGTTTCAGGCCGTGCGCGTCGCTAGTATTTTTCGCCGGCTCAGCGCCGACGAAAAGGCCGCGCCCTTACGGCGCGGCCCTGTAGGTGTCGGCTTAAGAGACGATGCCGAACTTATACAGCTGCGGCAGGTCCGCGATGTGCTTTTCAACACCAACCATGTTGTCACGGTGGTGACGCATTGCTGTCCGCCAATAAGGCTGGATGGTCACACCCTCTTCGATCATGATCGTTTGCAGCTTGGCCATCACCTCGCGGCGCTTGTCCACATCGGCGATCGAGTTCGCTTCGGCCAGAAGCGCATCGAACTCGGCATTGGCAAAGCCGGACTCGTTCCACGCCACGCCTGACTTATACGCCAAGGCCAGAACCTGCGTGCCCAGCGGGCGGTGGTTCCAGTTGGTCGAGGAAAAGGCGTATTTCGTCCAGTCGTTCCAGAAGGTCGAGCCGGGCAGAACCGTGTGTTTGGCCTTGATGCCCGCATCGTTCAACTGCGCAACCACAGCAGCGGTGGTATTGCGACGCCAGTCATCGTCGATCGACTGAACTTCGTGCTCGAAGTCCGCCATGCCCGCTTCTTCCATCAGGGCCTTGGCACCTGCCGGATCATAGGGAATACGGGTCACCGCCGAGTCATATTCGGGGTGCATCGGACCTACATGGCAGTTCTCGGCAGGGATGCCGTAGCCGGACATGCCAAGCTCGAGGCAGACATTGTTGTCCACGGCCATGGCCAGCGCCTGACGCACACGTTTGTCGCCATAGATCTTATTGCCATTGGCGTCTTCGGCCAACTGGTTCGGACGAATGACGATGGTAAAGCCCGAGGGGATTTCCGAACGGGTCAGGCCGATGCCGTCGAAGATGTCAACAAATTCGCCGACCGATTCCCAGTTCATGTCGATCTCTTCGGCCTCATAGGCGGCCAGGAAGGCTGCCGGGTCGGTGCCGTAGTCGATAAACTCGATCCGGTCGATATAGCCGCCTTTGCCGGCCTCATAGCCCCACCAGTCAAAGCCTTCGTTGCGCACGAGCACACCTTTGACGCCGACCTCGTGGCTTTCGGGAATCATAAAGCCGGTGCCGACAGGGTTGGCCAGCATGTTATTGGCATCAAAGCTACTGTGTACGATGGCGGCCGGATAGTCCGCCATGCCGGGAATGATGGTGATGTCGGGCGCGTTACACGTCAGTTTGACGGTATGGGAATCCACAACCGTAATTGCACCGTCCGCGGCCTTCTGCGTGGCCTCGTCAATCAGCGATGCCATGCGGGATGCCATCGAGTTGCCCTCTAGCCCCGCATCACACCAGCCGGTGATGTTGCGTGCCACGTCTTCGGCGGTGAAGTCGTCGCCATTGTTCCACTTGACGCCTTTGCGGACGTTCAGAGTGTATTCTGTCGCGTCGTCATTGGCCTCCCAGCTTTCCAGCAGCATGGGTTTGAACGAGCCGTCATTGTTGTATTCGACCAGATATTCCAGCCAGCCAGCGGTGTAAGTGGCGATTTGGGTCCAGTCATAGGTGCGCGGATCCTTCAGCGCGCGCACTTCCATCTGATAACGGATGGTGCCGCCACGCTGCGGTTCTTGCGCGGCTGCGGGTGAATTCAGTCCGATCATGCCATAAGCGGCGGGCACGGCAACGCCCAACGCGGTGGCGCGGGCCATGAACTCGCGCCGGCTGAGCTTGCCGTCACGATATTCCTGTGCGTGCATCTCCGCCGCCCAGTGCATCGGTGCTCCGGTCAAGGTTTGCTTTGTCATTTATGTCTCTCCCTGTGACATCAATTTTTGTGATTTGTGAGTGGAACCGCTCAACGCCGAAAGAAGCGTGCAGCGCGTCCGCGGGTATTCGTTGCTGTGATACTGAACATCCCCATGCCTTCATTCGGCACCAGAAATTCTGTTAGGTCAACGTTCGAAATCGTCATTCAGGAGACAAAAGCGACATTGTGGAGGATCGCAGCCTGGAAATACGGGATCGTGTCCTGGCTCAAGAAGCCTGGCGGGTTCCCATTAACACAAGGGATTCGGATCATCGATGGCGCGTAATTCTTGCCGTCTATCGCAGTGGCAAGTTGCGCTAGTATCACTTTGAGAAATCAACGTGAATCCAGTTTTTCATCCGTGCTCGAAACCAGGTGCGTTGTCGTTTGGCGAACTGGCGGGTCGAGATCGTGGCGCGATCTCGGGCGGCATCCAGGGAAAGCTGGCCGTCAAGATATGACATAAGCTCGGGGACACCGATGGCCTTGAAGGCGGGAAGAGAGGGGTCGTAGAGGGATCGCATCGCCTCGACTTCATTCAAAGCGCCGGTATCTAGCATCAGATCGAAACGGCGATTGATCCTATCCAGAAGCCATTGTTTGTCCACGTCAAATACGATCGGCACCGTGTCGTCCGGGCTCAGAATAGGCGGCGGAGTATCAGCTTGCCAGTCCCGCAGGCTGCGTCCGGTGGCGCGCTGCACTTCCCAAGCGCGCTGGACGCGGGCGCGGTTTTGCCGGTCCAACCGGGCCAGAGTTTCGGCATCCACACCCTTGCTCAGCGTTTGCAGGTCAAGCTGGTCGCCCTCGGCACGTATTTCTGGCGGAGTAGCGGGTATTTCAGCCATGCCCTCGGTCAAGGCCGAGAAATACAGCCCCGTGCCCCCAACAATAATCGGGCGTTGTGGGCCGGTCAGCAAGGGTGTGACCTCGCGCAGCCAATGGCCGGTCGAATAATCCTGATCATACGCGACATGACCATAGAGCAGATGCGGTGCGCGGGCCTCATCCCCAGTCGAGGGGCGGGCCGAGATCACCTGCCAGCAGTCATACACCTGACTGGCATCTGCATTGACGATGATGCCGCCAAATTCTTCGGCGATCCGAAGTGCAAGTTCGGATTTACCTGACGCTGTCGGCCCCGCAATCAGTACGGGTTTATCGTCTGGGATAGGGGGCAGGCGGTCCCAAACTGGCGATGTATCTGTTTTGGCCATTGGGGCTGCCTTGTTCCTCATGATCCGCATTGAACCTGTCGCGGTTTTGCTTCATTTTGCGCCGGAATTAAACCCGTGCCAGCCCGGAGCGCAACATGACCCTTTCCCCAGACATCGATACCCCGAAAACCAAATACAGTCGCGTGATGCTGAAGATCTCTGGCGAGGCGCTGATGGGCGACCAGGGGTTTGGCCTGCATCCGCCGACCGTCCAGCGCATCGCGCAAGAGGTCAAATCGGTGCATGATCTGGGTGTTGAGATCTGCATGGTGATCGGCGGCGGCAATATTTTCCGGGGTCTCAGCGGCTCGGCGCAGGGGATGGAGCGGACGACGGCGGACTATATGGGGATGCTGGCCACGGTGATGAACGCGCTGGGGATGCAATCCGCGTTGGAAGAGATCGGGGTGTTCACCCGTGTGATCTCGGCTATTCGCATGGATGAGGTGTGCGAACCTTATATCCGTCGCCGTGCTGTACGGCACCTTGAGAAAAAACGGGTCTGCATCTTTGCAGCGGGGACCGGGAACCCTTATTTCACCACCGACACTGCGGCTACTTTGCGAGCAAATGAAATGGCTTGCGAGGCGATCTTCATGGGGAAGAACGGCGTGGACGGTGTCTATGACAAAGACCCCAAAGAACATGCGGACGCGGTGCGCTATGACACAGTCACCTACGATGACGTGCTGGCAAAACGGTTGCGGGTTATGGACGCCTCGGCCATTGCGTTGGCGCGAGACAACAACCTGCCGCTCATCGTGTTTGGTCTGGACGAACCAGGCGGCTTCCGGGGAATCCTTGCCGGTGAAGGGACTTATACCAAGGTTCAGGGCTAAGCCTTCACCCATATGTGACAAAAGCCGGGCCATCGCACCCGGCTTTTTTTGTTCGGGCGCTTGACGGGATTGGTCGGTCTGGGCAGTTTGGCCGCGTCCTTGCCTGTGCTGGGGCTGTCGTCGCGGCTGCGGCGGCTCGGCTGGAAGACCTGCCATGATGTCCGAAGAGGCCGGAATCATGCCCGGTCCCTTAAAAGATTGACCTGCATGATCAAGGAGTTCCGTGCCATGAGCACTTTGGATTTAGACTTTGTCCGCGCGCAGTTTCCCGCCTTTTCCGAACCATCGCTGCAAGGCCAGGCCTTTTTCGAAAACGCCGGTGGGTCTTACACATGCAAGCCCGTGCTGGACCGGCTGTTTCGCTACTATACCGAACGCAAAGTACAACCCTATGCGCCCTATGAGGCCAGTCGTCTAGCGGGCGCCGAGATGGACGAGGCGCGTCGGCGCTTGGCGGCTATTCTGGGCGTCGACACCGATGAGTTAAGCTTTGGCCCTTCGACCACGCAGAACACTTATGTCATGGCGCAGGCATTTCGGCAGTGGATGCAGCCGGGTGAAGCGATCATCGTCACCAATCAGGACCATGAGGCCAATTCCGGCCCGTGGCGGCGCTTGGCCGAGGATGGGATTGAGGTCAGGGAGTGGCAAATCGACCCCGAGACCGGCTCGCTTGACCCGCAGGATCTGGCAAACCTGCTGGACGACAAGGTGCGTCTGGTCTGTTTCCCCCATTGCTCGAACGTAGTTGGTGAGATCAATCCGGTGGCCGAGATCACCGCTATTGCGCATGCAGCGGGTGCGTTTGTCTGTGTTGATGGGGTGTCCTACGCGCCGCACGGCCTTCCGAATGTGGATGAGCTGGGGGCGGATATCTATCTGTTTTCAGCCTATAAAACTTATGGTCCGCATCAAGGATGTATGGTGGTCCGGCGAAAATTGGGGCAGACGCTGCCCAACCAAGCGCATTTTTTCAACGGCGATGTTCTGTATAAGCGGTTCACGCCTGCCGGACCCGATCATGCGCAGATCGCGGCCAGTGCGGGCCTGGCGGATTATATCGCCATACTCAGCGAACATCACGGTGGTCCCGACGGGTCCGACACTCAGCGCGGGGCGTTCGTGCATGATCTGATGCGTGGGCACGAGGTGTCATTGCTACAGCCGGTGCTGGATGCGGTGGCAAACCGAAATGCCGTGCGCTTGATTGGCACCGATGATGCAGAAAAACGCGCACCCACAGTTGCTTTGGCGTTGAACCGAAATGCGGAAGAGGTGGCGGGTGAGTTGGCCACACACGGGATTATGGCAGGTGGAGGCGATTTTTACGCCGGGCGTCCGTTGCAGGCGATGGGGGTCGATCTGGCGCAGGGCGTGTTGCGGGTCAGCTTCACGCACTACACATCGCAACAGGAAATTGATCAATTATTGAATGCACTTGACGCCGTTTTGTGATCCAGTGTCCGTCCTTTGCCGTAGAATGGGAAAAATGTCTGGGCGGTTATGGAACAACAATCTGCGATCATCATGTGGTTCCGGCGGGATTTGCGCCTGTCGGATCACCCAGCGCTAAGCGCGGCCGCCTCCACCGGTCGGCCCGTCATCCCGCTGTTCATCTGTGATGATCTGACGGACAAACTGGGTGCTGCGCCAAAATGGCGGCTGGGTCTGGGGATTGAGGCTTTTCAAAGCGCCCTCGGCAAGGCCGGAAGCCGTCTGATCCTGCGCAAGGGCACCGCTTTGCAAGTTTTGCAAGACGTTGTCGCCGAAACTGGCGCCTCCTCCGTCTATTGGTCGCGCGCCTATGACCCGGATGCTGTTTCGCGCGATACACAGGTGAAATCGGCGCTTAAGGACCAAGGGGTTGAAGCCAAATCCTTCCCTGGCCATTTGCTGTTCGAGCCTTGGGACGTAGCCACCAAAACGGGTCAGCCGTTTCGCGTGTTCACTCCGATGTGGCGGGCTGTTCAGGGGCGGTCGGTTCCACAACCGGAGGCCGCGCCGACGCGATTGACGCCTCCGGCGCAGTGGCCCATGTCCGAAGATCTGTCTTTGTGGCGTTTGGGTGCTGCGATGAACCGGGGCGCGCAGGTCGTGACTCGCTTCGTGCAGCCGGGCGAAACTGCGGCACTGGCCGTATTGCAAGGGTTCTTGAATCGTCTGCCCGACTATTCCCGAAACCGCGACCTGCTGGCGTCCGAGGGGACCTCGACCCTGTCCGAATACCTGTCGCTGGGAGAGATCAGTCCACGGCGTATTTGGCACGCGGTACAGAATGCGGCCCTGAACGGGGTGTCGGGCACAGATGCCTATCTGCGTCAGCTTGTCTGGCGCGAGTTCGCCTATCACCTGATGTTTCACTGGCCGCACATCACACATCAGAACTGGAAGCCTGATTGGGATCAGTTTCCATGGCAAACGCGCAACGACCAACCCGAGGTTCTGTCCTGGACGCGAGCCCGAACAGGTATACCAGTGGTGGATGCCGGTCTGCGTGAGATGTATGTGACGGGACGGATGCACAACCGCGCGCGTATGATCGTGGCAAGCTGCCTGACCAAGCATCTGATGACACACTGGAAAATCGGGATGCGGTGGTTCGAGGATTGCCTGATCGACTGGGACATTGCCGCCAATGCGATGGGCTGGCAATGGGTGGCCGGATCGGGGCCGGATGCGTCTCCGTTCTTTAGAGTGTTCAACCCGGTCACGCAGCAAGAAAAGTTTGACCCAGACGGCGAATATATCCGGCGGTGGATCGCCGAAGGACAAGCCAATCCGCCCGACACCGCGCTTGCCTATTTTGAAGCCATCCCGCGCGCTTGGGGGCTGGCCCCAGATGACGGCTACCCTCAACCCGTTGTCGAATTGGCCGACGGGCGCAGGCGCGCGCTGGCGGCCTATGAACACTACAAGAACCAGTAAGGAACTGAAAACTTGCCAGAAACACAAACTCGGCCTAGCCTACGCCAACAACCGCATAGGGGAGAGCGGATGATCCTGACAACGACAGATGGGCAAGAAAACCTGCCACGATACTTCACGCAAGTGACGAAGATGTTGCGAAAGATGGAGTCCGGTCGCCTGGACATTGTGCTGCCTGATGGCCGCGTGTTTCGCACCGAAGGGGCCAAGCCCGGACCAATCGCGCAGGTAGATATCCATAACCCCGACGTTTTTGCCCGACTAGTGCGTGAAGGTGAGCTTGGGTTCTCGGACGCCTATCTGGAAGGTGACTGGAGCACGCCAGACCTGCGCTCTTTTATGGACCTGGTGCATCTGGGCACCGAAACGGTTTACGACGATTTCACCGGCAAGTTTCTGGTGCAGGCTTATGAGCGTTTGCGGTTCTGGCTAAACGGAAACAGCCGCAAGCAGGCCAAGAAGAACATCTCGTATCACTATGATTTGGGTAATGATTTTTACTCCGCATGGCTGGACGATACGATGACTTATTCCAGCGCTTTGTTCGAAACCGGGCAGGAAAGTCTGGAGAAGGCGCAGACGGCAAAATATGCCAGCCTTGTCGACGAGATGGGCGCAAAACCCGGCGATCATATCCTTGAAATCGGATGTGGCTGGGGTGGCTTTGCTGAATATGCCGCGAAAGAGCGTGGCTTGCGGGTCACAGGGCTGACCATCAGCCAAGAGCAGTTGAAGTTTGCGCAAGAACGTATTGAGAAAGCAGGTCTTTCTGATCTTGTTGAATTCAAGTTGCAGGACTACCGAGACGAGCGTGGGCAGTATGATGGCATCGCCTCGATCGAGATGTTCGAAGCGGTGGGTGAGAAATACTGGCCGATTTATTTTGAAACCGTCCGCGAAAGGCTCAAACCAGGCGCGCAGGCCACATTGCAGATCATCACTGTCGCCGACCATCGCTGGGACGTCTACCGCAATGGTGTTGATTTCATTCAAAAATATATCTTCCCGGGTGGGATGCTGCCCGCGCCGTCCGTGCTAAAGGATCAGGTGACTCAAGCGGGTTTGACCGTGGTCAAATCAAGGGAATTTGGCAAAAGTTACGATCTGACACTGCGACGTTGGTATGACACGTTCAACGATAAATGGGACGATATCGCTCAGATGGGTTTTGATGAGCGTTTTCGCCGCATGTGGAATTATTATTTGACCGCATGTGGCGCGGCCTTTGACACGGGTAATTGCGATGTGACACAGATCACAATAGCAAAACCGAGTTAAACAACGGACCCTTACAATGCCCACCGCGTCTCGTCTTGTCGCTGCAACCTGCTTATTGGTTGTGGCTTTTCTCGTCTCCAGCATGGTGATCGAGAACGGCGAAGAGGGGAAGGACTACGGCTGGTTCACCTATGTCAACATGTTGCTTGGGGTCATCTGTGGCTGGAAAGTCATGGGCAAACGTGCGGGCCGCGGGTGGACAGCCGGTGTGAACAACGGCCTGACCGGGATGGCGGCTCTGGTGTTCTGGGGCCTGTTTGTTCAGGGCTGCAATGAAATGATCCGGCTGGCCATGCGTCACCGCTATGATGGCCCGTTCGAGGCTTTGCTGGCCATTTTTCAGATCAGTGTCGAATTTGGGCAGCAGTTGCTGGCCCCAGAAATACTGTGGACGTTGGCGATCGGTGCGTTGGTCGCGGGTCTTGCCACAGAAGAAGCCAGCCGTCGCTGGCGGTAATTCTCGACCGAATACGAGATTTGATCCGTGACTGACCTGTTTTTCTACGGCACGCTGCAACACCTGCCTTTGCTCGAGCTTGTGCTGGATCGCCCCGCATCTGAAATGAAACTGTCCGAGGCCAGACTGCGGGACCACGCGGTTTATGGGGTCAAAGATCAGGCGTTTCCGATGATCCTGTCAGAAAAGGGCTCGTATGCGGAAGGATTGTTGGTTCAGAATCTGTCTCAGAACGACCTTGAGCGGCTCAATTTTTATGAGGGTGGGTTTGACTACGAACTGCGCCCCCTTTGGGTTGAGACGATAGAGGGTGCCAGCGTGCAGGCGGATGTGTACTTCCCCGATCCGGGTATCTGGACCCCGACGGAGCGTTGGGAATTGCGAGATTGGGTCGATCGTTGGGGCGATATATCCGTAACCGCCGCACATGAGGTGATGGGCTATTTCGGCAAGATCGACGCGGCCACGCTGGCCAGAAGCTTTCCGGCACTTCGAACACGGGCATGGGCCAAAATCGCCGCGCGTCAGCGCGGGACAGGTGACCCGCGTGATGTCGCCAAGGATGTGGTCTTGCATGAGCACCGGCATGCTCATGTGAACTACTTCGGAATGGAAGAGGTCGCGCTGCAACACAGGCAACATGACGGCACGTTGGGGCCGGTTCTACAGCGCAGCAGCCTGATGCAAGGCAGTGCCGTTGTGGTTCTGCCCTATGACCCGGCGCGAGATGTGGTCTTGTTGGTTGAACAATTTCGCCCGCCGGTTTTCATGATCGACGATCCCGAGCCCTGGATGTGGGAACCCGTCGCAGGGATGATCGACCCCGGTGAAACGTCCGAACACGCCGCCCGCCGCGAAGCGCAAGAGGAAGCGGGCGTGGTCCTGCAGTCGCTGGAATATGCGGGCGGGGCCTATTCCTCGAGCGGGTCATCGACCGAATACATTCACCTTTACGTGGGTCTGGCGGATCTGGAGCTGACAGTTCAAGGCGGTGGGCTGGCCTCGGAAGGAGAAGATATCCGAAGCCAAATCCTGCCATTTGTCGATTTCATGGATCGTGTCGATGCGCATGGGTTCAAAGATTTGCCTTTGCTGGCGCTGGCCCATTGGCTTGCGAGGCACCGAAACCGTTTGCGCGCCTGAGGATCGCCGCTTGTGGTTGGCGCGCGGCAACTGTAAATCTGCCTTGATCCGTAATGAAATGAGGGCGCCATGCGCATTGCGAAAGACCTTGCCGACGCAGTCGGAAAAACTCCACTTATCCGATTGAAGCGCATCAGCGAGGAAACCGGGTGCGAAATTCTGGGGAAGGCCGAGTTCATGAACCCCGGCCAGTCGGTCAAAGACCGCGCCGCGCTCTATATCATTCGGGACGCCATCGCGCGGGGTGAATTGAAACCTGGTGGCACGATAGTCGAAGGCACTGCCGGGAACACCGGGATCGGTCTGGCGCTGGTCGGGGCCTCGATGGGGTTCAAGACTGTAATCGTGATCCCGGAAACCCAGTCTGAAGAGAAAAAGGACATGCTGCGTCTGGCCGGTGCGCAACTGGTGCAGGTGCCTGCCGCGCCCTATCGCAACCCCAACAACTTCGTGCATTACTCGCGCCGTCTGGCCGAGGAACTGGCGCAGACCGAACCCAATGGCGCCATCTGGGCCAATCAGTTTGACAACGTGGCCAACCGTCAGGCGCATGTGGAAACCACCGGGCCTGAGATCTGGGAACAGACCGGCGGCAAAGTCGATGGCTTTGTCTGCGCCGTGGGTTCCGGCGGAACGCTGGCTGGCGTCGCTGATGCATTGCAGCCAAAGGGCGTTAAAATTGGCCTCGTCGATCCGATGGGTGCGGGGCTTTATTCCTACTACACCACCGGTGAGATCGCGATGGAGGGCAGCTCGATCGCCGAAGGCATCGGTCAGGTGCGCATCACCAAGAACCTCGAGGGGTTCAAGCCCGATTACGCCTATCAGATGACCGATAATGAGGCGCTGCCACTCATCTTCGATCTGCTGCGCGAAGAAGGACTGGTTATGGGCGGTTCGACCGCGATCAATATGGCAGGTGCAGTGCGTCTGGCCAAGGACCTTGGGCCGGGCCATACGATCGTGACGATCTTGTGCGACTACGGCACACGCTATCAGTCCAAACTGTTCAACCCGGAATTCCTGCGCGAAAAAGAACTGCCGGTACCCGATTGGATGACCGAAGCCCCACGCAGCATTCCCGGCGTGTTCGAGGACGTGTGATGTTGCGACAGGTCCGCCTGTTCCTGGCGCTTGTCTCGGTTTGTATAGCGGTTCTGTGTGGCCCAGCGGTCGCGCAGCTTTCGGACAGACAGAGCGAGTATTATCAGGGCTGGGTCAAAACAGCGGACCGAGCCGAGACCGTGATCGAAGCGGATCGCGCCTCGAACGCAGCGCTCGAGAATCTGCGTGCGGAAATTCATACGTACCGCGATGACTTCAACCGAGCACGCGGCGCGAATACCGAGCGTATCCAGACGCTTGATGCGCAAATCAAGGCGCTGGGTCCCAAACCCGAAGGTGACGCGACCGAGCCCGATGACATTGCCGCTCTGCGGGCCCATTTGGAAGAACAGCTGAATACGCTTCGGGTCCCGCAGATCATTTCGGAAGAGGCGTTCAGCCGCGCCAATGGCCTGATCACCGAAATCGACCAGCTCTTGCGGACCCGGCAGACCAAAGAGCTGTTGGAGCGGGGACCGTCGCCGGTCAATCCCGTGTATTGGGGGCCGGCATGGACCGATCTTCGCGAAGCAGGTCAAAGCCTCTTTAACGAGGCGCGTCGAAACTTTGGCACGGATGTCGTGCATGAAAATCTGCGCGATCAGGGGCTGGGTATCGCCCTTCTGGTGGCAGTTGCCGGGGTTTTGCTGTTCTTCGGCAAGCACTGGCCCGAGGTGGCCGGAAACTACATGCGGCAGTTCGGCGGGCAGGGCAGTGGGGTGTGGACCTTTCTGACATCGCTGCTGCGCATTCTTTTACCCTGGCTGGGGGTCTGGCTGGTCGTCAAGGCCATTGTCATGTCCGGACTTCCCGGCTTTCGCGGCACATTGCTGCTGCAAAACGTGCCATATTGGGCTGCGATCATTTTCTATTTCGACTGGATCGGGCGGCAAGTCTATGTGCTGCAAGAAGCACAGGGGTTTAAACGTCTGACCGCCAAGCGCGTGGCTGAGTTGCGGGTCTATCTGGACGTTCTGGCCGTGCTTTTGATCCTGCATGAGCTGGTCGACCTATTCGAGCAGATCGAGAATATCTCGGATGCGACGCGCGCTGTTGTCGGGTTCCCCGTCACCATTGTGACCGCACTGGTTCTGTTACGCGTGCGACAGATCCGAAGCACCGAAGCCCCGCTGGATGCTGATGATGGGTCGCTGGCTCGGGGGACGGGTTTGACCCAGTTGATCGAGTTTCTCCGCCGGGCATTGTTCCTGTTGGGTATAGCCAGCCCAATTCTGGCTGTCATCGGCTATACGAATGCCGCCGAAGCGATTGTCTATCCTGCGGTCAAATCACTGGTCCTGATTGGGGCACTGGTCATCTTCCAACGTTTCCTGACGGCCGTTTATGGCTGGATTTCGGGGCAGGGCGAGGCGGCGAAAGATTCGCTTTTTGCGGTCTTGATCGGGTTCGCGATGGCGATCTTAGCGCTGCCAGTTCTGGCGATCTACTGGGGCGCGCGCGAAACCGACTTACTTGAGGTCTGGTCCCGCATCCTGCTGGGTTTTGACATCGGTGGCGTGACGATTTCACCGAAGAATTTCTTTACCTTCCTGATCGTCTTCCTGATGGGCTTTGGCCTGACCCGAATGCTGCAAGGGGGGCTACGCAGTTCCCTGCTG
Organism: Ruegeria sp. F12; assembly: GCF_056533885.1. Classification (NCBI taxonomy): domain Bacteria; kingdom Pseudomonadati; phylum Pseudomonadota; class Alphaproteobacteria; order Rhodobacterales; family Roseobacteraceae; genus Ruegeria; species Ruegeria sp. F12. The sequence continues at coordinate 54,272 of NZ_JBQFOV010000003.1, read as the reverse complement.
CCCAAGACCAAGATTGACCCCGGTGGCCAGAACGCGATTGTCGCCGGGACAGGCTATGTCGGAATTTTCCTGGCGGCGCTCTGCGCCATTATGGTGGCTGGGTTCGACTTGTCCTCGCTGGCGATTGTTGCTGGTGCGCTGTCGGTCGGTATCGGCTTTGGTTTGCAGACCATCGTGTCTAACTTTGTCTCGGGTATCATCCTGCTTGTCGAGCGTCCGATCTCGAAAGGCGACTGGATCGATGTTAACGGGATGATGGGCTATGTGCGCGATATCTCGGTCCGTTCGACACGGATCGAGACGTTCGACCGATCCGATGTGATTGTGCCGAACTCGGACCTGATCAGCGGTGTGGTGACGAACTATACGCGCGGCAACACGGTCGGGCGAGTGATCGTGCCGGTCGGGGTCGCTTATGGCACCGATACCCGCCGGGTCGAGGCGATCCTGGGCGAGATTGCCAATGCGCATCCCATGGTTTTGGCTAATCCGGCCCCCAATGTGGTGTTTCAGGGGTTTGGTGCAGACTCGCTGGATTTTGAAATCCGGGCTATCCTTCGAGACGTCAACTGGATGCTGTCCGTGAAGTCGGACATGAACCATGAAATCAACCGCCGGTTTGTCGAAGAAGGTATCGAAATCCCGTTTGCCCAACGCGACGTCTGGCTGCGCAATCCCGAAACCTTGCGTGTGGCGGATCCCGCCCAGGACAGCGCGGCACAGGCGTCTGCGCCCGCATCCACGCCGATCGAGATGACCGAGGTTGACCTGTCAGGCGGGGACGGGGACGAGCCTTGACGGGTTTCGCGACCCTTTCCGCAAAGCGAAAAAAACGCTCTAATCGGGCCTTGCAAATCCCCAAGCGATAGTCCAAATATCGCCCGCACGGAGAGGTGGCCGAGTGGTCGAAGGCGCACGCCTGGAAAGTGTGTAGGCGGGAAACCGTCTCCAGGGTTCGAATCCCTGTCTCTCCGCCACAATCCCTCAATTCTCGAACCTCAGATATACCCCCAGACTGTTTTGGCCCGAGGCGAATTTCTCCTTGGACCTTAGGTCGCTTGCCTGCTGGTTTGTTGTCTGAACGTCGCATAGTTTGACCGCTTCAGATAAATAACCGCTTTTGTCGCAAGTTGGGCGCAATGCTGCCATATCAGTCGGGCATCGGGACATCGTTGTGTAGTCCGAAACGGCAATGTGACAGATCGGTAACTACAGGCTGAAATCTGGCGTGTTTGGATTAGCGGTCGTTTCGGCTTGAGATATCAAGGGTAAGGACCCGAAAACTAGGAGTTGACCGGCCTCGCATGGCGGGGTTGGGATGTGCATAAAACGAGTAGGGCAATTTGCCTGTGGAGGTTAGATGTTATTGTCTGTTGTCGTCCCTTGCATGAACGAAGAGGACTCTCTTCCTATGTTGGTGGACCGTCTGATCGCTGCGACCAGGGCCTGGGCCTCGGAGGTTGAGATCGTGCTGGTTGATGACGGCTCAACGGACAAGACCTGGGACGGCATTTGCGCACAGGCGGATCGACATTCATGTGTGCGCGGCTTGAAGTTGTCGACCAATCGCGGACATCAGGTAGCACTGACCGCAGGTCTGATGGCAGCCAAAGGCGAGCGGATTTTCATGCTGGACGCGGACTTGCAGGATCCGCCGGAATTGCTGTCGGATATGATGGCGATGATGGATCGTGGGTATGATGTGGTCTATGGTCGGCGTAGTGAGCGCAAGGGCGAAAGCTGGTTCAAGAAGATGACCGCGCACGGGTTTTACCGCTTACTGAATCGCCTGTCCGATGTTCCGATCCCGAATGATACGGGCGATTTCCGGCTGGTCAGTCGCCGCGCGCTGGATGCGGTTTTGAACATGCCCGAGCGATCTCGGTTCATTCGCGGCATGTTTGCCTGGGTCGGGTTTCGCCAGATTGGCATTGAATACATCCGCGACCCCCGCGTGGCCGGTGAGACTAAATATCCGATGTCCAAAATGATTAGGCTGGCCTTTGACGCTCTGTCCAGCTTTTCGATTAAGCCCCTGCAAATCGCCACGCGCCTTGCCTTTCTGACCCTGATCATTGCGGCCTTGATGGCCGTTTATGTGTTCTGGTCCCTAATCCTTTATAACACTGTGGCTGGTTGGGCCTCGACCGTTCTGGTGATCAGCTTCTTCTCGGGCATTCAACTGCTGACGCTCGGCATCATCGGCGAGTATCTTGGTCGCCTTTATGTCGAGGCCAAGGGCCGCCCGTTGTATTTTGTCGATGAACATGTCGGGCAATCCACGGATGTCTCGGTTAGGGACGTATCAAAGCAGGCATGACCGATACACGTCGCATATTCCGCTTTGCGGTCGTTGGTACAGGCGTGGCTGTCTACTATTTCCTGACCTATCTGGGGCTGTTGCGGCTTGTCGGCTCACCTTGGATTGCCAATGCGCTGGCTTTTGGAACCGCGATCTTGATCCAGTATATAGGTCAGTCTGTCTGGACCTTCGGCAAGCCCGTCATGGCGCCGGCTCAGTTTGGTCGGTTCTTGTGCATGATCGGCATCGGACTTGTCGTTTCATCAACCATTACAGGTGTTTTGGGGCCTCGGTTTGGACTGTCTCAACCGGTCACCGCCGGACTAGTAGTCATCGTCCTGCCTGTCATAAATTTTGTGATCCTACGGCTTTGGGTCTACCGCGAAGAAAAGTCACTTTGAAAGAGCAGCTATGTCTCACATCTATTCGAACGAGTTCTTTGATTATATCGACCGCGGAGCCCGCGAATCCGCTGTCCGGCTGATCCGTTGTCTTCAGACATGGGTCAAGCCAGACAGTGTTGTCGATTTCGGCTGTGGCCGAGGTGTCTGGCTGTCGGAATGGTCCGCGGCGGGATGCCCGGATATCGCCGGTGTAGACGGAGACTATGTTGATCGTGAGCGTCTGGCCATTTCACCGGATGCTTTTTTTGGAAAGGACCTAACTCAGCCCGTCGATCTTGGGCGGCGTTTTGGTCTGGCCCAATCTTTAGAAGTCGGTGAGCATCTGCCGCATGAGGCCTCGTCCAGTCTTGTGCAAAGCCTGACAGCCCATAGCGACCTTGTGTTGTTCTCGGCGGCGGTCCCGGGGCAGGGCGGAGAGTTCCATATCAACGAGCAACCTTTATCGTTCTGGCAAGGGCTGTTCGAAACGCAGGGGTACACGGCCTACGATTGCCTGCGCCCAAAACTGTTTTCCGACGGGGCAATCGAGCCCTGGTACCGCTACAACAGTGTGCTTTACGCCAATGCGGCTGCAGCAGCGTCCTTACCGCCAGAGGTTTTGGCAACAAAGGTTGCACCCGGAGCGCTGCGTGAGGTTGGAACCTTCGGTTGGAACTTGCGAAAGATGATTGTCCGGCGACTGCCATTGCGTACGGTCACCGCAATCGCGCAAGCCCGCGCTTCCATTGTCGCACGGTCTCATCGGAGCAATTGATGACCGCGCGTTCGGATATAACGCTGGTTTTCTGGCTGACGCTGCTTTGCCTCGGAACTCTGATGGCGACCTATGGGCCATTTCTGAGCGATCCATTCGTCCGTCATGACGACTTTCCCGCCTTACTGGGCCATTTCGACATGGCTTATGGCAAGGCGCTGGATGAGGGGCGCTGGCTAAATTTCTGGTGGCAGTTTCGACCGTTCCTCTGGCCTGCACCGGTCAATTTTGCATTGTACGTTCTGGGTTGGTCGATCTTTTCTGCATGCACCGCGATCATAGTCCTGGGGCGCTCCATGCCTGCGTGGTTCCTGTGCGTCATGGCATTGTTCGTCGCGTTGTCGCGGCCGGCTTTTCTGATATCGTTCTGGTTCAACACTTTGCTACCCGGTATCTGGGTACTAGCGCTGTTTTCACTGGCCGTAGTTTTTCTGTCCCATCGGGCGTCAGTTCTGTTGCTGATCGTGGCGGTGCCATTGTCGTTTATGGCTTACACCACGTACCCGTTCATGATGTTGAGCCTTGTTTTGCTGTCCCGAAAGGCGCCGCAAACCTATGTCAGTGCGGGCGTAACACTGGTGGTTTTTTTTGCGAGCCTTGCATTGGCCTTCGGTGTGGTCTACTCGTTGAATTTCCTGCATCACGGAGTGTTCGACATTCCGGTGGCCGAATGGCGCGACCCGACCGAGGTCAAGTCGATAAGCGATCTGGCATTGAACTATCAAAAGCTTAAACTGCACCTGTACGAAAACTTGCATCGCGTCGGCAGCGGGTCTTTGTCCAACGGGGTGTTTTTGGTATCGCTCTTCGCGGTCTCGTGGCTTTACCTGTTTCGGCGTCAGCGTTATGTGGCAACGATTGTACTGGTCGCGGTTCTCGCCGGTTGTGGCCCTTTGTTCGCCAAAACGCTGACATCAGGTCTTAAGGTTCCGTTTCGGGCACTTGGTTGGAACTGGATTTTGTTCGGTTACACCCTGACAATGTCGGTGTTTATTCTTACGAGCACATCCACCCGGTTGGCCAGCGTCGCGCGCATTGTGATCATGTGTGTTCTGTTGATCGTAACAATCCTATTCGGACGCATCACCTACGGCACCTTTCCTCTTTGGCAAAAAACAACGCGGGCTTTGGCGGATGAGATCCCAGACGGGATGAACCGTGTGCAGCTTTATGGTAGCTACTACGGATTGGAAGGCGCGCGCGAGGCGTTCATTCAGTTTGATCGCGGATTGCGTCTGCGGTTGGAATATCTGACTGGGGCAGAGGTTGTATCGTGCGACACGACACCAGACGAATGTACGGATGCCACCCCGCCATTTGATCCGCTGGGCTGGACGCATACATCTTTAGTCGAAACGGATGGCGCCGTGGCATTTGTCCTGCTGCCGAGCCCGCCGGTCGGGCCATAGTCTGACGGCGGTTATGGCAGGTTCGAGATTGCGTTGCGCTGAATCTCCGTCTCTGTCCGGTCGACGGTAAAAACACATTTGTAACCGCAGGGCGAAGGATTTATGACCCTGACGCAAGGTGCCAGTTTATGCGGCCGTCGGCCATGGCGCGCCCCCTTTAGGTATCGGATCCAAATGATTGACCTGACTGACCACACCCCATTGCGCAAAAGCCGGAATTACCTGATCTTTCAGCACCCCGATCGGCAGGATGCCTTGTTGAAAGTCCGCGCGGATGTTCCTGTACGTGATCATTGGATTCCGCGCTATGCGGAATGGCGCTATGGCAACCTGCGCCAATGGAACCGCGAAGCCAACGAATATTTGGCCGCGCTGCATCGCGGTTGCCCCGAGATTGAACGTCTGGCCCATTTCATGGGGTATGCACCGACCTCATTGGGGCCAGCGCTTGTTGTCGAGAAAATGACGGGACCAGATGGAGATCTGGCACCGACAGTCTACAAGGAATGGATGTCGCTCAAAGAGGATCCCGCTGGACGCAAACGCCTTGGGGAAGAGTTCATGGAGTTGCTAGACGACCTGGAACGGGGGCGGATCATCGTCGGCGACATGAGCCACGAAAACATAGTGCGGGCCGAAGAACGCGGCGGCAAATTGGTGGTGATTGATGGTTTGGGCGAACGTGTCTTGTTTCCGCTGGCCTTGTTCAGCGACTGGGCATTTCGCAAGTCCATGCAGCGTCGTCGGGAACGGATGGGCAGCATGTTTGGAATTCGCTCTTAGGGCTGCATATCTGCTAGGATCCCCGGATGCATGAGGAAAACAGGATCACGATCGGATTTCTGCTGTTTGACGGCTTTCCGATGGCCTGCCTTACCTCCGTCATCGAACCGCTTCGGGCGGCCAATGAAATCGCCGGGAAGCAAGCCTTTGGATGGGTGCTTGTGTCCGAGCGTGGGCAAAAGGTTCAATCCAGTGCGGGTGTGGGGTTTGAAGCCGCGCTAGCCCTGACAGGGTGCAAGGATATCGACATCCTGTTTCTGCTCAGCAGTCCGACATCCGGGTTTGCCGATCCGCGCACTGGAAACGGCGCGTTACGTGGATTTGGTCGGCACGGCACTGTCCTCGGCGGCATTAGCGGAGGCGTATTCCCCCTTGTTCGCTCGGGCGCGATGGTGGATCAGCCGGTCTCGGTTCATTGGTGTTATGAAGCGGCGTTCGAGGCTGAGTTTCCCGACATAGACGCGCGCAGTGAAGTGATTGTGCGCACCGATACGCGCTGGACCGCCGCGGGCGCGGCCGCTGGATTTGAACTGGCGTTGCACTTGATTTCAGACCGTCTTGGCAGCGAGATCGCGCATGAGGTCGCCTGCTGGTTTCAGCACCCGATGATGCGCGGCGCAGGGGTGCGTCAAAAAGTTCCCGACACAACTGCACCTGGTTCAGGTGATCAACTGCCCCCGTTGGTTGCGCGTAGCGTTGAGCTATTTGCCGGCCATCTGAGCGAACCGATCTCGATTGCAGAAGTTGCCGGGCAGATGAGGGTCACGCCCCGCCAGATCGAGCGAGCTTTCAAACAGGCGACAGGTCAAAGCCCAAGCCACTACTATCGGTCTATGCGCATGAAAGCCGCGCGCCAGATGGTTATGTATACGAAAGACCCGATTGCACAGATTGCCGCTGCAGTCGGGTACAGCTCGGTCACGCCGTTGGTATCGCATTACAAAGCGGCCTTTGGGCTAAGCCCGGCAGAGGACCGTCGCCGGATCAACCGGTTCCGGGTCGAGGACAACGCGCCGTTGCCTTCGATCTGATTGTCTTAATGGGCCGAACGCATGGCCGCCAGAACCGCATGGTGCAGCGATCCGGCCGATGATCTGGGACCATAAAGGCTGACATGGTCGGCGCTGCGGCACAGGATGAAACACCCGATGTGATGAACTGCGCCCCGCGCGACGTGACCGGACTGAAACTGACGTAGGTCCAGTTGGCATAGCAATTCCAGAACCGCGTTGATCCCGTCGCCCTGCAAGTCGAACCGCGCCCAGGCATCCGTCTGCTCAGTGACAGAAGCGACGGTTCCGACGGCGGTCTTGACGTAGGCGGCAAGGTCTTCGTGGGTGGAGAAGGGGGCTTCGATCATCCATTGGTCCGGGCCGGACCAGAAGGCGGTCACAGGGTCTCCGGCGAAACGATGCGCGGTTGGCGCTGCGGTTCCGATAAGCCGCGCCACCTCATCCTGCGTTGCAGCCTCGTGCCCCAACCGGGCAGTGACTGAGGCCAACGCCACATCTGGGACTTCAGAACATGTGACCGGACCGACCGTATCCACGCGTGGCGTGGTGCCGCCGAGGGCGGTTAATGCAACAAGATCATGCACGCAGGCGTTCTCCTTCGGGGTCAACGAAATGAGCCGAGACAATTTCGACTTCGACATTCAATTCGGTCAGGGGTGACACAAGGCGCATCTTCTCGCCCATCCGCGCGTCGCCGCGTTTCAGCAGGCCCAGCCCGATATGACTGTTCAGATTGGGCGAATAGGCCGCCGAGGTCACATAGCCCTGATCATGTGCTGCATCGACCGGTCCATCCGCATTCATCAAATGGCCGCCAGCGGTGATCTTGTCCTGCGGATTCACAGGCTTTAGCCCGACCAGTTTCAGCACATCCGGTGCGGTCAACGCTTCACGCTCGGACAGAACAGAACCAATGCTGTCTTTCTTCTTTGACACCATCTTGCCCAGACCAAGGTTCAGCGCCGTGGTGGTGCCGTTCAACTCATTGCCGACCGGGTGGCCCTTTTCGATGCGCATCACGCTCAGCGCTTCGGTACCATAGGGGGTGACGTCGAACTCTTTGCCTTCGGTCATCAACCGCCGCATTAGTGCGTCGCCATAGCGCGACGGGACGGCGATCTCGAACGCCAATTCGCCCGAGAACGAGATACGGAACAGCCGCGCCCTCAGCCCGCCGCAGACGGTGATCTTGCCGCAGGCCATGAAGGGAAACGCCTCGTTCGAAATATCAAATTCCGGGTCCACGATCTTTTGCAAAAGCTTGCGGGAATTTGGCCCTGCCACCGCGTATTGAGCCCAGCCATCGGTGGTCGAGATAAGCTGCACATCCATATCCGGGAACAGGCATTGGCGCACAAATTCCATGTGGCGATAGACACTTACAGCATTTGCGGTTGTGGTGGTGACGACGAAATGATCCTCGGCCAGCCGTGCGGCGGTGCCGTCATCCATGACCATGCCATCTTCGCGCAGCATCAGCCCATAGCGGGTTTTGCCGACCGCCAGCTTGGCAAAGCCGTTGGCGTAGACGCGGTTGAGGAACTCGGCCGCATCCGTGCCCTGCACGTCGATCTTGCCCAGCGTGGTGCAATCGCATACCCCGACCGAGGCGCGGGTTTGGCGCACCTCACGGTCGACGGACTCGCGCCAATGCGTCTCACCGGGCAGGGGGAACCACTGCGCGCGCAGCCAGTTCCCAGCCTCGACAAACACCGCCCCGCGTTCCTTGGCCCATTGGTGCGAGGGCGTCAGGCGGGTCGGGTGGAACTCTTTGCCCGTCATTCGGCCTGCAAAGGCGCCGATAGGAACGGGAGTGTAGGGCGGGCGGAAAATGGTGGTGCCGGTCTCGGGGATCGACTTGCCCGCGACCTCGGCCATAATCGCAAGGCCCGTGATGTTCGAGGTCTTGCCCTGATCGGTGGCCATGCCCAGCGTGGTATAGCGTTTCAGATGCTCGACCGAGCGGAAGCCTTCCTGATAGCTGAGCTTCACATCTTTGACCGTCACGTCGTTCTGCTGATCGACCCAGGCGCGTTTGCAACCCTGTACATACCAGAACGGCTTTTGCGCAATCGGCGCGTCTTCGGCCTCGGGCAGATCAGGCAGGGTGGTCAGATCCAGCGCGGCGGCGGCCGTTTTGGCGCCCGAGTGCAATGCGCCATGGGTCGAGAGGATGCCATTGGCCGCGCCCGCGACGGACATGCCGACGGGCAGGTTTTCTCCCGGAACGAAAGCTGCAAGGGCATCATTCCAAACAGGCCGTCCACGTTGATGGCAGGTCAGGTGGACATTCGGGTTCCAGCCGCCCGACACGCCCAGCGCGCCACAATCCAGTGTCCGGGTCGAACCATCGGGCAAGGCGACCTCGACAAAGCTCAGGCCCAGACGGCCTTTGGTGTTCACCACCTGCGCGCCTTTCAGCACCTCATAGTCATAGCTGAGGGGGGCATCTTCGCGCACATCGACCACGGCGGCGATCTTGACGCCTTTGGCGTGAAGATCCGAGGCCGTGCGGTGGCCGTCATCATTGTTGGTAAAGATAGCAACCCGCGGCGAAGCTGTCACCGCAAATCGGTTGGCATAAGTCCGCAGCGCGCTGGCGGTCATGATGCCGGGGCGGTCATTGTTTTCAAATGCAATGGGACGCTCGGTTGCTCCGGCACACAGCAGGGCCTTTTGGGTATAGATGCGCCACAGGATCTGGCGCGGTTTGCCAGCAGGCAGCGAGGGCAGATGATCACCCGTCCGCTCGACCGCCCCATAGATTCCATGGTCAAACGCTCCGATCACCGTGGTGCGCGGCATCAGCCGGACGTTCGGCATGGCGGACAGCTCGGCCACGGTTTGTGCCGCCCAGTCAGGGGCGCTGTGGTCGCCGACCGAGAAGGTCTCGCTGTTCAGGCGTCCGCCCAGCGTGAAATCCTCATCCGCCAGTATGACATCTGCGCCTGCGCGCCCGGCGGTCAACGCTGCCATTAGGCCCGCAGACCCGGCACCGATGATCAGCAGGTCGCAGTGACGGAACCCTTTATCGTATTCATCTGGGTCGGCCTGCATCGACAGCGACCCGAGGCCAGCAGCGCGGCGGATGATCGGCTCGTACAGCTTCTCCCAAAACGCGGCGGGCCACATGAAGGTTTTGTAGTAAAACCCCGCCGACAGGAAGTTGGAAAACAGGTCATTCACCGCCAGCGCATCGAACCGCAGGCTGGGCCAACGGTTTTGCGAGTTTGCGATCAACCCGTCGAACATCTCGATCGTCGTGGCGCGGGTGTTGGGTTCCTTGCGGGCACCTGCGCGCAGTTCCACCATGCCGTTGGGTTCCTCGGATCCCGCCGTCAGCAGCCCGCGTGGGCGGTGGTATTTGAACGACCGCCCGATCAGTCGCACATTATTGGCCAGCAGCGCAGAAGCCAGAGTATCGCCGGGATGCGCCGTATAGCTGCGCCCGTCGAAGTAGAAGTTCAGGGTCGTATCGCGGTCGATCTGCCCGCCGGTCAGCCGGTTCACTTGTGTCATTTCGAACGCCCCCGCGCGCGGGCCACGTCGCGGGCCAGTTCAACCTTGGAAATCTCATGCGTCAGTGTGTTGCGGGTGACGACCAGCCAAGACCGGTCCCCGGCTTCGTGATACCACAGCTCGCGGTGTTCACCGGCGGGATTGTCGCGCAGATAGGCATAGTCATAGAACGCATCGGCGGCATTCTCGGCCATCCCGTCGGGCCGGTCGATCAGGGATGCATCGCCCAGATAGGTGAACTCTGAGGCATCGCGAGGCCCAAGCAGAGGGTGATTAATGATCATATCCGTGGTCCCCTCTAGTGCAGGTTGGGCTGGTTGCCCGCGCCTTTTTCGTCGATCATCCGGCCAGTGCGGAACCGGTCCAGACGATAGGCGGTGGCAACGGGGTGTGGTTCGTCTTTTGCCAGCAGATGCGCAAAGCAATAGCCCGAGGCAGGCGTGGCCTTGAATCCGCCATAGCACCAGCCGCCATTGAAATAGAGCCCCTGAATGGGGGTACGGTCGATGATGGGTGAGCCATCCATCGACATGTCCATCACGCCGCCCCACATCCGCAGCAAACGCGCCCGGCCGATCATGGGCATCAGGGCCATGCCGCCCTCGCACACATCCTCGACCACGGGCAAGTTGCCGCGTTGCGCATAGGTGTTGTAGCCGTCGATATCGCCGCCAAAGACCAGCCCGCCCTTGTCGGATTGGCTGACATAGAAATGGCCCGCACCAAAGGTGATGACGCTGGGCAGAACGGGCTTCAACCCCTCGGACACAAACGCCTGCAACACATGGCTTTCAATGGGCAGCCGCATCCCGGCCATGCCCATCACGCGGCTCGAGTTTCCAGCGACCGCACAGCCCACTTTGCTGGCTCCGATAAAGCCTTTTGAGGTTTCGACGCCCAAGCAGGTGCCATTTTCAATCCGCAGGCCCGTGACCTCGCAATTCTGGATTATGTCGACCCCGTGCAAATCCGCCGACCGCGCATAACCCCAAGCCACCGCGTCATGGCGGGCCGTGCCCGCGCGGCGCTGGACGAGACCGCCTTTGATGGGAAACCGGGCGTCGTCGAAATTCAAATAGGGATGTTCGGCCCGTACCTGGTCGGCGTCCAGCAGTTCCGCATCAGCACCGTTCAGGATCATCGCATTGCCGCGCCGCGTATAGGCGTCGCGCTGGCCGTCCGTGTGGAACAGGTTGATGATACCGCGCTGGCTCATCATGGCGTTATAGTTGACGTCTTGCTCCAGCCCCTCCCACAGTTTCAGCGAGAATTCGTAGAAGGGCTCATTCCCGTCCAGCATGTAGTTCGAGCGCACGATCGTCGTGTTGCGCCCCACATTGCCTCCCCCGATCCAGCCTTTCTCGACCACTGCCACATTGCGCTGGCCGTAGACCTTGGACAGGTAGTGCGCCGTTGCCAGACCGTGACCGCCGCCGCCAATGATGATGACGTCGTAATGAGGTTTTGGGTCAGGCTCGCGCCAGACCGGTTTCCAGCCCTTATGGCCGGTCAGTGCCTCTTTGATGACTCGAAAGCCGGAATATCGCATGAATCGGACCTTTTTTTCCAGAATTAACTATTTTGGTGCGGTTGGGTATCCTCAGATGCGACATCGATCTGTCTGAATCAGACCCAAGTATCTGAATGATGAACCGATGGTGGGGGGTAACACTCAGGTTGCCTAAGGTTGTTTGCGGCCTCGCCAAACTCTCCGACCTACTTCGACAGCAATCATAACATAAGTGCAGATAGCGCAGCTGTTAATGATGCGCTAAACCTGTGGAAACACAGGGAGAGCAGGCATGAAACTGAAGGCACCGAATTTCACAGCACCGGTAGATGCGGTCGTCCGTCAGAGCCTGCCTCCGGTCATCTGCTACCCGCCGGATAGTTTGCCGCAACCCGACATCGCCGGGCTGAATGCTCTTCGACAGGGGGCGAAGAAAACGGCCGAGGCGACGGCGGCCCCGCGCGATGCAGTTTGTGTCGAGGTGCCCGCAGGGGCCTTTCTGCGCGTGCTTTCGGTGGATGGCCCACAGGTGGGCGATCTGAACATGTGGAACAAACATGACCTGACCGAGCGGTTTTATTCGGGTAAAACCCGCGCTTTGCACGGTACGCATTTGTCCACCGGCGACCGTATGTGGTCTAGCTTTCCCAACATGCGCCCGATGGCGACCATCGTCGGAGACACGCTGGACTGGTATGGGTTCGATGCCTACGGAGGATCGGTCCATGACGTGATCGGGACGCGCTGTGATCCTTATACGGGACGGTTGCTGTCGGGGGACGACTATCACTATTGCTGCCATTCGAACCTGACCCGCGCCTTGGCCGATCATTGCGACCTGCCGCTGCACGAGGCCGAGATGCATGTGCATGATGTGCTGAATGTCTTCATGTGTACCGGCTTTACCCGCGACACAGGGCAGTATTTCATGAAGGCCAGCCCGGTGCGCCCCGGCGACTATCTGGAATTCTACGCCGAGATTGACCTGATCGTGGGTCTATCGGCCTGTCCCGGCGGCGATTGTTCATCCGAGCATTCGTCAGACGTGGCCGCCTGCTATCCGCTGGTGATGGAGGTCTATGATCCCGGCGAGGATGTCCGCGCGGCCCATGTTCAGCCCGCGCGGTCCGCCTATGATCGGACGCGCGGCACGGGCTAGGCGGTCAGGCGGCGGCCCAGACGGTCCAGCATCCGGCAACACAGGTCCAGCTGTTCGATCTCGACATATTCGTCGGCCTTGTGCGCTTGGGTGATTGAGCCCGGCCCACAGACGATGGCGTGAACGCCAAGCTGCTGGAACAGACCGGCCTCGGTGGCGAAGGCTACAGTGCCTGTGCCGTTGGCGCCGGTCAGTTCGGCCACCAATTTGCGGGCAACGTTGTCCTCCATCGGCTCCAACCCCTGAACTTCGGCGACGACGTCCTGCGTGATGCTGGCTTCGGGGTGAACGGCCTGCATTTCGGGTAGTAGCGTGTGGTTAATGTAGTCGCTGAGCGTCTGGTTAACGAGATCGGCGTCGCTGGCCTGAACCGGGCGCATTTCCCAGCCTATCTCGGCCTTGCTGGCGATCACATTATGCGCGACGCCGCTATTGAAGAACCCGACATTGATCGTGGTCCATGGGGGTTCAAACGCGCTGCCCGCCGGTGCGCGCGATTTCAAAATATGGCGCAGTTCAAGCAACTTGCCCACATAACGCGCGGCGTATTCGGCGGCGTTTACACCGTCATCCGGGGACGAGCTGTGACCTTCCAGCCCGGTAAAACGCGTGGTGTATTCAAAGCAACCCTTATGGCCTTCGATCACCCGCATTTCGGTCGGTTCGCCGATGATGGCAATGTCGGGCACGATGCCGCGTTGGGACAGGTCATTGACCAGATTCTGCGCGCCCAGACAGCCGGTTTCCTCGTCGTAGGTAAAGGCGAAATGCAGCGGTTGGGTCAGTTTTTCGACGTCCAAAGCTTCGGCAAAGGCGAGCGATGCCGCGATGAACCCCTTCATATCGCAGGTACCCCGCCCATACAGTCGCCCATCTCGTTCAATCATCTCGAACGGGTCTGAGGTCCAGTCCTGATCGGCCACGGGCACGACATCTGTATGGCCGGACAGCAGGATACCTCCGGGTATGTCAGGCCCGAGTGTTGCAAAGACGTTGGCCTTCTTGCCCGTCGCATCGCGCGTTTCGATACAGCGTGCTCCCAGGGCTTCAAGCCGGTCGGTCAGATAGCGGATAATCTCAAGATTGCTGTCGGCCGAGACCGTCTCAAACGCGATCAGATCGGCTAGAATGTCTTTGGTTCTTTGAAGGGTCATGGTTTCACGAACAGCTTTCTTGGACGGTTGCAGAGACATTCGGCGGGTCCGGTTTCGGTGATGAGGATGGTCTCGGTGATCTCAAGCCCCCAGTCGTCCATCCAAAGGCCGGGCATAAAGTGGAACGTCATACCGGGTTCCAGCACGGTTTCGTCTTCCGCGCGCAACGATATGGTGCGTTCCCCCCAATCGGGCGGATAGCTGAGGCCCACCGGATAGCCGCAGCGCGCACCGCGCTCGATTCCGGCGCGTTCCAGCGGAGCGGCCAGCGCAAGGGCGATGTCGCGGGCCTTATTGCCCGCACGGGCGGCATTCAAACCTGCCTCAAGTCCCTCCACCAGCGCGGCTTCGGCCCGTTGCAGGTGGTCTGGGGGCTGGCCCAGAAAGACTGACCGGCAGAAAGGTGCGTGATAGCGGCGATAGCAGCCCGAGAGTTCGAAGAAGGTGCACTCCCCGGTTTTGAATGGCGCGCCGTCCCATGTCAGATGCGGGGCGGCGGCATCAGGCCCCGAAGGCAGCAGGGGCACTATGGCGGCATAATCGCCCCAATCCTCACCCACGCCCGAGATCGCATCGTGGTAAATCTGCGCCACCAGTTCGTTCTTGCGCAAGCCGGGTTCGATCCGTTCTATCACCCCTTCAATCACATGTTCCGAAATCCGCGCAGCTTTGCGCATCTGGGCGATCTCTTCACCGGATTTCACGGAACGCTGCCAGTTCACCAAAGCGTTGCTATCGACCAACGTGGCCTGAGGCAATTCTGCGGCCAAAGTCAGATGCGCCTTGGCCGAGTAATAGTAATTGTCCAACTCAACCCCGATGCGGGCGCGTTCAAGGCCGCATTCCAAGATCAGGCGGGAAAGGTCTTGCATCGGGTGCCGCTCGGTCGATTGAACATAGTTATCTGCATAGCCGTGAATGCAGTCATCGCTCATCCAGACCGTGCGCCGCGCGCCGTTGGCGTCCTGATTGCGGCCCCACCAGATTGGATCAGTATCGTGTAGGACGACGACGCCCTGATGCACGTAAAAGGACCAGCCCTCATACCCGGTCAGCCACGTAATGTTTGACGGGTCCTGTATGAACAGCGCGTCCAATCCGGCGTCAGCCATGGCCGTACGTGTCTTGGCAAGCCTGCGATCGTATTCGGCGCGGGTGAAGGCCGGATTGGCATGGGGCATGAGGCGCTCCTGTCGCGATGGAGTTTCCGTTGACAGAACGGGACGAATGCAGTCACGTCAATGGGCAACTCAGGAAAGACACCCCAGTGAAGATCACCCTCAATCCCCATCGCGGCGGGCAGAAACTCGCCGGCTCTGCTCCGTACCCTTCTATAAATGCTGCTCGTGTAGCGGATCTTCTGGCGCGGTGTCCGGCGGCGGGGGAAACCGCTTTGGTCGATGCCAAGGGGCTG
Source organism: Ruegeria sp. F12 (assembly GCF_056533885.1). Lineage (NCBI taxonomy): Bacteria > Pseudomonadati > Pseudomonadota > Alphaproteobacteria > Rhodobacterales > Roseobacteraceae > Ruegeria > Ruegeria sp. F12. The sequence goes on along the minus strand of NZ_JBQFOV010000003.1, from coordinate 38,851 downwards.
GCCGATGTGGCGAATCTGTGGATCAAGGACGAGCGCGGACGCATGAATCTTGGGTCGTTCAAGGCCCTTGGCGCGGCCTATGTGATTGCACGACATGCTGCGGATGTGTCGGATTTGCCAGCCGAAACAACGCTTAGCGGGCGGACCTATGTCACCGCCAGCGCCGGAAACCATGGGATGAGCGTCGCCGCTGGTGCGCGGATATTCGGCGCGGACGCGGTCGTCTATATCGCCGAGACCGTGCCCGAAAGCTTTGCTGACCGCCTGAGGGCGCAAAACGCTACGGTTGTGCGACAGGGCGTGGACTATGCCGCCAGCATGCAAGCTGCCAGTCAGGCCGCGCAGGACAACGGCTGGACCTTGCTGTCTGACAGCTCGTGGGAGGGGTATTTTGAACTGCCCCACACTCTGATGGAGGGCTATCTTCAAATGGCGGCCGAGGCCGTGCGTCAATGCCCCGAGGTGCCGACGCATATCATGCTGCAGGCCGGTGTTGGCGGTTTGGCCGGAGCGGTCGCCGCCTATGCCCGGCATGTCTGGGGCGATGCGCCCCGGATCATCGTCGTCGAACCCGACGCCGCGCCCGCCCTGCAAGCCAGTATCGAGGCCGGAGCCTGCGTCTTTGCCGATGGCCCGGACAGCATCATGGGGCGATTGGATTGCAAAGAGCCTTCGCTGATTGCTTTGAACGGATTGGCGCGGGACGCCGATGTGTTCCTGACTTTGACGGACGATGAGGTCGCGCAACATCTGCCCGCGATGTCGGAGGCTGGTGTGGCCACAACGGCATCTGGCGGGGCAGGTGTGGCCGCCGTCATGAACCCGGACGTCCGCGCCGAACTGGGTATCGGTCCCGACGCACGGGTCTTGTGTTTCCTGTCCGAGGTCGCGGAATGAGGGGGTTTGACACCGCCGAGTTTCAAGCGCGGCTGATGCGCGCGCAAGACAGGATGGCCGAAGCGGGCCTGTCTGCCTTGCTGCTGACCACCGAGCCCGAGATTCGTTACTTCACTGGCTACCTGACCAGGTTTTGGGAAAGCCCGACACGGCCTTGGTTTTTGATCGTCCCGGCCAGTGGGAAACCCATCGCGGTCATCCCCTCGATCGGTGCTGCTTTGATGGGCCAAACCTTGGTCGAAGATATCCGTACATGGAGCGCGCCGGACCTGTCGGATGACGGGGTTAGCCTGTTGGCCGAGACTTTGGTTGAGGTCACTCCGGCTGACGCGACAATCGGCGTGCCGGATGGGCATGAAACTCATGTCCGGATGCCTATGGCAGACTTGCTGCGGCTTCAGACGCTATTGGGGTCGCGGAGAGTCTCGGGCGATGCGGGGATACTGCGCACCCTGCGCATGGTCAAATCTGACGCCGAGATATCCAAGATCGAAACTGCCTGTACTATAGCCGGTCGCGCATTTCAGCGCGTGCCCGAAATTGCCGGGCGTGGGGTCTCGATTGATCAGGTCTTTCGCCAGTTTCAGATGCTGTGCCTTGAGGAAGGCGCGGACTGGGTACCTTACCTTGCGGGCGGGGCCGAGCAGGGTGGGTATACCGACGTCATTTCACCCGCCCCGGAAAGCGCAATGAGTGATGGCGATGTTCTCATGCTGGATACCGGTTTGGTCTGGGATGGGTATTTCTGCGACTACGACCGTAACTGGTCGGTCGGCGCGCCCGCGGACGCGGTGCGCACAGCCTATGCTGCGCTGATCGAAGCCTCGGACAGCGCATTTCATATCGCGCGCCCGGGGGCCACTGCGTCGGACCTGTTTCATGCTATGAATGACGTTCTGTCCCGCCACAACGCCGATACTGGGGCCGGGCGGTTGGGGCACGGGCTGGGGATGTCGCTGACCGAATGGCCATCATTGATCCCGTCCGACCACACGGTGCTTGAACCCGGCATGGTTCTGACGCTTGAACCGGGCATTGCGGTTGGCGGCAAAATCCTTGTGCATGAGGAAGACATCGTCATCAATGACGGTGCGCCGCGCTTCCTCAGTCCACGCGTTGGGCCGGAGTTGCCTGTGATATGAGTTACTTACCTTACGAACTGGAACCAGACGATCCACAGGTCACACCGATGGGTCTGATCGTTCTGCAAACGGATGAAACGATCGAACCCGAGTTCAACGCTTATTTCTCGGACCGTCGCGCGCCGATTTACGTGTCCAGAATTCCCAGCGGTCACGAGGTGACAACCGACACCCTGTCGCAAATGGAGGCCGCATTGCCCGCAGCGGCGGATCTGTTGCCGAAGGCGAGGCCCTACAAAGTGGTTGGCTATGGGTGCACCTCGGCCAGTTCCGTGATTGGCTCAGCTGCCGTTGAGCGAATGGTGCAGAAAACCTGTGCTACAGCGAGGGTTACGAATCCACTGCGCGCAGCGTCTGCTTGCGCTGCGGACAGGGGGGTGGCCAAGTTTGCGCTGTTGTCCCCGTATATCGAAGAAGTGAACGAACCGTTACGCACAGCCTTTGCGGAAAACGGGATTGAGATGGGTGTTTTCGGCTCGTTCGGAGAAGCCGAGGAAAGCAAGGTCGTCCGAATCTCACGCGAGTCCGTGGTCGAGGCCGCCGTGCGGTTGGGAGCTGATTCGGCGGTTGAGGCTGTGTTCCTAAGCTGCACGAATCTAAGAACTTTCGATGCGATACCTGAGATCGAAAATCGGCTGGGAAAACCTGTTCTGTCCAGCAATCAAAGCCTTGCGTGGCATATGCGGCACCTGAATTCAGCCTGAATTTCAGGCGGCTGGCGGCGTCATTGACATACTGCTGACATATTTTGGTTGCGCGACCTGTCCTGCTTGTCCTTAAATGGTTCGCGAAAGGTCTTTGAGATCCGGATAAACCGGGCAGGCAAGGACAGACAGGGGAGCCAAGTTGGTAATGTCAAATGACGCAGCGTTCGTCGAGTTTCAGCGTGTCCAGAAATCTTATGACGGCGAGATCCTTGTCGTAAAGGATCTGAACCTTTCACTTCCAAAAGGTGAGTTTCTGACGATGCTTGGCCCGTCGGGCTCGGGCAAGACCACGTGTCTGATGATGCTCGCCGGGTTCGAGACGGCCACACATGGCGAAATCATGTTGGACGGGCGTCCTATCAACAATATCCCGCCGCATAAGCGGGGCATTGGGATGGTGTTCCAGAACTACGCACTGTTTCCGCACATGACTGTGGCCGAGAACTTGTCCTTCCCGCTGGAAGTTCGCAAGATCGGCAAGTCTGAGCGCGAAGAGAAAGTCAAACGGGCGCTGGATATGGTGCAGATGGGGGCCTTTGGCAGCCGCCGCCCTGCGCAATTGTCCGGTGGTCAGCAGCAGCGGATCGCCTTGGCGCGCGCGCTGGTGTTCGAGCCCGAGTTGGTTTTGATGGATGAACCGCTGGGCGCGCTGGACAAGCAGCTGCGCGAGCATATGCAATTCGAAATCACGCGTCTGGCGCATGAGCTGGGTATTACCACGGTTTACGTGACCCACGACCAGACCGAAGCGTTGACAATGTCAGATCGTGTCGCCGTGTTTGATGACGGGCGCATTCAGCAGCTTGCCCCACCTGATCTTCTGTATGAAGAACCCGAAAACAGTTTTGTGGCGCAATTCATTGGTGAAAACAACACATTGGAGGGCGTTGTTAAGTCGATTGACGGCGACTCTTGCGTCGTGACGCTGGATGACGGATCAGAGATTGACGCCAAGCCGGTGAATGTCAGCGCTGCGGGCGAGCGGACCAAGGTCTCGATCCGACCCGAGCGGGTGGAATTCAATAAGGACCGTTTGCACGCGGATGCGCATACGTTGAAGGCCACTGTGAAGGAATTCATCTATATGGGTGACGTGTTCCGATTCCGCCTGTCAGTTGCGGGGAATGATGACTTTATCATCAAAACCCGGAACGCACCGGATGCGGTTCGCCTGTCACCCGGCCAGGAAGTCGAGATTGGCTGGCTGGCTCATGACTGCCGGGCGTTGGACGCCTAAGGCATGAAGACCCCGCACCATCGGGGAAAAGAACAGCCGGATTGCCCCGTGATCCGGTTCTGAAATGCAAAATCAACGGGAATAACAGGGAGTTAATCATGAAAGTTAAAACCACTCTGATGGCAAGTGCGATTGCTGCCGTTGCTGGTGGCGCGATGGCCGAAGAGATGACCATCGTGTCCTGGGGCGGCGCCTATTCCAAATCGCAGCTCAAGGCGTATCACGAGCCCTATTCGGAAAAAACGGGCGTCACCATCCTGAACGATGACAGCTCCGCCGAAGCAGTTGCCAAGCTGCGCGCCATGAATGAAGCGGGCAACATTACCTGGGATGTGGTCGACGTTGTGGCTGCGGACGCGATCCGTCTGTGCGACGAAGGTCTGGCGATGGAGATCGACCCCGACGTGCATCTGGCCGCGGCGCCCGACGGGACTTCGGCGGCGGATGACTTCGGTGATCTGCTGGTCAGTGACTGCTTTATCCCGCAGATCGTGTATTCGACCACATTTGGCTATCGCACCGATCTGGTGGGCGACACACCGCCGACCGATGTATGCGCCGTGTTCGATCTGGAAGCTTATCCAGGCAAGCGTTCGTTGGAAAAGCGTCCGATCAACAACATGGAATGGGCATTGATCTGTGACGGCGTTGCCAAAGACGATGTCTATGATGTTCTGGCGACGGCTGAAGGCCAAGATCAGGCACTGGCCAAGCTGGACACGATCAAAGACAGCGTCGTCTGGTGGTCTGCCGGTGCTGACACACCGCAGCTTCTGGCCGATGGTGAGGTCATCATGGGTTCGACCTATAACGGTCGTCTGTTCAGCGTGATCGAAGAGCAGAAACAGCCCGTCGCCATGCTTTGGGACGCGCAGGTGTTCGATCTGGACGGCTGGATCATTCCGGCAGGTCTGAGTGAAGAACGCACGCAGCGTGCGCTGGACTACATCATGTTTGCGACCGACACGCAGCGTCTGGCGGATCAGGCCAAGTACATCTCGTATGGTCCGGCCCGTGCCTCGTCGGCTCCGCTGGTTGGTCAGCATGCCGACCTGGGTATCGACATGGCGCCGCATATGCCGACTGACCCGGAAAACGCCAAGAACACGTTCCTGTATAACTACGAGTTCTGGGCAGACTACCGCGACGACATCGACGCGAAATTCCAGGCATGGTTGGCTCAATAAGCCTGTTTTAAGTCATCGGTCGGGGCCGCAATTGGCCCCGACCCACCAAAAAAGACCAAGGGACGCAGATGACTGACGCAACTCAATCCGGTCCGATGCTGGCTGCAGATGGTACGCCGCTGAAGAAATCTCTGGCGCGATCATTGCGCCGCCGCAAGTTGCGGGCGCTGGCCCTGATTGCACCGCTGCTATTGTTCGTTCTGCTCTCTTTCGTGATCCCGATCGTTTCGATGCTGTTCCGATCGGTTGAAAACGGCATTGTGGCCGAGACCCTGCCATTGACCGTGGTCGAGTTGAAAAACTGGGATGCGGAAAGCGGCGAACTACCGGATGAAGCACTATACGCCGCGTTCACCAAAGATATGGTCGTAGCCATTGACGAGAAGACACACACCCGGCTTGGTTCGCGCCTGAACTATGAGCAGACGGGTATGTCCTCGATGTTCCGTCGCTCGGGTCGTCAGATCAAAAAACTGGACCCGAAAACCGATGGCCCGTTCAAAGACAAGCTGATAGACATTCACGACGGTTGGGGGGATATCGAAACCTGGCGTACCATCAAGACCCACGCTGTTCCGATCACCAACGGATATTTCCTGAACGCCATCGACATGCGCCGCACGCCCGAAGGCGCGCAGGCGCAGCCTGAAGACAAGCAAATTCTGATCAAGCTGTTTGGGCGCACTTTGATGATGTCGCTGATAATCACGGCATCCTGTATCCTGCTGGCCTATCCTGTGTCGTATTTGCTGGCGACGCTGCCGATGCGCGTGTCGAACCTGCTTATGATCCTAGTATTACTACCATTCTGGACGTCACTGCTGGTGCGAACTTCGGCTTGGAAGGTTATGTTGCAGCAGCAAGGTGTTATCAACGAAACTTTAGTGTGGCTTGGGTTAGTGGCCGATGACGCTCGGTTGGTGATCATCAATAACCAATTCGGCACGATCATTGCGATGACGCATATCCTGCTGCCGTTCATGATCCTTCCGATGTATTCGGTCATGCAGACCATTCCGCCATCCTACACCCGCGCCGCGAAATCTATGGGCGCGACGAACTGGACGACCTTCTGGCGTATCTACTTCCCGCAATCCATTCCCGGCATCGGAGCGGGGTCGATCCTCGTGTTCATCCTGGCCATCGGCTACTACATCACGCCGGAAATCGTTGGCGGGACCAAGGGTGTCTTCATCTCGAACCGGATTGCGTACCACATTTCATCCTCGTTGAACTGGGGATTGGCTGCTGCGCTCGGGACGATCCTGCTGGCGGTCGTTCTGTTACTCTACTGGTGCTATGACAAGATCGTGGGCATCGACAACGTGAAGCTGGGATAAAGAAGATGGCAGCACTTACACCTATATCCCGCAAACCCATGTCGGTTGTCCTGCCCGCAGTGGCCATTGCCGGAGGGTTCCTTGGCATGTTCGTCGGGGCCGGGCAGGGCAGTGTCCTGCTGGGCATCGTGATCGGGGCGGCCCTGATGGCGGGGCTGGCCTGGGTCTATATCAACGTTCTGGACAATGAACGTATGGCCCGCTGGATCACAATCCTCGGACTGGGCGCGCTTGGTTTGCTGTTTGCTGGCGTGACCGGCCTGATCGTTGGTTTGCTGGCCGGTTGGTTCTTTGCCTTCTTCATCTTCTGGCTTTACGAGGGGCGCTACCGCCAAAAGCTGCTGCCCTATATGACGGGACAGCAGGTTTTCTGGCACTATGCGTTCCGAGTGATTTGCGGTGCGATCTTCGTATTCCTGATTACTCCGATCCTTGTGGTTTTGCCGCTGTCGTTCAACGCGCAGGATTTCTTTACCTTCACGCCCGAGATGCTGCGGTTGGACCCCGAAGGCTATTCGCTGAAACACTATCGCGACTTCTTCACCAACAATGAATGGCAGCGTAGCTTCAAGAACTCGCTGATCATTGCACCGATTGCTACGATCATCTCGGTCTCGCTGGGGACTCTGGCGGCCATCGGCCTGAGCCAGAGCCACGTTCCCGGCAAACGGGCCATCATGGGTATCCTGATCTCGCCGATGATTGTGCCGCTGATCATCTCGGCCACTGGTATGTTCTTTTTCTACAGCGATATCGGCCGGTTCCTTGAAGGCACGCTGGGCATGGACAAGAACTTCGTAGGCTATGTGAAAGTGATCCTTGCGCATGCGGTTCTGGGTATTCCGTTCGTGATCATCACCGTGACCGCGACGCTGGTGGGTTTCGACCAGTCGCTGACGCGGGCCTCTGCGAACATGGGTGCAGGGCCGGTGCGGACCTTCTTCAAGATCCAGATGCCGTTGATCCTGCCGGGCGTGATCTCGGGTGGCTTGTTCGCCTTTATCACCTCGTTTGACGAGGTGGTCGTGGTGCTGTTCGTCGGTTCGGCCAGCCAGAAAACGCTGCCGTGGCAGATGTTCACAGGTCTGCGCGAACAGATCAGCCCGACTATTCTGGCGGTGGCGACGATTCTTGTCGTGATCTCAATCGCGCTGCTGACCACGGTTGAGTTGCTGCGCCGCCGGTCCGAGCGTCTGCGGGGTCTTTCCCCCGCTTGACGCGCGCCGCGGCGTGATTTAGCCATTGCGATATGCAGCCCGGTCACGATGGCGTCGTGACATATCTACGGGTGCATGGCTCTCGGTTCCCGAGGCCGCTTGTCCTGAACGCCCGGACTTGTGGCCGGGCACCCTTCGTCCGGCGATGCAGGAGAGAGCATGATGACAGACCTGACAAACCGCCCCGAGTTCTTCACCAGCCACAATGGCGATAAGGCCCCGTTGCCGTTCAGCAAGGCCGAATATGACCGCCGCCTGTCGGGCCTGCGCGCCATGATGGCGGCACGGGATATTCCGGCGGTGCTGCTGACCTCGATGCACAATATCGCCTATTACTCGGGCTTTCTGTATTGCGCCTTTGGCCGTCCTTATGGCTGCGTGGTGACGCAGGACGCGTGTACGACGGTGTCGGCGAATATCGACGCGGGCCAGCCGTGGCGACGCTCGGTCGAGGAAAACGTGATCTATACCGACTGGAAGCGCGACAATTACTGGCGCGCGGTGGCCAGCCTGATCGGCGGTGCCAAGCGGATCGGGATTGAAGGCGACCACATGACGCTGGCCGCGCGTGACACGGCGCTGGCGATGCTGGGGCAGCCCGAGCTGCTGGATGTGGCCGCTGATACGATGGCCGCTCGCATGGTGAAATCGGCAGAAGAGATCGAGTTGATCAAGGGCGGTGCGCGCACGGCGGATGTGGGCGGTGCTGCGATCCACGCCGCGATCCGTGAAGGCGCAACCGAGATCGATATCGCCATGGCGGGCCGTGACGCGATGGAGGCTGAGATTGCCCGCGCTTATCCAGACGCCGAATACCGCGACACCTGGGTCTGGTTCCAGTCGGGCCTGAACACCGACGGCGCGCATAACCCTGTGACCAAACGGGCGCTGCGAAAGGGCGATATCCTGTCGCTGAACACCTTCCCGATGATCTCGGGCTACTACACTGCGCTGGAGCGTACCCTGTTTCTGGGCGAACCCGACGCCGACAGCCTGCGCATCTGGAACGCCAATGTCGCCGCGCATGAGCTTGGCCTAAGCCTGATCAAACCCGGCGCGACTTGCTCGGGCATCACCGCCGAGATCAACCGGTTCTTTGCAGATGAGGGGCTGCTGCAATATCGCTCCTTCGGCTATGGCCACTCGTTCGGCGTTCTCAGCCATTACTATGGGCGCGAGGCAGGGCTGGAACTGCGCGAGGATATCGACACGGTGTTGGAACTCGGCATGGTCGTGTCAATCGAGCCGATGTTGTGGATTCCCGAAGGTCAGCCCGGTGCCGGTGGCTATCGTGAACATGACATTCTGGTCGTCGGTGAGGATGGGGCCGAGAACATCACCGGGTTCCCCTATGGGCCCGAGCATAACACGATTGTCTGACCGGATAGGCAAGAGGGGCGCTTAGCCCCTCTTGCCGCGTTCGTGGAAAATGAACCCGATGAAGTTCAGCAAGACCTGTGCGGCCAGAATCTGCGTGCTTTCAGTCGGGTCATAGTTCGGAGCAACTTCGACCAGATCAATGCCCACCACATCTCCACGTTGCGCCAGCCCTTGCAGGATTTCCAGCACGTCATAATACAGAAAGCCGCCATGGCTGGGCGTGCCCGTACCAGACGCGATCGACGGGCAAAAGGCGTCAATATCAATCGTCACATAATAACGCGCGCCTTCAGGGATACGCGCCAAAACGCCCTCGGTTCCCAGTTTGCGGACCTGTCGCACCGACAGGATATCGGACCCCCGCGCGCGGGCGTCCTCATACCCTTCCTTAGCAGTCGATGAAACGTTGCGGATACCCAACTGCGTCATGCCCGAGACATAGTGTTTCTCAATCGCGCGCCGCATCGGATTGCCGTGACCAGCGGTGACGCCGTGGCGTTCGTCAACGAAATCAAGATGGGCGTCGATTTGCACCACATGGATCGGACCATTCTCGGCGCAATCCTCGGCAAAGGCGTTTATGCAAGGGATGTTGATTGAGTGATCTCCGCCGATCGTCACGGGCAGGGCACCGGCGTTCAGGATTTTCTCGACCCCGAACTGGATATTGGCGTGGCTTTCCTCGGTCTTGGTGTGGATGATATCGGCGTCCCCGATATCGACCATGCGGACCGAGCTATCCAGATAGGTTGCGTCATCCTCGTGATCATACGCCCCGGCATGGCCAAAACTAAATAGGGTCGAGGCCTCACGCACCGCACGTGGCCCGAACCGAGCGCCGGATCTCCATTGTGTGCCGAAATCGAACGGAGCGCCCATGATCGCCACATTTGCGTCGATCTGGTCCCAATCCTCGACATAAGGCGATTTTCCAAAGGTTGAAATCCCGACGAATGGCAGGTTCAGACGGCCACTTGCATACCCATGAGACGACATAGCGCGATTCCCGTTTCTTGTTTGTCCGTTGTAGCTTAGAAGCGTTGTCTTAAGCAGGATAGGTTTCTTTGAGGGGTGGATGGGTTGAATGTCGCCCGCCAAGGGTGTCTATCTGAGCGAAAGGTCTGAAAGGAATTGCCGTGGGACAGCACGAACTGCCACCCGAAACAGGTGTGTTCTATATCAATCTGGACCGCGTCCCCGCCCGTCGGGATTTTATGGAATCGCAGTTCGATCACGCTGGACTATCAGGTGCCACCCGGTTCAGTGCGGTTGACGGGCAGCAACCCGGAGCGTTGAACCAGAACGGCTATCTTCCCGGTTCAGGCAGCCGCTGGGGCTTAAAACAAAGCGAGATCGCCTGTTTCGAAAGCCACCGGGCCGTCTGGCAGGCCGCCGTCGACCAAAACCTGACCGCCGTGGCGATCTTTGAGGACGATGTCGAGATGTCCACAGATGCGGGCTGCGTCATTGTGGATGTACTGAACCATTCGACCGAGTATGATTTCGTTAAGCTGGACTATTCGCCCAGGTCCTTGCGATTTGGGGCAGAGCGGGATTTGGGGCAGGTGAAAGTTCGCCCCATGCTGGAAATGGCACCAAGCGCGGCGGCGTATGTGGTGTCGCATGCGGCCTGTCGCAAGTTGCTGGCATGGTCCGCGGCCTATTCCGACCATTTGGACGATTTTGTCTCGATCCCGCGTACGGATTGGCGGATGTTTCAGTGCTTTCCGGCTGTCGGTGTGCAGGTGATCTGGTCTAAGCAGCAGGCAGAAACTGTTGACGAGGTGAAGGTCAGCGAACGCTCGCAGGATCAGAAAACCAATAGCGGGTTGGACAAGGGGCCGACATGGTTCCGGTTGCGACGTGAATTGCTGGCGGCCGGGCGTAAGTTGCGCTGGCGCATGGGGGGCCAAACGCGGCTTTTGAAGCAAGGGGGATATGTCGGTTTCATCCCATGTGCCGATGATCTGAGCGTTTAGGTGCGCCGGGATTTTAACCTTTCGAAGCCCTGCGTTTAGCAATCCAAAGGCATAAGCGTTAACAAAACTGTCAGTTTGATATAATCTTCCAGTGTTGTTTACGGTTAAACAAGGGTCTGGGGGATGAGTCAGTCAATTTACGACCGCTATGGGGGCTTCAAAACGATCAGTCGGATCGTGATGACCTTCTATGAAATGGCGCTGGATTCTGATCAGATCGGCGGCCATTTCGAAGATATCGACATGCCGCGTCTGATTGATCACCAAACCAAGTTTGTGTCTTCTCTGGTTGGTGGACCTGCCTCGTTCAGTGATGACCGGATCGAGGCAGTGCATCGGCATCTGAACATCACGCATGAAGATTTCGACGAGATGGCCGATTTGTTCGGCGAAGCTCTTGCCCAGCACGGCATGGAAGACGCGCATATCAAGATTGCCTTGGGAGCCATTGAATCCAAACGCGCAATCATCGTTGCGCGCTCGGCGGCATGAGTATTCAGGCCATCAACGAACAGTTGCTGCGGGCAATTGGCGTTGGTGTTGCGGTCGTGCGTGCCGCGGATCTGAGCTTCGTTTTTCAGAACGGTCCGTTCATAGAATGGTTTGGGACGCCTGAACAAGGGCAAACTCTGCTGGATCTGTTCCCCGACCTGGACGCGCGCGAATTGGAGGACGTCAAGCAATCGGGCCTGCGCTATTCCGTGGAATTGCAGATCAAGCCCAAGCGCCGGACGTTGGTTTTTGCGGTCGCCGTGTCTTTGGCAAGTGGACTGGACGAGCAGCTTCTGGTGGTCGAATGCCAGAACATCACCCGCATCCGCGAATTGGAAAGCATGATCGACAGCTATTCCTCAATGGTTGAGCGGAACACGCGTGAGTTAGAGCGCGAGAAAGAGCGTGTCGAACGTCTGCTGCTGAACCTGATGCCGCGCGCCGTGTATGAAGAGTTCAAGACATTTGGCGTGGTGACGCCGCAGCTTTATGATGAGGTCTCGGTCGTGATGCTGGACTTTGTCGGCTTCACGGACTTTGCCGCCAAGACGGACCCGACCGTGACCCTGAGCGAGTTGAATGACATTTTCACCGCCTTTGATCGCATCGTCGAACAGTTTGGCTGTGAGCGGATCAAGACCATCGGAGATGCTTATCTTGCGGTATCGGGAATGCCCGATCCAACCCCGGATCACGCCACCGCCGTTGCGCATTGTGCGGTCCGGTTCCTGCGGTATCTGGAGCGGCGCAATGAAAGCCACCCCCACAAATGGCAGGCCCGTATCGGGTTGGGTATGGGGCCCGCAGTCGGGTCGGTCGTTGGTATACAGAAATACGTCTATGACGTATTTGGTCCGGCGGTGAACCTGGCCTCGCGCCTTCAGGTTTTTGCCAACCCGATGCATATCGTGGCGCCGGATGAGATGAAATATGCGCTGATTGACGCGTTTCAGGTGTCTGATATCGGTCGCGTCGACGTCAAAGGCATGGGTGAGATGGACTTGATCAATGTCACGTCGGGCCTGAGTATGCCGAAGCCCAAAACCGTTTTTTGATCAGTCATCCTGCGGCACAAGCCCCAGCCCCCGCAAATAGATACCGATCCCGGACTCCAGAAGATCCTCGGGCGGGAAAGGCGAACTGGCTCCGGTGTTGCGGGCGAACAGCTCCACCACACCGTGGCTCATGGCCCATATATGCGCGCTGAACATGGATGCCGGAGGCCGCTTTTCGGGCGGAATATGCTGTGACAGATCGGATGCAGCCTTTTCCAAAACCGCTTTTGCTCGGTTGGCGGCAAGGGCCAATTCTGGTGTGCGGTTGATCGAGATACCGCTTTCGAACATCGCGATATAGTGGCCAGGATGTTTGCGGGCGAAAGCCAAGTACGCGCGTCCGGTCGCTTCGAACGCGGCAAGGGCCGAGGGTTGGCCTTTGTCATAGGCGAACTGCATCAGATCCGCGAACATCTCAAACCCCTGACGGGCGGCTTCGGCGATCAGGTCCTCGCGGCCCTGATAGTGGCGATAGACGGCGGCAGGCGTCACGCCTGCGGTCTTGGCAGCTTCGGACAGGGTAAACCCGGTTGGGCCTTTTGCCTCGATCAACGATAGCGCCGCCTCGATCAGCGCCTGTTTCAGATTTCCGTGATGATAGCCGCGTTTGCTCATGCCTGTGTTAAGCGCCTTTTTTGTTTTGGCTCGTTGATCTTATGACATAATGCTGAGATGTCGGTACGTCCAACCGATCATCCGTCGGGCGCGGCCTACGCATCCCAGATATCCGGGCCCCCGCAAATTTTCGGATCGTTTGCGCCAATGGCATCCGCGTCTTTTTCGTCATAATCCACTGCGTGCAGCACGGTCCTGATTGCGGCTAGTCGAGCGCGTTTCTTGTCGTCGGACCGGACAATCGTCCACGGGCAGGTATCCGAGTGGCTGCGGGTCAGCGTCTCGGCTATGGACTGTGAATATTCCTCCCATTTACTCAACCCAGCAACGTCAATTGGGCTGAGTTTCCACTGTTTCAGAGGGTCGGTTTCACGCGCTAGAAAGCGATTAAGCTGTTCGGCCCGACCAACATTCAGCCAAAATTTGAAAAGCTGGATTCCGTCATTGACCAAACCGGTTTCAAGCGGCAGGACTTGGCGAAAGAACCGCTCGCGCTCTTCCGGTTCGCAAAACCCGAACACGTTCTCGACCACACCGCGATTGTACCAGCTGCGGTCGAAGAACACGATCTCACCGGCCGAGGGCAGGTGCGGGATGTAACGCTGGAAATACCATTGGCTGCGTTCTTGATCCGAAGGCTTGCTCAGCGCGACATTGCGCGCCCCGCGTGGATTAAGGTTTTCGCGAAAGCGCTTGATTGTGCCGCCTTTTCCTGCGGCATCTCGGCCTTCGAAGATGATTGCGATACGGCTTTCGGTTTCCTTGACCCAAGACTGCATCTTGACCAGTTCGATCTGCAATGCCTCCATCTGCTTTTCGTAGTCCTTACGCTTCATCCGTTCTTCGTAAGGATAGCTGGAGTTCAGAATATCGTCCTTGTCCGCCTTTTCGATCGCAGAGCGAACGTCTTTGGGCGCATCATTTCGAAAATATTTTTCAATGGAGCCTTTTGAGGATCGGGCCATTAGCTACCTCTCGATAAAATCCATATCCTACTATGGATTAGCGCAAGGCTTAACGCAAACCCGCCCTTTGGGCCGCGCGGTCGATGGCAGCGGCCACCTCGGGTGCAGCGACGACCTGCGGCATATGGCCGATCCCCGGCAGTTCGATCAGTTCCGCGCCGGGGATCTGTTCTATCAACCGGTGGGAATGCCAGCCCAACCCGACCGTGGTGTCGGCGGTGCCATGCACGATCTCGGTGGGAACATCGATATCCTTATAGCGCGGTTGCAGTGCGCGAACCTCTTCTAACAGGTTGGCGCGCTGTTTTGCATTGGCATGCATCGAGGCGCTTCGGATGGTCAGGCCGGGACCGAAGTGGTCTGAATAACCTTCGGGCGCAGTTTGTGGGGAGAAAACACGGTCCAGTGCCTTTTCGACATACCATTCGGGGATAAAGGCGCTGATCAGGGGAAGGGCCAGCGCGTTTCCGGCTGGGGTCGCTGCCATCCTGTTGAACCCGTCTAATGGGGTCTCCCAAGGAATGGCAGCCGGAGCGATCAACACTAGCGCCGAAATGTTTTCGGGGCGTGTCACAGCCCAGGCCAATGACACCGATCCGCCATAGCTTTGTCCGGCGACGATAGGCTTGTCCGCCCCAAGGCGCGCGGCGGCTTCTTGCAAGATTTCCGCTTGCTCGACAATAGTTTCGCCATCGGGGTTAAAGCTGGAGCTGTACCCCAGGCCAGGGCGATCAAAGACGATGACACGAAAATGCTCGGCCAGGATTGGGGCCAACGCAAAGGTCATGTCGCGCGTGTTCCCGCTGGAGCCATGGATCAACACCACATCCGGCCCTTCACCCATGACAACCGCGTGGACAGAAACGCCGTCTACGTCAACAATCTGACCTTCGGGTGGAAAGGCAGCTTCGGATCGCGCCTCATTCTGCGCTGCACGCCAGGTGGTAGTTATGGTCAGCCCGGCAACAAGCAGACCCAGAGTGACAAGCGTTTTAACGGCCAATTTGATCCATCTCGAACGGTGTGGTTTGGTAAATCTGATTGATCCAGTTGCCATAGAGCAGGTGCGCATGGCTGCGCCATCTGTTCTGCGGCGGCTGGCTCGGGTCGTCATCAGGGTAATAATTCATCGGCACATTGATTGGCGTGCCATTGGCGATATCGCGATCATATTCTTGTTTCAGCGTGTCGCTGTCATATTCGAAATGATTGAATATATAGATTGCCCGATGTTCGGGGTCCTCAACCAGACAGGGGCCGACTTCGTCGCTGCCCAGAAGAGTCGTCAAGCCTGCGGCGCCGTCGATCTCGGGTTGTTTCATCTCGGTCCAGCGGCTGACAGGGATCACGCATTCGTCCGAAAACCCACGCAAAAACGGCGAAGAGGGCACGAGATTGCGTTGTCGGAAACAGCCGAATGCCTTCGCGTCCAGCATATGTTTGCGAACGCCGTGGAAGTGATTGATCATCGCCATCCCACCCCAGCACACGCCGAAGGTCGAGTGCACGTTGGTCTGGGTCCAGTCGAAGACCTCGCTGATCTCCTCCCAATAGGTGACGTCATCGAATTCCAGATGTTCGATCGGCGCGCCGGTGATGATGAGCCCGTCAAACTTCTGGTCCTTGACCTCCTGGAACGGGCGATAGAACTCGGCCATGTGGGCGGCTGCGGTGTTCTTTGTGCGATGTTCCGTCATGCGGATCAGCGAAAGGTCGATTTGTAGCGGCGTCGCGCCGATCAGGCGGGCGAACTGGTTTTCGGTCTGAATCTTCTTGGGCATCAGATTCAGCAACCCGATCCGCAATGGACGGATGTCCTGACGCATAGCCTGATCCTCGGCCATGACCATGACGCCCTCTTGCGAGAGTACGTCAAATGCGGGCAGGTCAGCGGGGATCTTGATAGGCATCAGGTGCAAGCCTTTGGTGTTTCAGTACAGAGGCGGTAATTAAGCGCGGTTGGCGCGGGTCTCAAGGGTGCGTTCGATCAACTCATCGAAATCCGCGGCGTCACGCACATTGTGCATGTCGTTTGCGGTTACTGCCACGCCCCAGTTTTCGGCCATGGCCTGATAGCGCGGTTGGCGATGGGCTAACGCGCGGGCATAGGTCCAGCGGACAAAGGCGTCTGGGTCGACCTCGGCGGCAGTGCAGCCTTGTTCTATCAGATACTCCTCCCAGACCCGCGTCAGGAATTCGGGCTGGTAGGACATCGGTTTGGGGGCCTTGTCGAAACGGCGGATCAGCTCGGCAGTGTGGTCTTCGTCTCCCTTGAGCCAGATCATCAGGGTCTGGCGCGACAGTTCCGACAGAACCTGATCGCGCGGATCATTTGGGTCGACCCATTCACAGATAGAGCCGCCAGTATCGCAGATAAAATGCGGATATTGGTAAAGGCGCTGCGCGCGGTCGATAAAGTATTCGGTGTCCAGCAGGGCGTGGATCTCGGCGAGGCGGAACTGTTCCTGCCTGCGGCGGTATTCCGACAGCTCCAATCCGCCCAATGCCGGGTTGCCGGGTTTGCCGAGATAGGCGGCGACGGGGGTCAGGTTTTCGAACGAGATATTCGAGCCGATATAGATCGAATCCGTTAGAAGAAGATCACGCAGGAACGGGACCTTCATCGCTTCGGCCTTGGCGTTGTCGGTGATGTATTCGCCCATATAGCGGGTGCCAATGCGGTAATCGATCGAGTAGTGGAACCAGTCGCCCGAATCCCGCAGCACATTCGACACATAGGTTTTGCCCAGCCCCGACATGCCGAAGAAAAGCACTTTCTTCCGTGCCGCGCCCTGCCAGTCTTTTGCCGAGTTGTAGATCATCGACCGCTATCCCTTTTTCCAACCTTGCTAATTCGGGGCAGCGGCGGCGTCAATCACGTCTGGCCGAGCGGTTAAGGGTCAAGAGCCCGGCCGCCAGAACCGCAAAGCCCAAATAGGCTTGTGGCGGCAGGGCTTCATCCCGCAAAAGGCTGCCTAAAAGGATCGCCACAGGTGGAATGACAAGCGTAACCAGCATCAGATTTCCGGCACCCGCCATGGCGAGAACGCGGTAGTACAGCAGGTATGCACCGGCGGTGGCGATGAGTGCGTAGTAGGCGATTGCCAGCCACGTTTCGGCGGGCAGGGCAAATGACGGCATCCCGTCTGTCACTAGGGAGAGCGGCAATATCATCATCGTTGATCCCGTCAGCATCCCCGCAGCGGCAACGATTGGCGAAAGATCGGCGAGGGTCGCGCGAGCCCATGCTCCGGCGAGGGCATAGGACAGGGTGCCTGCGACGATGGCCAACTGCGCCAGATTGCGCAGGTCGAAGGTGATGAAATTCTGCCAACCGATGGCGATCGTCACCCCGGTAAAGCCCAACCCAACCCCAACCGCGCGGGTCAGCGTCAAGCGTTCGTCCCGAAAGAAAACCGCAGCGACCAGTACGCCGAAAATTGCAGTCGCTGCGTTCAGAATCGAGGTCAGCCCCGTTTCGATATGCAACTGAGCCCACGCCATGAGAGAGAACGGGATCGCATTGTTCAAAAGGCCCATAACCAGAAAGGCTCCCCAAACGCGGCGGTTTGTCGGGATTTTCGACCCCTTGATCCAAACGACCAGCCATAAAGCTAACATCGCCCAGAAAACCCGGTGCAACACCGAGGTCATGACCGGTACCGTATCCAATGCAATACGAATCGACACGAAGGACGCGCCCCAGATTACGCCCAACAGCAAAAGTTCAGCCCATGCACGGCCTGAAAGGTGTTTTTGATCCATCATGCCGGTATTTCGCACGCTGCGATGATCCAAGGCGACCCGAAAGATGCGAAAAAGGCCCCACCAATCAGGCAAGGCCTTTCAAGTAATCACTGAATGGATCAGTCCAGCGCGTAAGTCAGCTGCAGACCGGCACTCCAAGCCGAGTTGCCGCTGAATTCACCACCAGTGGTGGTGGTGGCGTCGCCGATGTCTGTATAGCGAATGCCGCCCGAGATCTGAGCTTTCTCAATCGAGTAGGTGCCACCTACGCCAACGCTCCAGAAGCCATTGGTCGGGCCGAGGTTCGACACTTCGGAGCCTGTGTCCTTCTCATAACCGAAGGACAGGGCGCCCGAGAATTCTTCGGAGAACTGGTAGCCGACACCCAGAGCGTAGGTGAAGGTGTCATCCGCGAAGCTTACAAGTGGATCGCTGTTGGGCGGTAGGCCGGTAAAGACCGGCGGTGAAACGTCAGACTGCGGCCAGTCGACCCAACGAATCGAACCGAACACCAGAGTCTTGGGCGCAACTCCGGTCTGGAAGTCCAAGTTGACAGACTGAGGCGAGACGATCTCGGTTTCGGTGTCCTGGGTTATCAAAGGTGCGCCGGGAGCCAGTGCGTTGAACGATTCAGTAGACGATACATCGTGGGTGATTTTCGAACTGTAAACCAGCGACACACGTGCCGCGATTTCAGGGCGTTCCCACGCCACGCCGACCACGTAGCCAAAGTCAATTTCGTCGCTGAAGTCGACTTCATAGCCTAGGACAGCCGGAACTGCGACATTGGCTTCGACGCGCTGAGCGCGGACGCCGCCGATGGCACTAAAGCCTCCGCTGAACTTGTAACGCAGCAGTGCAGTGATAGCGTCAAAATCTGCGTCGGCTCTTAATACGTCGGTTCGCCCGCCCAAACCCGCAAGAACTGTTGGATTCAGTGATAGGGGATAATTTGCAGGGTAGCTAACGTCCGCACCGAAAGGTTGATCGTAGATCAGGGCAAAATCCAATGTTTCGTTGATTGCCCGTTTGTAACCCAATCCCGGTGAGAAAAAGTCCTCGGCGATGTCTCCGGAGTCGACGTCCCCCAGCCCGGGTGCAAACTGTGAGCCACTGATATCGGGGTCAGCGTAGCCAAGACGTGCCTGAACTACCGAGCCTTCTTCGAAGATCAAGTTGATGCCCTGACCGCTGCGGTCCAGACCCGCCGCGTGAACGCCGGTCGCACCAACGCACAAAGCGCACGCCTGCAGAAGCGCCATTTTCATAGAATTCCTCCCTAATACTCTCCTGACATCTGCGCGGGGATCGTTTGTGAGTGCGCGCAGTGTGGTTGCTTGGATGCTCGATATTCACTCAGGGGTCATTTTAGCGTCAACTAGTGACCGTGCGTTACTTGTGACGAGTGTTAGGGGAATCTGTTGCCAAACTGTTACGATTCTCTGCCCGAACGTTCAGAAAGATACCTGAAAAGATCACAACGGCACCTAGCAGCGTCCAGTGATCCAGCGGTTCGTGGTAAAGAATCACCCCCACAATGGCAATTGTGGGGAGCCTGGCGAAGTCAAAAGGAACAACAACTGTAGCGGGCGCGATCGCCAGTGCGTTGGTAATGCAGAAATGCGCCAGAAGCCCTGCGAACCCCACCAACAATAAGAACGGGGCGGTCGATAAGGTCGGCAGAACCATCTGACCGTCAACGACTGATGCGGCAAAACCCAGCCCGGTTTGAATGACCGTCAGCCAGAACATGATGCAGCCGATACTGGCGAATTTAGTGAGTTTCTTCGTTGAAATCGTCGTCAGTGCGAAAAAGATGGCAGAGAGAGCTGCGGCGATCACTCCTGCACTTAACGGCACCGCGCCAGGGCGTGCCACGATCAGGATACCGGCAAACCCGATCAGCGCCGACAGGACGCGTATAGTGGTCAAACGCTCGCCCAATAGAAGGGGTGACAGCAGGATCACCCAGATGGGCTGAGTAAACTCAAGTGCAAAAACCTGCGCCAGAGGCACGACCGACACCGCGTAGAACCAAAGGTTCTGTCCGGTAAAGTGCATCACGTTGCGCAGACTGTGCAGCCCCAGACGATGCACCGAAATCTGATGCCATTTGCCTGTCACTGTGAGAACAAGGCTTACCACGCAGATGCCCACAATGCTGCGGTAGAACATGATCTCGAATGTATCATGCGTGACGCTGAGTTCGCGCCCGGCCACGGCCATCGAGGAAAACGACGCAATCGCCCCCAGCATCCAGAGCGAGGCCTTGCCGATTTGCGGTCTGGAACTGTCCATGAAAAGCCCTGTCTGTTCCGGAATTTGTTGTCTTGATAAGTAACGGCAAATCGACCGACCAGAAACAAAAAAGCCGGGCAGATGCCCGGCAATTTATCACTCCCATTCGATCGTGCCCGGAGGCTTTGAGGTGATGTCATAAGTACAGCGGTTGATGCCCTTGACCTCGTTGATAATCCGCGTGGCGGTCTCGCCTAGGAATTCATGGGTGAAGGGGTAATAGTCGGCAGTCATACCATCGACCGAAGTCACCGCGCGCAGGGCGCAGGCATAGTCATAAGTGCGCCCATCGCCCATCACGCCCACGGTGCGTACGGGCAGGATGGCCACGAAGGCCTGCCAGATCTCATCGTAGAGACCATGTTTGCGAATCTGGTCGATATAGACGGCATCCGCCTCGCGCAGAATCTCCAACTTTTCGCGGGTGATTTCACCGGGGCAACGGATTGCTAGACCGGGGCCGGGGAAGGGGTGACGGCCGATGAAGCTGGCGGGCAGGCCAAGTTCACGGCCCAAGGCACGGACCTCGTCCTTGAACAGTTCGCGCAGGGGTTCAACCAGTTTCAGGCCCATTTTCTCGGGCAGGCCGCCGACATTATGGTGCGACTTGATCGTGACCGAGGGGCCGCCCGAAAAGGACACCGATTCAATGACGTCGGGGTACAAAGTGCCCTGAGCCAGGAACTCGGCCCCGTCGATGGTGTCGGCGTGTTTCTGGAACACGTCGATGAACAGCTTGCCGATGATCTTGCGCTTGGTCTCAGGGTCGGACTGGCCTTCGAGTTCGCCGAGAAACAGGTCGCTTTCGTCCGCGTGGATGAGTTGGATGTTGTAGTTGTCGCGGAACATGCCGACGACTTCCTCGGCCTCGTTCTTGCGCAGCAACCCGTGGTCGACGAACACACAGGTCAGCTGGTCGCCGATCGCCTCATGAATCAGGATCGCCGCGACCGAGCTGTCGACGCCGCCGGACAGACCGCAGATGACCTTCTTGTCGCCCACCTGTTCGCGGATTTTATCTATCATTTGTTCGCGGTAGGCGCCCATGGTCCAGTCGCCCTTGAACCCGGCGAGCTTCACGAAATTCTCGTACAGCTTCGCGCCTTTCGGCGTGTGATGCACCTCGGGATGAAACTGAACCGCATAGAAGTGACGGCTTGCATCAGCAGTGATCGCGAAAGGCGCGTTAGGCGAGGTGCCGAAAACTTCGAACCCTGGTGCGATTTCGCTGACGTGGTCGCCATGGCTCATCCAGACCTGCTCGTCACCCTCGGCGAACCAGTCTTCGAGAATATCGAGACGGTTCTGAGGCGTCACGAACGCACGTCCGAACTCGGCAGTGCCGTGGCCGCTTTCGACCTTGCCACCAAGTTGATGCATCATCACCTGCTGACCATAGCAGATGCCCAGAATCGGTACGCCATAGTCGAAAATCTCTTGCGGCGCGCGCGGAGAACCCTCGCGCGTCACGCTGTCCGGCCCGCCTGAGAAAATCACGGCCTTGGGCGCCATCTGACGCACGAAGTCCATTGTGACGTTCTGATAAGGGTGGATTTCGCAATAGACGTTCAGTTCGCGCAGGCGGCGCGCGATAAGCTGCGTTACCTGGCTGCCGAAGTCGATGATCAGAAGGCGGTCATGGGTGTCCTGGGTCATGGTTGGCTATTAGGTCGCAAGCCTTGCATGTGCAAGCGCTATGACGGCAATAATGCAGGCATGGCAACGGAAAAGGTCGCAAATGTCTGAAATCGAACTGCGCCCGGCGACCGTGGATGACACACAAGCGGTTACAGAATGCATCGCGGCCGCATATGCCACGGCCTTGCGCGACCTGCCGGATTTGCCGGATGTGACCGATGGTGTGGCCGAGGATATCGCAAACCAAACGGCCTGGGTGGCGGTGCAGGGCGGGGATGTCATGGGCTTCATCGTATTTGGTCAGGTTGATGGCGCGGTGATGATCTATAACCTTGCGGTTTCACCAAGCGCCCAGGGTAAAGGGCTGGCAAAGCGCTTGCTAGGTGTCGCCGAAACCACCGCTCGTGTCAGTGGGTTGAAGAAACTCAGGCTGCGAACTCATCGTTTTATGAAGCAGACTGTATCTCTGTATCTTCATCTGGGTTGGGTGCAGCAAAAGGTGAGTGGAAACAGTGTTCTGATGGAAAAAACGCTGACAGAATAGCAACCGGGTCCACCGCGTTGGCGCAAAGCAGATGTCGCTTTTCCCCCGATAGCGCCGTAATCCATATGCTTTTCCCGCTTTAGCTGCTGTACCAAAATAATCAAACCAACCAACAGACGGGATCTTCACATGGCTGAGGCAAACACCCGGCGTCGGGCACGAGGTGGCGGTGGCGCCGCTCGCCGGGCCGAGCGCACCGCGGTACGTATCGAAACAGCAAAGTATATCGAACGCAACATTCCGAACTTCGAAGTTCTGAACGAAGAAGCGTTGCAGATCATCGAAACCAACGCCGAAACAATTCTGGCCGAGGTCGGTGTCAACTTTGTCGACAACCCCGCCGCGCTTGAGCGTTGGAAGAACGCCGGTGCCGATGTTGACGGTGAGCGGGTCCGCATCCCGCGTGGTCTGGCGCGTGAGCTGATCAAAACCGCTCCTAGCGAATTCACCCAGCACGCCCGCAACCCCGAGAAATCGGTGGTTATCGGCGGTCGCAATCTGGTTCTGGCCCCGGTCTATGGCCCTCCGTTCGTGCGCGACGCTCAGGGTGGCCGTCGCTATGCGACCATGGATGATTTCAACAAGTTCGTGAAATTGGCCTACATGTCCAAATGGCTGCACCACTCGGGCGGTACGGTCTGTGAACCCACGGACATCCCGGTGAACAAGCGTCACCTGGACATGCTGATGGCGCATATGACCCTGTCGGACAAGCCGTTCATGGGCTCGGTCACCGATCCCAGCCGCGCGCAGGATTCGATCGAGATGTGCGAGATCCTGTTCGGCAAAGAATTCGTTCAGGAAAACACGGTCATGACCTCGCTGACCAACATCAACTCGCCGATGACTTTCGACGATGTGATGATGGGCTCTTTGGAAGTATACGCGGCGAATAATCAAGCCTGCATCATCTCGCCCTTCATCGTGGGCGGCGCTATGGCTCCAGTCTCGGTTGCGGGGACGCTGACTCAGGTGCTGGCCGAAGTGATGGCTGGTGTTGCCTATAGCCAGATCATCCGTCCCGGTGCTCCGGCTATTTTTGGTGCCTTCGTGTCGTCGATCGACATGAACTCGGGCGCGCCGACCTTTGGTACGCCTGAGGCGTCGATGGTCACCTATGGCGCAGGTCAGCTGGCCCGTCGTCTGGGACTGCCGTTCCGCTCGGCCGGGTCATTCTGCGGCTCGAAACTGCCTGATGCGCAGGCCGCGTATGAGACAGCCAACTCGTTGAACATGGGCCTGATGGCCGGTGTGAACTTCATGCTGCATTCCTGCGGCTGGCTAGAAGGCGGTTTGGTTGCCGACTTTGAAAAGTTCGTCATGGATGCCGACCAGTTGGGCGTACTGCACGGTCTGGCCAAGGGCGTTGCCTATGACGATAACGCACAGGCAATGGATGCGATCCGGGAAGTTGGCCCCGGCGGTCACTACCTTGGCTGTGCCCACACACAGGCGAACTTCAAGGAGGCGTTCTGGAAGTCTGATCTGCTGGACTACAAACCGTTCGAAACTTGGGAAGACGAAGGTGGCCGCGATACGCGCCAGTTGGCGTCGTCGCGGGTTGAGCACCTGCTGGCCAACTACCAGCAGCCGCAGCTCGACCCCGGGATCCACGCGGCCCTGAATGAATATATCGAGAAGAAAAAGGCCTCCATGCCGGACGCCTTTGCTTGATTACTGATATTGCGCGGCGCGGCTGGCCTTGTACAGCTGCGCCTCGCCCAGTAGCGCGATCAGCAGGTCCAGATGACGGACCAAGGAATAGGCCGCATCTTCGGCAACTCGCTGCGCGTTGACCTCTCTCTCCATATCCATCAGCCGGATCAGCGCCGCGCCTGTTCCGGGCAGGGATCCGTAGCCCAGAATGCGCTGCAAGTGCCGATCCCGGTCATAGTCCTGCGCGCCGTGTTTTGCCGCCCGTGCTAACAGGCGAGGGCGGCGTAAAGCGGTAATCATGGTCATCAGATCTTGCATGGAAGGGGTCCTTTGTCTGAGTAAAAGTCTCCGCCTTTGTCACACAACCTTAGCGGGTGTTGCTTTAACTGCTTTCCCTCCGAGCGATGGTTTCATGACTGTTTATGATTTTGAATCAAATCTGGTTTTTACCCCCGTTGGTTAACGAACGAGTAACGAAAGCGGCTCTAGTTAGAATTGGTTAACACATTCATCGGGGGCGATTGGAATCAGAATTGGATTGTCGACGAGGGCAAGTAACTATGGAAAATAACGTGGCTTTCACCATTCCGGCCTGGGTACCTGAGGGGGCGCAGAGATATCTGGCGCATACCGAGACCGGTCAGTCGATCCGCGACATTGCGCGGTCCGCGGGGTGCCATGCGTCGACCATACTTCGGCAAATACGCCGCGTTGAAATGCGGCGCGATGACCCGCTGGTGGATGCTGCCCTGCAATCCTTGGCCGAGACGCATTTCTCGGACACCTCCGAGAAGTTCCCAGCCGGGCATGAAGATCGGGTTGCTGCGGCCGAAGAAGAATTCTCGCGCGAGGCGCTGCGGGTTCTTAGGCGGTTATGCGAATCCGGGGCGGTGCTGGCCGTGGCCGAGGAAATGGATAAAGCGGTTGTGGTGCGCGACAGCGGCGACAATAGCGCGACCCGAACGGCGGTTGTGGACTGCAAGTTGGCACAGGCGCTGGCGTTGAAGGATTGGATCACCTGCGACAATCCCGGTCGCATTTCCCGCTATCGGATTTCATCGTCTGGGCGCACCGCGCTCAGTCAGTTGGTCGCCGAGGCCGAGAACAAAGCGCGCAGCCGCAACGACTTTGGAATGGCCGAGGCGCAGGCTCCGTTTCAAACGGCGTCGTCGCTGGCGCAGGTCGGAGCGGCCAAAACGGAAGGACGCCGTCGGATGCGCTATAGCGCGGCCGAGAGCCCACTGATCGCCCTGGCGCGCCGCCGGGACCGGGATGGGAAACCCTTTCTGGATGAAACCCTTGTCCGAGCAGGAGAGCGGTTACGCGAAGATTTCGAACTGGCCCAGATCGGCCCACAAGTGACGCAGAACTGGGATCATTTCCTGACCGCGGGTGGGCGTGGCAGCTTTGGTGCAGGTATGAAAGATGGACGCGGTTCTTCCGATGCGCGGGATCGGGTCGAATGCGCTTTGTCCGATCTGGGGCCAGGTCTAAGCGACGTAGCGCTGCGGTGTTGCTGTTATCTTGAGGGACTCGAACTTGCCGAAAAGCGTATGGGCTGGTCGGCGAGGTCAGGAAAAATCGTCCTGCGGATCGCGCTTCAGCGCCTAAAGCGCCACTACGAGGATCAGGCGGAAAAGAACCGAATGATCGGCTAGGGTAATAATTTGCCCTTGCGGTTGGGCGGTGTTGAGATAATCAAAGGTTATGAATTTCACGCTCAGACAACTTCAATATTTCAATGCCGTGGCCGATCAGCGCAATTTTGGCCGGGCGGCGCAGATGTGCAACGTCTCGCAACCCGCCCTGTCGGTGCAGATCAAGGCGCTGGAGGAAACGCTGGGCGGCCCGCTGTTCGAACGGCAGGCTCGCGATATTCTGCTGACGCCGCTAGGGCGGGACGTTCTGGACTATGCGCAGCAGGTGCTGGGCGCAGCGGACCGGCTTGACCAGTTCGCGCGCGACCATTCAGGCGGGCACAGGTCTTTGTCTATCGGGATTATTCCCACCATCGCGCCCTATATCCTGCCGGGAGTTCTGGCAGGACTTCGCGCCTCAGATGTCTCGCTACGGGTGCAGATTCGCGAGGCGCGCACGGACCGTCTATTGGCCATGCTGCGCGCTGGAGAGATCGACGCAGGCGTCATGGCGCTGCCGTCTGGCGGCAATGAGCTGTTCGAACTGCCCTTGTTTGAAGACCGCTTCTTGCTGGCAGGCAGCGCGGGTCGTTTGCAGACCATGAGGCAGGACCCCGAGGCGCTGCGCCCCGTCGATTTGCAAACCACGCAGTTAATGCTTCTGGATGATGGCCATTGCCTGACGGATCAGGCGCTTGAGGTCTGCGGGCAGGATCGCAGCAGTGGGTTGATCAATATGGGCGCGTCTTCGTTGGCGACTCTGTCAAGGCTTGTAGCCGAAGGATTCGGTTTGACGTTGATGCCGGAACTGGCAGCGAAGGCCGAAACCGGGGCGGTGCCGGGGTTAAAGCTACAACGGTTCGGCAAACCGCAGCCCTTTAGAACTGTGGGATTGGTCCGGCGCAGGTCTACCCGTGCCGAGGATTGGTTTGACAGTCTGGCCGATGTGATTCGTGTGGTCGGCGAAGACATCGTGTCGATTACGCGTATATAAATCCTGTCGGTCACGCGTACACAAAAAAGACCCGCCAAAAGGGCGGGTCGTTCCGACTTCGAAAGATGGACGCTCAGGCCAGCGCAGGTTCTTTTGAGTCTTCCAGATGCTGCATCAGCGTTTCCGGCGAGGATACGCCATATGGGTCTTCAGGGCAGTTATCCATCAGGCCGGGCTCTTCGAACCATGCGTCGACCACGCCATCATTGACGATGGCCGCATAGCGCCACGAGCGCATTCCGAACCCCAGATTGTCCTTGTCGACCAGCATCCCCATCTTGCGGGTAAACTCGCCCGAGCCGTCTGGGATGACTTTGACGTTCTTCAGCCCCTGATCCTGGGCCCATTTGTTCATGACAAAGCTGTCATTGACCGACATGCAGTAGATCTCGTCGAACCCTTTGGCGATGAAATCGGCATAGCCGTTTTCGAACCCCGGCAGTTGGTAGGTCGAGCATGTGGGCGTGAACGCACCGGGCAGCGAGAACAGGATGACCCGTTTGCCTGCAAAGTAATCTGCTGTGGTCTTGTCTTCCCAACGGAAGGGGTTGGGGCCTTCGACGGCGTCATCGCGGACGCGGGTGTGGAACGTGACCTCAGGCAGTTTGGTACCGGATTTCATATTCATCTCCTGTGATTCATTGATGATTTTTCGGCTCTTTAAAAGAGTTCCAACCCCGCTTCAATCGGCCTTTTGCTGCAAGTGCGAATTTGCCTAATCTGCTGAAATCGTGCGGTGGTTCGCACCCAATCACGTGTCGCAACTGTTGAATGCTGCGTCGCAAAAACGCCAACGCATGGCGGTTATGTCCCAGTGGCATGGTGCGGATCGTCAGACTATGTTAGACGACAGCAAATTGACCCAAAGTCAGGAAAGCCAGCCGTGCGTGATCTGAAGATCCCCGAACAACGTCACCCTGAAAAGGCCCATAAGCCCGATAATGCTCAGCCCAAGAAACCAAGCTGGATTCGGGTCAAAGCGCCGGGCGGCAAAGGTTATGCGGATACACGGCGGATCATGCGGGACAACAACCTAGTCACCGTCTGCGAAGAGGCAGGTTGCCCCAATGTTGGTGAATGCTGGAGCCAAGGCCACGCCACCATGATGATCATGGGCGAAATTTGTACTCGAGGTTGTACCTTCTGCAACATCGCTACTGGCCGACCGGATGCGCTGGATGTGTTCGAACCGGGCCGTGTGGCCCATGCGGTTGAAAAGCTGGGGCTGAACCACGTGGTGATCACCTCGGTGGATCGCGACGATCTGGCCGACGGTGGGGCAGACCACTTTGCCCAGACCATTCGTGCGGTGCGGCACCGCTCGCCCAAGACGACGATCGAGATTCTGACCCCGGACTTTCTGAAATGCGAGCCATCGGTTCTGGAAGCTGTGGTCGAGGCGAAGCCGGATGTGTTTAACCACAATCTTGAAACCGTGCCGGGTCTCTACCCTGAGGTGCGCCCCGGTGCCCGCTATTTCCATTCTTTGCGCTTGTTGCAGCGGGTCAAGGAACTCGATCCGTCAATCTTTACCAAATCCGGCATCATGGTTGGGCTTGGTGAGCAGGAACAAGAAGTGCGGCAGGTGATGGATGATATGCGCGCCGCCGATATCGACTTTCTGACGATAGGTCAGTACTTGCAACCGACGCCGAAACACCATGCGGTGGATCGGTTCGTGACGCCGGAGGAATTCGCGTCGTACGAAAAAGCGGCCTATGGCAAAGGTTTCCTGATGGTTTCGGCCACGCCGCTGACCCGGTCGTCTTATCATGCGGGCGATGACTTTGCCCGCCTGCGCGCCGCACGGCAGAAAATGTTGGATCAGGGGTGAGTCCCGAGACGCTGGCGCGACTAACCGCTCTGCGCCATGACCTGCACCGGTTTCCCGAACTGTCAGGGCAAGAGAATAACACAGCTGCGCGTGTGGCCGGTCTGCTGACCGATTTGGGCGCTGACGAAGTCCTGACCGGTATCGGCGGTCATGGAGTGGCCGCAGTATTCGATGGCGCGGCACCTGGACCCACCGTCGCCATTCGGTGTGAGTTGGATGGTCTGCCGATTCAAGAACTGGGGGATTTGCCTTACTGTTCGCAGATCCCCGGCAAAGGGCATCTGTGCGGGCATGATGGCCATATGGTCATGGTGCTGGGCGTAGCTGATCATCTGGCCCAGGCCCCTCCGCAAAAGGGCCGTGTGGTGTTGATCTTTCAACCCGCCGAGGAGACCGGGCAGGGGGCAGTATCATATATAGCTGATCCTCAGTTTGCGCCAATCGCGCCGGACTTCGTATTTTCGCTGCACAACCTGCCGGGCCTTGCGCTAGGTGAGGTGCTGCTGTGTGAGGGCCCCTCCAACTGCGCGTCACGCGGGATGCGGGTGATGCTTGGTGGCAAGACCTCTCACGCGGCGGAACCGCAGGATGGAATTTCGCCGGCTGGAGCGCTCGCGTCTTTGATGCCGGAGCTTGCGGATCTAGGAACGGGCGGTGCATTGAATGCCGATTTCGCCCTGACGACCGTGACCCATGCGCGGCTGGGCGAACCCACATTCGGCGTCGCCCCCGGAGCGGCCGAACTGTGGGTGACGCTGCGCACCGTGTCTGACACCCGTATGAAATGCTTGATCGCCGAAGCCGAAGATCTTGTCACCCAAACAGCAGAAGCCCAGGGATTGGCGGTCAAGATCACTTATGAGGATGTGTTTGAGGCCTGCACAAACAATGCGCAAGCAGTGGCTGCGGTTGCCGAGGCTTGTGTTACGGAGGGCGTGCCTTGCACTCTCACGAATGAGCCTCAAAAGTTTTCCGAGGATTTCGGCCAGTTTGGCAAAAGCGCCGCGGCGGCGATGTTTTGGCTGGGTGCCGGACAAGCGCACCCGCAACTGCACAACCCGGACTATGATTTTCCGGACGCGCTGATCCCTGTAGGGGTAGATGTTTTCAGTGCAGTAATTCGATCTCTTGTAGGCCCAGCCCTCAGTTTACGAGATCACTGACAATTCCAACGGCATCAATAACTGTTTTTGTGTCATCGGATATCGACAGGATTTCGTCATCTACGCGGATATACCGCTGACCGGCGGGCAGGGGTTTCAACTTCCAGCCATCGAGGTCGTCAAGATAGTCAAAATCCAAGTCATTAGGGATTTTCTGACCTCGCGTGTAACGCTTGATCTGTCCGGGCGGTACACCGACGCCTTTATTTGTTTTTACCGACTTTTCAATTTTCGACTTGTCGGGGCCTTTACCTTTGCCCTTGTTGTCCTTTGCATCCGCAATTCCAACTGTTGCGGCTACCGCGCAAGCCGCCATAAGTCCAATAGACAGTGTTTTCATACGTAAAAAACCTCCCAAAGTACTCGAATGGTAGTCTCTTGCTGGGAGGAATGTCCAATAATATTCAAATAGGAGAATTTTTAGGAAGCTTAACCACTGCTACTTGCACAAACTGGATAGGTCAGAGGGCCGCTCAGTCTTTGACAAATCGCACCTTGCCAATAAAGGGCAGGTTGCGATTGCGTTGCGCGTAATCGATGCCGTAGCCCACGACAAACTCATCAGGGATTTCAAACCCGATCCAGTCCGAGCGGAAATCGACCTCGCGGCGGCTGGGTTTGTCCAGCAACGCAATGGATTTCAGCCGTGCAGGCTTGCGGCTTTGCAGCAGTTTGGTAACGTGGTTCAGCGTGTGGCCGGTATCGACAATATCTTCAACCACCAACACATCGCGTCCTTCAATTGCGCCGCGCAAGTCCTTGAGAATACGTACTTCACGGCTGCTCTCCATGGAATCTCCATAAGAGGACGCCTCGAGAAAATCCACTTCGATAGGCAGGTCCAACTCGCGCACCAGATCAGCGATAAAAACAAAACTGCCGCGCAAAAGACCAACGACAACCAGCTTGTCGGTTGCGCCAAACTCGGCTGTGATCTCGCGGCACAACTCCTCGATCCGGGCGGCGATGGCCTTGGCCGAGATCATCTCATCTATCACATATGCGCGGTCTGTCATCACTGCCCCCTTGATCTTTGGCGCGCAACATACGACATGACGCGCCATTGTCACCTGCAAATAGCGGACCGCCATGCCGACCCATTCCGAGACACGTCACCTGCCGTATACCGCTCAGCAGATGTATGACCTTGTCGCGGATGTGGCGAAGTATCCGCAGTTTTTGCCGTGGTGCGCGGCGGCCCGGATCAGGCGCACTTATGCGGCGGGCGAGGCACAGGTGCTAGAAGCCGATCTGGTGATTTCCTTCAAAGTGTTCCGCGAACGGTTCGGCAGCCGCGTGACACTACACGCCGAGGAGCGCCGGATCGACACCGAGTATCTGGACGGGCCGTTCAAATACATGAAATCCGATTGGCAGTTCGCGGACGCGCCTGAAGGGGGCTGCAACATCTCGTTTCATGTGGATTTCGAGTTCAAGAACGCCATCCTGCAGGGCATCATCGGCGTCGTCTTTAACGAAGCCATGCAACGTGTGGTCAAAGCCTTCGAGGCCCGCGCCGCAGATTTGTACGGCTAAGGCTTTACCCGACCCCGGCGCACGCTAGACTGCGCCGCATGAGTGATTTTACCAATACCTTGGCCAGGTTTGCTGCTGGCCCCGTTTCCACGTCGCGACAAGCCCGCATGGTGACGTCTTTGTCCGTTTTGGATTGGCTGGCGGTGGGGCGGGCTGGGGTAGACGAACCCGTTTCGCAGACCGTGCGCGCCTTGGTTCTTGATGAGGGCGGCACCATGCAGGCCCATCTATTCGGCGGTGGGGCCGCGCCCTTACGCGGGGCGGCTCTGGTTAACGGGACGGTGTCGCATGCGCTCGATTATGACGACACACATTTCGCCCATATCGGCCATCCGTCGGTGGCCATTCTACCTGCGGCGCTTGCGCTTGGTGAATGGGACGACCGCATTCTTGTGGATGTTCTTGAGGCCGCTTTGGTGGGGATGGAGGTCTCGATCCGCGTGGGGCTGTGGTTGGGGCGCGACCATTATCAGGCCGGGTTTCATCAGACGGCTACAGCCGGCGCGTTTGGGGCGGCCGTGGCTGCGGGCCGTATTCTGCGGTTCGATGTGGATCAGATGCGCAAAGTTCTGGGTCTGTCGGCGACCCGCGCGGCGGGGCTCAAAGCGCAGTTTGGAACTATGGGTAAGCCCTATAACGCGGGGCTTGCGGCCTCGGCTGGCGTCGAGGCGGCTTTGCTGATCGCCAAAGGTTTTGATCCAAATGTCGAGGCTATGGAAGGCCCTTATGGGTTCGGCGCAACCCATCAGGGGCAAAACGATACGCAAACCGCGCTGGACCGGTTGGGCGAGGATTGGTTGTTCGAATCCGTCAGCCACAAGTTCCACGCTTGCTGCCACGGGCTGCACGCAGCGCTGGAGGCCGCACGCACGTTGGACATCGCCGAACCCGAAGTGGCCGAGATCACGGTCAAGACCCATCCGCGATGGATGAGCGTGTGCAACCAGATTTCTCCGACAACTGGGCTGGGCGCAAAGTTCTCATATCGGACGGTGATTGCGATGCAGGCGCTGGGATATGACACCGCCTTGCCCGTCAGCTATTCCGAGAAAACCTGCGCCGATCCGCGCCTGATCTCGCTGCGTGATCGCGTTACGGTCGAAGCGGATGAAACGCTGTCCGAGACGCAAGCCCACCTGACCCTGCTGCGCCGTGATGGTGCGCGCAAAGAGGCCAGCCATGATCTTCTGACCCCGATGCCCTTATCTGAGCGAGAAGATCGGGTGCGCGGCAAGGCCGCCAAACTGATCGGAGGTGACGAGGCGGACTCGATCTGGTCGATGCTGCGCACCGGAGGCCGCGCTCGCGATCTGGCGGCATTGCTTGCGGATTAGACCACGCGCCAATGCAGCGGGAATCCTGGGTCGAACACCGTGACAGGCCCGTCACCAGAGTCGATCTTTTCGGGATACACGACCGGTTCGCCCTTGGTCAGTGTGATCGTGTCCTCATTCACCGGCAGGCCATAGAAACCGGGGCCATTGAGCGAGGTAAACCCTTCCAGCTTGTCCAACGCCCCTTCACGGTCGAACATCTCGGCCACTAGTGACATCGTGTTCGTCGCGGTGAAGCACCCGGCACAGCCGCAGGCCATTTCCTTGTTCGCATCCGTATGCGGTGCACTGTCAGTACCAAGGAAGAACCGCGCATCGCCCGAGGTCGCGGCGGCCAACAGCGCTAGCCGGTGTTCCTCGCGCTTGGCGACGGGCAGGCAGTAGTAATGTGGCTTGATCCCGCCAACCAGAATATGGTTGCGGTTGATGATCAGGTGATGCGCCGTGATCGTCGCGCCCAGATCAGTACCATTGGCTTTGACATAGTCCACGCCGTTCGCGGTCGTGATATGCTCCATCACCACGCGCAGGCTGGGGGTCGATTTGCGGATCGGATCCAGAACGCGCTCGATAAACACAGCCTCACGGTCGAAAATGTCGATCTCCGCATCCGTAACCTCGCCATGCACACACATGGGCAGGCCGATCTCGGCCATCTTTTCCAGTACCGGGCGCACCTTGTCGAAATCCCGCACGCCCGAGGCCGAATTGGTCGTGGCCCCTGCCGGATACAGCTTGCACGCCTTGATCAGCCCGCTGGCATGGGCGGCGGCGACATCCTCGGCATCCGTGTCCTCGGTCAGATAGAGAGTCATCAGCGGCTCGAACGCCATCCCATCGGGCAGGGCGGCCAGAATGCGGTCACGATAGGCGGCGGCCTGATCGCCGCGCACCACGGGCGGTACAAGGTTTGGCATGATAATCGCGCGGGCGAAATGGCGCGCGGTTTCGGGCAGGACAGCTTCCAGCATCGCGCCATCGCGCAAATGCAGGTGCCAGTCGTCGGGGCGGCGGATCGTCAGGGTATCGGTCATGGCCCCCGGCTAGCACAGTGCGCGCAGCCGTGAAAGGCCCCGAATGCACGGCTGCCCCTTGTCAACATGCCCGAACGTCGTAACTCCTTGCAAAGCCCCGGTCTTGACGCGCGCGCGCCGTCGTGACCTCTTGTGCCCCGAGGGAGATCGCCATGACACAGCCAAATTCCATCGACGCCGTTCAGACCATGCTGGGCGATCAGGGCTATGTCTGCGGACGGGCCTTGGCCACGGTTGTCTTCCTGTCGCTGAAACTGGGCCGCCCGCTATTTTTGGAGGGAGAGGCCGGTGTCGGCAAGACAGAGATCGCCAAGGCGCTGGCCGCCGGGCTGAACCGCCGACTGATCCGACTACAATGTTATGAGGGGCTAGATGCGTCCTCCGCCGTTTACGAATGGAACTTCCCAGCGCAAATGGTAGCAATCCGCACAGCCGAAGCCTCAGGCGGCGCCGACCGGGGTGCCTTGCAATCCGAGTTGTTCTCGGACGACTACCTGATCGAGCGCCCGCTGCTGCAAGCTATGCGCCCGGACGAACACGGCGCGCCGGTCCTGCTGATTGATGAATTGGACCGTACGGACGAGCCTTTCGAGGCGTTCCTGCTCGAAGCGCTAAGCGACTTTCAGGTTACAATCCCCGAACTGGGCACCGTCAAAGCGCCGGAACCGCCCATCGTCATCGTTACCTCGAACCGCACGCGCGAGGTGCATGACGCCCTGAAGCGCCGCTGCCTCTATCATTGGGTCGACTACCCCGATTTCGAGCGCGAGATCGAAATCCTTCACGCCCGCGCACCCGAAGCGGCACAGGAGCTCAGTCGCGAGGTGGTGGCCTTCGTCCAGCACCTGCGCACCGAAGACCTGTTCAAGAAACCCGGCGTT
Organism: Ruegeria sp. F12; assembly: GCF_056533885.1. Lineage (NCBI taxonomy): Bacteria > Pseudomonadati > Pseudomonadota > Alphaproteobacteria > Rhodobacterales > Roseobacteraceae > Ruegeria > Ruegeria sp. F12. Next base: position 4,342 of record NZ_JBQFOV010000003.1, on the reverse strand, counting down.
GCCGAGACGATAGATTGGGCCAAATGCCTGCTGGCACTTGATGTGATCAACCTCAGCCCCGAAGTGATCGGCGACACGCTGGGCGCGATCCTGAAATACCAGGACGACATCCAGAAACTGCAGGGTTCTGAGGCAAAACGTATTCTGGACGAAGCCAAAGCCACGCTTGAACCGGTGTGATGGCTGAGCAGCTTCCCCTAGATATCCCAGATAACCCCAAACTGGCGCAGAACATCACCCATTTCGCGCGGGCCCTGCGCAAGGCGGGATTGCCCGTAGGTACGGGCCGTGTTGTCGATGCCATCCGCGCGGTGCAGGCTGCCGGGTTCTCGGAAAAGCAGGATTTCTACTGGACCCTGCACGCCTGTTTCGTGAACCGTCCCGAACATCGCACAGTGTTCGCGCAGGTCTTTCGCATGTATTGGCGCGACCCGCGGTATATGGAGCATATGATGGCCATGATGCTGCCCGCGATCCGTGGTGTTCAGGAAGACCGCAAGGCCGACGCGGGCGAAAAGCGCGCGGCCGAGGCGTTGTTGGACGGTGTCGAACGCGATCAGCCAGAGACGCAAGACACGGGCGAAGAAACTGAGCTTGAGATCGACGCTTCTCAAACCGCCTCGACCGAGGAACGCTTGCGCAGTCTGGACTTTGAACAGATGAGCACCGCCGAGATCGCTCAAGCCAAGCGCATATTGGCCCGTATGACGCTACCCGTAAAACCAATCGAATCCCGGCGCGGTCAAGCCAGCCATGTAGGGCAAAGGATCGACCGCGCCCGCACCTTGCGCGCCGCCATGCGCCAGGGCGGAGAGTTGCACGAAATCGCCCGTCAGAAACCCCGAATCCGCTGGCCCAATCTGGTGGTGCTGTGTGATATCTCGGGGTCGATGAGCCAATACAGCCGCATTATCCTGCATTTTCTGCACTCGGTCTCGAACGCGAAAGGCGCTGGATGGGCCAAGGTTCACGCGTTCACTTTCGGGACGCGGCTGACCAATATTACCCGCCACCTGCATCAGCGCGATGTGGACGCCGCTTTGGCCGCCGCTGGGGCGGAAGCGCAGGATTGGGAGGGCGGCACCCGCATCGGCGAATGCCTGCACGCGTTCAACCGCGACTGGTCGCGGCGCGTCATGGGGCAGGGTGCGGTGGTTCTGCTAATCTCGGACGGATTGGACCGGGGCGAACCGCAAGCGCTGGGAAAAGAGATGGAGCGTCTGCACCTTTCCGCCCGCCGTCTGATCTGGCTGAACCCACTGCTGCGCTGGGACGGGTTTGCACCTAAGGCGCAGGGCGTGGCCGCGATGTTGCCGCATGTAGACAGCTTTCGGGCCGGGCATTCGATTGCCTCGCTCGAGGAGCTGGCCGAGGTCATCTCGAAACCCGATGACATGGGTGAGAAAGCGCGGCTGATGACCGCGCTTTCGAGTTAGGGTTAACTCAGCTGTTCTTCATTGCACTTGCGGGCCATTTCCATGGCCTTGTAGGTGCCAGTCAGATCCACGGTGAAGGCAAATTCCTTCTCGGGGAAGACAAGCATCACCTTTTGCTTGGCAATGTCTTCAGCGAATTGGGGATCATTGGACAGAACGTAACCGCCCGAATACCCCTTGGTGATGTTACCCTTCATGCCGGTGGCTTCACCGATATAGAGATTGTCGCCCAGAAGAATTGCCACAGCCTCGGTATCGCCGCGCTTGATGTCGGTTTTTTCTTTGGTGAAGACGCCCACATAGCCAACGCCGCGATCTTCGGTTAGCCCCATCTGAACCACGTTCTCGGAGTCATCGATAGCCTCAATCAGGCAGGATTTCTTGTCCTGATCAATGAATACCTTCCAGCCCTCGACCTCGCCATAGCGCAGGAATGTATCTGCACTGACTGCCGTGGATGCCAAAAGTCCGATTGCTGTTCCGAGTGCAAAAATGCGTTTCAACTCTTTGTCTCCCTTGTGAAAATTAAATATGCGCATATTGGAATGCAGCAGATGTATGTGTAGGCTAGAATCTGCTCTGCAGACAATCAATGCTTTGCAGAAAATGGTAAAAACTCAGCCAATTCGCGCCGAAGCCTGACTGCCGCGTCTGACCTTAAAGTCGGGGTTCCTTTTCATCTGGCCAAACCTGCCTATGTTGGGTCAAAGCACTATGGGAGGGCGCAATGGACAGATTCGACAACAGCCCAGAAACTGCGCTGCGCTGGTTCAGCAATGGCAAAAAGGCCGCGCTCGCCACCGTGGTTGAGACTTGGGGAAGCGCCCCGCGCCGTGTGGGCGCGCAGTTGGTCATTGGCGGCGATGGTCGGATCGAAGGCTCGGTTTCGGGCGGTTGTGTCGAAGGCGCTGTGATCGTCGAAGCGCTTGAGGCCATAGATGAAGGCGAAGCACGTCTGTTGGAATTTGGTGTCAGCGACGAAGATGCGTTCGCTGTTGGTCTGGCCTGTGGAGGGACGATTCGGGTGTTGGTCGAGCCCATCGGAAGCGTTCTGCCCGAACCCATGCTTCGTGATCTGGTCGAGGCGCGTGCCGCGCGAGTACCACTCGCCTATGAGGTCAATGTCGAGACCGGCCACCGCGCGCTGCGTCGCAATGCTTATGCCGACCGGCTGCGTATGGATCGCTCGGGGTTCGAAGAGGACGGCAAGACCTTTGTGGCCGTTCACAACCCACCTTTGCGCCTGATTGTCGTGGGTGCGGTTCATATTGCGCAGGCGCTGGTGCCGATGGCACGGATTGCAGGGTATGACCCCGCGATTATCGACCCACGGGATGCTTTTGCGTCCAGCGCCCGTTTTCCGGGTGAAAACATACTGACCGATTGGCCGGATGAGGCTGTTGCCAAGCTGGGTCTGGATTCGCGCACCGCTGTGGTGTTGTTGACCCACGACCCCAAGCTGGACGACCCGGCGCTGGAATCAGCGTTGGCCGCCGGGGTGTTTTACATCGGTGCTCTGGGCTCGACCCGGACCCATGCCAAACGCGTGGCTCGTATGACCGAGGCCGGGTTCACCGAAGATCAGATTGCCCGCATTCATGGTCCGGTTGGTCTGGATATCGGGGCCGCCGATCCGTCCGAAATTGCGGTCGCCATACTGGCACAGATGACCGCCGTGTTACGGGGCAAAGCGTGAAGTTCGGTCCTGTCCCCATTGCCGAGGCCGCTGGCGCGATCCTTGCCCACTCGATCAAGGTCGGTGATCGTAAGCTGCGTAAAGGCATCGCGCTGACGGCAGACCACATCGAAGACCTGACCGAGGCTGGCCTTGGCTCCGTCACTGTCGCGCAACTGGAACCCGGTGACTGTCACGAGGATGAGGCCGCCCGGATGCTGGCCGCCGCTCTAGTTCCGAACCCAACCGAGGCGGGTTTACGCGTGACCCAACCTTTTACCGGTCGCGTGAATCTGCTGTCGGATGGACCGGGCGTCGCCGTGCTGGATGTCGAGGCGTTGGAAGCGTTCAATCGCGTCAACCCGATGATCACCGTCGCGACTGTTCCGCAATACCAGCAGATGGGCGAAGGCGGCATGGTGGCTACGATCAAGGTTATCTCTTATGCCGTGCCCGGAGGCGATGTGATGCACGCAGCACGTCTGGCACAGGCATCCATCCGTATGGTCTCGCCGGTTCACAAAACGGCGGGTCTGGTGGTGACTGATATTCCCGGTGGCCCGTCGAACGAAAAGGGGATCGCAGCGATCCGCGGCCGTGTCGAAGCCCTGGGGATGGAACTGTCAGACGTTCGGATCGTCCCGCATCAGGCAGAACCTTTGTCCTCGGCTGTGTCCGACGCTGAGGGGGATATCGTCATGATTCTGACCGGCTCGGCCACGTCCGACGTTTACGACGTGGCGCCCGAGGCGGTACGCGCCGCCGGAGGGCAGGTGGACCGGTTCGGAATGCCGGTCGATCCGGGCAACCTTCTGTTTCTCGGAACGCTTAGCGAGCGGCCCGTGATTGGCTTGCCGGGCTGCGCGCGTTCATCTGCACTGAACGGGGCCGATTGGGTTTTGTCCCGCGTGGCCTGCGGGATCGAAACAACGGGGCTCGACATCGCCGGAATGGGTGTTGGTGGGTTGCTGAAAGAGATCCCGACGCGCCCGCAGCCCCGTTCTTCTCGGAAACCGTGATGCGGTGAGCTTTCCCGACAATCCTCTGAACCGCCTCAGATTTTTGTTCTCAAATGAAAACCCGCGTGTTTAACTCGACCCGAGGAACAACACGAAACGGGAGGATTTCATGGCACAGGTCTCGATGACTGTGAACGGCGTAGCTGTGAGCGGTGAAGTTGAGGGACGGACGTTATTGTCTGGCTTTTTGCGTGATCATTTGGGGATGACGG